>NZ_CP116871.1:1251086-1563857 GCF_031885415.1 Microbacterium forte
AGCGCCTGCCCTTCCTCCCGCACGTGATCGGTCTGATCACCGGCGAGAAGTCCGATGCCGAGAAGGACGTGCACCGCAATGCGGAGCTCCGCTGGCCGCAGGTGCGGTTCCGCACCGAGTACGCCGCCGTGCAGGGCGACCGATGCGTGCCGGAGACGCTCGCGGCGCTGGCGCGTCTCGACGCCGACCCCGATGTCGACGTCATCGTCATCGCCCGGGGCGGTGGCGACCCGCAGACGCTTCTCGGATTCAGCGACGAGCGTCTCGTGAGGGCCGTGGCGGCAGCATCCACGCCGATCGTCAGCGCGATCGGCCATGAGAACGATCACCCGCTGCTCGACGACGTCGCCGATCTGCGCGCCTCGACTCCCACGGATGCCGCGAAGCGCGTCGTCCCCGACGTGAGCGAGCAGCGCGCGTTGATCGCGCAACTGCGCTCGAGAGCGACGACGAGGCTCACGCAGCGGCTCTCGCACGACATCGCGCAGCTGGAGCAGTTGCGCTCGCGCCCCTCTCTCCGCTCTCCCGACCCGATCATCGAGTCGCGTTCCCAAGACGTGTGGCTGCTGCTCTCGCGCGGCCGCGACACGATCAGGCGCCAACACGATGCGGCCGGTCGCGCGACCAGCGAACTTCGGGCCTCGCTGAGGGCGCTCTCTCCTGCAGCCACGCTGTCGCGCGGCTACGCGATCGCCCACCTCGACGGCGGAGTGATCCTCCGAGACGCCGCGGACGCACCGGCAGGCAGCGGCCTGACGATCACGGTCGACCGGGGCTCGATCGCGGCGCGCTCCGAAGGCGAGATCGAGGAAGCACCGGTGCCTCGTTCCGGCTGAGGGTGTCGTGCGCACCGCGTAGGATGGAGGCGTGAGTGCGCTGAATGACACCCCCGTGGACACCCTGTCATTCGAGGCCGCTCGCGATGAGCTCGTGAAGGTCGTCTCCGAACTCGAACAGGGCGCTCCGACGCTCGAACAGTCGCTCGCACTCTGGGAGCGCGGCGAGGCGCTCGCTGCTCGCTGCGAAGAATGGCTGCTCGGAGCGAAGCGCCGCCTCGAGGCCGCGCGCGCCACGTCGACCGGCACCGCCGAGGGAGACGAATCGTGAACAAGCCGGCTCCCATCGTCGCCGAGCTCGGGCGTCCGGAGACTCCCGAGGAGACCGCCGCACGCAAGGCCGCCTCGAGCAAGGCCTACCGCTCGAGTCAGACCGTGCGCAGTCTGGTCGCCGCGCTGATCGTCACCCTCGCCATCGTCGCGGTGATCGTGCTGGCCGTTCCGCGCGGAGAGCCTGCGACCACGCAGAAGATCGACGTGGTCGGCATCGCCGGCGACGTGGAATCCACCATGGATCGCCCGGTGATCGTGCCCGATCTGGCGGACTTCTGGCGGGTCAACACCGCCGAGCTCACGAGCGCCGCCACCGTGGTCTGGGACGTCACCCTGGCGCCGTCCGCCGAGGACGAGCGCGGATTCATCAAGCTCGCGCAGGCCTTCGACGCCGACTCCTCATGGGCGCCTCAGCGTCTCAACGGCACCGCGCCCACCGACACGACGTCGATCGGCGGCCTGGAATGGGATGTCTACGACCTCGGTGATGCCGGGGCGAAGCAGAACATCACCTACGCCATCGGCACCCAGGCGGGTGACGACTACCTGTTGCTCTACGGCTCGCGTTCCGCCGATTCCACCGCGGAACTCGCCGAGTCTCTCGTCCCCCAGATCCGCGACCTCTCGGAGTGACCATGACCCACGCGCTCACGCCCGCTGCTGCCTGGAAGCAGATGCAGGACGGCAATCGGCGATTCGTCGCCGACGCACCTCAGCACCCGAACCAGGACGTGGCTCGACGCAAGCACCTCGCTGAGGCACAGCATCCGGTCGCGACGCTGTTCGGCTGCTCGGACTCGCGCCTCGCCGCGGAGATCATCTTCGACCTCGGACTCGGCGACCTGTTCGTCGTGCGCAACGCCGGCCAGGTGATCGGCGAGTCCATAGTCGCGAGCCTCGAGTATGCGGTCGCCGTGCTGAACGTGCCTCTGATCGTCGTCCTCGCGCATGACTCGTGCGGTGCCGTCCGCGCTGCCATCGACGGAACGGCCATCGACGCCGCGCCCCTGCCGCCGCACATCTGGAAGCTCATCGCCCCGATCGTCCCGGCGGCGCGCAAGGTGCTGGCCGAGAGCGGCGGCACCACCGTCGCCGAGATCGACGCGGAGCTCGTGGGCGAAGAGCACCTGCGCAACACGGTCCGGGACCTGCTGCAGTCGTCCGAGGTGATCTCGCAGGCTGTCTCCGACGGCCGTCTGGGCATCGTGGGCGCCAACTACCGTCTGGCCGAGGGCACTGCGGTGCCCGTCATCACGGTCGGAATCGACACAGACGGAAACGACACCGAGGGGCACGGCCCCGCAACCAAGGAGGGTTCGGAATGACCGACCAGCACAGTGGCGCAGACGCGCAGGGGTACCGCATCGAGCACGACACCATGGGCGAGGTGCGGGTTCCCGTGAACGCGCTCTATGGCGCACAGACGCAGCGCGCCGTCGAGAACTTCCCGATCTCGGGCAAGGGCCTGGAGTCCACGCAGATCGCCGCGCTCGCGCGCATCAAGAAGGCCGCTGCACTCGCGAACAAGGAGCTGGGAACCCTCGACGGGGCCATCGCCGACGCGATCGCCCAGGCCGCCGACCAGGTGGCCGCCGGTGCCCACGACGGTGAGTTCCCGGTCGACACCTACCAGACGGGCTCCGGCACGTCGTCGAACATGAACATGAACGAGGTGCTCGCCACTCTCGCCACCCGCATCCTCGGTGCGAACGTGCACCCGAACGACCACGTGAACGCCTCGCAGTCGTCGAACGACGTGTTCCCGACCTCCGTGCACATCGCCGTCACGCAGGCGCTCATCGACACGCTCATCCCCGCGCTCGACCACCTCGCCGTCGCCTTCGAGGCGAAGGCCGAGCTGTGGAAGGACGCGGTGAAGTCCGGCCGCACGCACCTCATGGACGCCACCCCGGTCACGCTCGGCCAGGAGTTCGGCGGCTACGCCCGTCAGATGCGCCTCGGCATCGAGCGCGTGCAGTCTGCACTCCCCCGCGTCGCCGAGGTTCCGCTGGGCGGCACCGCCACCGGCACCGGCATCAACACGCCGCTCGGATTCCCGCAGAAGGTCATCGAGCTGCTCGCCGCCGAGACCGAGCTGCCGATCACCGAGGCGAAGGACCACTTCGAGGCGCAGGCCAACCGCGACGGACTCGTCGAGGCCTCGGGCGCGCTGCGCACGATCGCGGTCTCGCTGACCAAGATCAACAACGACCTGCGCTGGATGGGCTCGGGCCCCAACACGGGTCTCGGAGAGCTGCACATCCCCGACCTTCAGCCCGGCTCGTCGATCATGCCCGGCAAGGTCAACCCGGTCGTCCCCGAGGCTGTGCTGATGGTCTGCGCGCGAGTGATCGGCAACGACGCGACCGTCGCCTGGGCCGGCGCGTCCGGGTCCTTCGAGCTGAACGTCGCCATCCCGGTCATGGGCACGGCGGTGCTCGAGTCGATCCGTCTGCTCGCGAACGCCTCGCGTGTGCTCGCCGACAAGACCGTCGACGGACTGCAGGCGAACCTCGACCGCGCGGCGGCATTCGCCGGCATGAGCCCGTCGATCGTCACCCCGCTCAACAAGCTCATCGGCTACGAGGCAGCGGCGAAGATCGCCAAGCACTCGGTCGCGAAGGGCATCACGGTGCGCGACGCCGTGATCGACCTCGGATACGTCGAACGCGGCGACCTGACGCTCGAGCAGCTCGACGAGAAGCTCGACCTGCTCTCGATGACCCACCCCGGTTGATCGTCAGGCTCTGAACACGGATGCCGCAGGGACTCGGTCCCTGCGGCATCCGTCGTCTACGGCGTCAGCAGCAGCGGGCACCCGGGTCGGCATCCTGCTGCGCGTAGTGCGCCCTCCAGAACTCCCGCTCACTGAGCGGCTCTCTCTCGGGATGCCGCTCCCGCTCGTGCGCGACGTAGGACGCGTACCGCGACTGCCCGGTCACGCCGTTCACGTACCAGGCGACCGCGTGCCAGGCCCGCCGAACATGGTCGGATACCACGGCGGCCATCAGTGCCCCCTCGTGGGCTGAGCGGACGAAGGGAGGGCGTTCCACTGCTTCTCGACGGCGCGTTCCTCCGACGAGGCGATGAGACCGGCCGGTGCGAAGCGGTGCGACGGCACCTCCGGGTCCTCCTGGTCGATGACGGGCCCGGGGCGCACGGCCTGGATGACCTTGATGATCGAGATGGTGATCACGATCACCGACAGCACGAGGAACGTCACCGACAGGATGCCCTGGATCATGGTGTTGCGGACGACCGCTTCCATCGCGGCGACGCTGGTCGCCGTGCCGAAGGAGGTCTCCCCCGCCGCGAGAGCGTCGCGGAAGGCGACATGGTTCGCGAAGTAGCCGACCTGCGGCACGGTCGAGAAGATCTTCTGCAGCGAGGCCGTCACCGTCACGACCGTGACGAATGCCAGCGGCAGCGCCACCACCCAGAGAACCCTGAAGGTGCGTCTGCGCGCCACGATCGTGAGCACCACGGAGAGGGCGATCGCCGCCAGCAGCTGATTGGCGATGCCGAACAGCGGGAACAGGGTGTTGATGCCGCCGAGAGGATCCGTGACCCCCATGATCAGCACCGCGCCCCACCCCGCGACCATGACGGCCGTGCAGATCCACGCGCCCACCCGCCACGAGGTGTCCTTGAAGCGAGGGAAGACGTTGCCGACCGAGTCCTGCAGCATGAAGCGCGCGACGCGGGTGCCGGCGTCCACCGCAGTCAGGATGAACAGCGCCTCGAACATGATCGCGAAGTGATACCAGAACGCCATCATCCCGGTGCCGCCGATCCACTGCTGCATGATGTGTGCGAGGCCGAGAGCCAGCGTCGGCGCGCCGCCCGTGCGGGAGACGATCGATTCCTCCCCCACCGCCTCGGCCGTGCTCGTGAGCATCTCGGGTGTCAGGTTCACCCCGGTCAGGCCGAGACCGTTGACGAACGCGACCGCGCCCTCGACCGTGCCGAGCGTCGCCGCCGGCGAGGAGTTCATGGCGAAGTACAGCCCGCGGTCGATGGAGATCGCGGCGACGAGCGCCATGATCGCGACGAACGACTCCATGAGCATCCCGCCGTAGCCGATGAAGCGCGTCTGCTTCTCCTTCTCGATCATCTTCGGCGTCGTGCCCGACGCGATGAGCGCATGGAATCCGCTCAGCGCCCCGCAGGCGATCGTCACGAAGAGGAACGGGAAGAGCGCCCCTGCCCAGACCGGCCCCGTCTCGCCCGCGGCGAACTCGCTGAAGGCCGGGACGGTGATCTCGGGCCGCACGAACAGGATCGCGACGGCGAGCGCCACGATCACGCCGATCTTCATGAACGTCGAGAGGTAGTCACGCGGAGCCAGCAGCATCCACACGGGCAGCACCGCCGCGATGAAGCCGTAGACGATGATGCCCCACGCGATGGTCGTCCGGTCGAGCGTGAAGATCGCCTGACCCCAGTCGGTCTCGGCGACCATGCCGCCGCCGATGATCGCGGCCATCAGCAGCACGAAGCCGATGATCGACACCTCGGTGATCTTGCCGGGGCGGATCCATCGGAGGTACGCCCCCATGAACAGGGCGATCGGGATCGTCATCGCCACGGAGAACACGCCCCACGGGCTCTCCCCGAGGGCGTTCACGACCACGAGGGCGAGGATCGCCGTGATGATGATCATGATGAGCAGCGTCGCGATGATCGCCGCCGTTCCACCGAATCGGCCGAGCTCGTCGCGGGCCATCTGACCGAGAGAGCGTCCGCCTCGCCGCATCGAGAAGAACATCACGAGGTAGTCCTGCACCGCACCCGCGAGCACGACTCCGACGATGATCCAGATCGTGCCGGGAAGGTAGCCCATCTGGGCGGCCAGCACCGGACCTACGAGTGGACCGGCGCCCGCGATGGCGGCGAAGTGGTGGCCGAACAGCACCCGACGATCCGTCGCGACGTAGTCCTTGCCGTCCGCCTTGTACTCGGCGGGGGTCGCTCGCCGGTCGTTCGGCTTGACCAGGTTCCGCTCGATGAACTTCGAGTAGAAGCGGTAGAACACGAGGTAGGTGCAGACCGCCGCGAACACGAACCAGATCGCGTTCACCGTCTCTCCCCTGACGATCGCGAGCATCGTCCAGGCGATGCCGCCCAGCAGCGCGATCGCCACCCAGAGCACGATCTTCAGCGGAGTCCACCGCGGCTTCTCGTCCACCGCCACGGGCGGCAGCTGGTCGTCTTCCACGGTCTTCGTCGCATCACTCATCGCGCATCACTCCATCGTCTGCGTTCGGTGCCACGAGCGTATGCCGACGTCAGCGCGGAGGGAAGCGAATCGCCGACGCGTCCTCCGGAATACACGACAGCGGATGCCGTGAGACCACGGCATCCGCTGTCGAAGAGTCAGCTCAGCTGAGCTCGCCTCCCTCCAGAAGCTCAGTCACGAGGGCGGCGATCGCGGAGCGCTCCGAGCGCATCAGGGTCACGTGGGCGAAGAGGTCGTGTCCCTTGAGCGTCTCGATGACGCTGGCGATGCCGTCGTGACGTCCGACGCGGAGGTTGTCGCGCTGACCGACGTCGTGGGTCAGGATCACTCGGGAGTTCTGCCCCATGCGGCTGAGCACCGTCAGCAGCACGTTGCGCTCGAGCGACTGCGCCTCGTCGACGATCACGAACGCGTCGTGCAACGACCGACCGCGGATGTGCGTGAGCGGAAGCACCTCGAGGATGCCCCGTTCGACGATCTCCTCCATGACGTTGCCCGAGACCACCGAGCCGAGCGTGTCGAAGACCGCCTGCCCCCACGGGCCCATCTTCTCGCCCTGGTCGCCGGGCAGGTAGCCGAGCTCCTGGCCCCCGACGGCGAACAGCGGTCGGAACACGATGATCTTCTTCTGCTGCTGCCGCTCGAGCACCGCCTCGAGACCCGCGCAGAGCGCCAGTGCCGACTTTCCGGTGCCCGCACGCCCGCCGAGCGAGACGATGCCGATGTCGGGGTCGGTGAGCAGGTCGATCGCGATCCGCTGTTCGGCGGATCGCCCGTGCATCCCGAAGATGTCGCGATCGCCGCGCACGAGCTTGTACTCGCCGTCGCCGGTCACCCTGCCGAGGGCGGATCCGCGCTCGGAGTGGATGATGAGCCCGGTGTTGACCGCCAGGCCTCTGGCGTCTTCACTGATGCCCACCTCGCTCTCGTACAGGTCGCTGATCTCATCGCCCGACAGGTCGAGCGTGGTGATGCCGGTCCAGCCCGAGTCGACGGCCTGCTCGGCGAGGTACTCCTCGGCGCGAAGTCCGAGGGACGCCGCCTTGACCCGCATCGGAAGGTCTTTCGAGACGATCGTGACGTCCTGCCCGTCCTGTGCGAGGTTCATGGCGACGGAGAGGATGCGGGTGTCGTTGTCGCTCAGCCGGATCCCGGCGGGGAGCACCGACGAGTCGGTGTTGGCCAGCTCGACGCGGAGCGTGCCGCCCTCGCCCACCTCGACCGGGAAGTCCAGACGACCGTGCTCGATGCGCAGGTCGTCGAGGTGACGCAGCGCCTGACGGGCGAAGTAGCCGATCTCGGGGTCGTGGCGCTTGCCCTCGAGCTCGGTGATGACCACGACCGGGACGACCACCGAATGCTCGGCGAACCGGAAGAAGGCCTGAGGATCACTCAGCAGGACGGACGTGTCGAGCACATACGTCCGGAGATCCTGATCAGGATCAGCGGACGCTGCTCGCGTCGTCGTCTTACGGGTGGACTGCTGCGCTGTGCCTGTGGACTGCTGCGCTGTACGTGAGGTCACGACCCACTCCCGACCCGGGGAATCCCGGTTTGTTCGAACGAGTCGACCAGGGGGTCACGAGTCGTCAACCTGAGGCCGACCCGACGGGCGCCTTGCCCGATGCCTAGAAGCTACGACCAGGTGCCGACATTCGCCTGGCTCGACACGCCACCAGTTCGTTACGTGTTGATTAACGGGACGTGACCGACCCCCTGATGCACCGTCTCAGCGGCCGAAGCGCCGATCGCGGTCGGCGAAGTCGCGAATCGCTCGCAGGAAGTCGACCTGGCGCAGATCCGGCCCGAGCGCCTCGACGAAGTAGAACTCGCTGTGCGCGCTCTGCCACAGCAGGAAATCGCTCAGTCGCTGCTCGCCGCTCGTGCGGATGACGAGATCGGGATCCGGCTGGCCGCCGGTGTAGAGATGTTCGCCGATCATCTCGGGTGTGAGATGCGCGGCGAGGTCCTCGATCGTCCCTCCGGACGCCTGATGCGCGGTGACGATGCTGCGCACGGCGTCGACGATCTCGTTGCGGCCGCCGTAGCCGACCGCGAGGTTGACGTGCAGCCCCGTGTGGTCGCGCGTGCGCTCCTGTGCGTCGTCGAGCACTCTCGCGAGCTCCGCGGGGAGGATGTCCGAGCGGCCGACGTGCTTCACTCGCCAGTTGCCCTCGCGCGACAGAGCCTCGGCGAGCTCCGCGATGATCTCGATCAGGTCGGCCAGCTCTGCCGAGTCGCGCTTGAGCAGGTTGTCACTCGACAGAAGATAGAGCGACACGACGCGGATGCCGAGCTCGTCGCACCATCCGAGGAACTCCCGCATCTTGGCGGCACCGGCCCTATGACCCTCAGCCGGAGTGTCATAGCCCAGCTGACGCGCCCAACGCCGATTGCCGTCGATCATCATGGCGACGTGGTGCGGAACCGACTCGGGGTCGAGGTGTCGGCGAAGCCTGCTGGTATAGAGCCGGTACAGCGGCCCCCGCCCCTGAACATCGCGTGACATCACCTCCCTACGCTATCGTGTCGGCGGTCTCGGGACCGAGGATCGATCCTCAGGATATGTACGCTCGGCTGCATGATCGCCCGCATAGAGTGAGGGCGTGAGCACACCCGACTCCTCGGTACCCGACGTCCCCCAGCTGCCTCTCTTGGAGGACGCCGCGCACGACGTCGCCGCGGCCGAGATCAAACCCACCTGGCGAGGCTGGCTGCATGCGGCCACCTTCCCGATCGCCATCGTCGCCGGTGTGGTGCTGATCGTCGTCGCCCAGGGTGGCGCCGCGAAGTGGGCTGCGGCGGTGTTCATGGCGTCATCGCTGCTGCTGTTCGGCAACTCGGCGCTGTACCACCGGATCGACTGGAGTCCGAAGGTCAAGATGATCCTCAAGCGGATCGACCACGCGAACATCCTGCTCCTGATCGCCGGGACGTACACCCCGCTCGCCGTGCTGGCGCTCCCCCCGGGCAAGGGCGCGCTGCTCCTCGTCTTCGTCTGGTCGGGTGCGCTGATCGGCATCCTGTTCCGCGTTTTCTGGATCAATGCCCCTCGGTGGCTGTATGTCGCGCTCTACCTGCTGCTCGGATGGGCGGCGGTGATGTACCTCGCCGACCTGTTCGTCGCGAACGCGACCATGATGGCGCTCGTCATCGTCGGCGGCCTGCTCTACACGGGCGGCGCGATCGTCTACGCGCTCAAGAAGCCCAACCCGTGGCCTGGCCATTTCGGCTTCCACGAGATCTTCCACCTGTGCACGGTGCTCGCGTTCCTGTGCCACTGGGTCGCGTGCCTGCTCATCGCGCTGGCGCCGCTGTCCCCGTCGCTCGGGGCCTGAACCGCTCCGGTCCGGTCAGCGCTTCTGGGGGTCGTCGTCGCCCTCGCGGACGATCGGCAGATCGGCATCCGTCTCGGTCGCCTCGTCGGCCGCGAGCGCGGCCTCTTCGGCATCGAGCTCGTCCCTGACCTCTTCGCGGTAGCGCACCCGACGGATCCGACGGTTCATGTCGAGGATCAGCAGGATCACCGCGACGAGGATGATCACCACGGCGGCGAAGCCGACGAATCCGGGCGTGACCAACTCCGGTGCCACGGTCATCGTGGGCGTCGGCATCGGGGTCTCGGTCAGAGCAAGCATGGAGTCTGCCTTTCATGCGCAGGTCGCATAACCTGGAGTTACCAGCCTAACGACCGGAAGACCCACCCCGTGACGACCGCACAACAGCTCGACGACCGCTATGGCCGCACCCGCACCCGACGGGGTCCGTGGATCATCGTCATCGCCATCGCCGCGCTTCTCGTCGGCGCGTTCGGCTGGATGATCGTCACGTCGCAGATGAACGCCGTCGACTCCGACGACCTCGGCTTCGACCTGGTCGACGAGCACAGCGTCACCGTGCGCTTCCAGATCACCGGCGTGCAGGGCAAGGACGTGGCCTGCGTCGTCGAGGCGCTCGACGAGGAGTTCGGCGTGGTCGGCTGGAAGGTCGTCGAGATCCCTGCGGGAGACACGCATTCGCAGGCGCTCTCGGCCACGGTTCCCACCGTCTCAGCCGCGACGACAGGTTTGGTGAACAGCTGCTGGGTCGCCTAGACTCGTGCCAGACAGATGACGCCCTGGCACGTGCCGGGGCGTCTTGGCATATCCCCCGCGGAACGTCGCCGGGTACCTACCGAAGGAGCTTCGTCATGTCTACTGACGCTCAGGTTCCCTTCCTCACGCAGGAAGCGTATGACCGGCTCGTCGCCGAGCTCGAGCACCTCTCCACCACCGGTCGCGAAGAGATCGCCAAGCGCATCGAAGCGGCCCGCGAAGAGGGCGACCTCAAGGAGAACGGCGGCTACCACGCCGCCAAGGACGAGCAGGGCAAGCAGGAGGCGCGGATCCGCACCCTCGAGAACCTCCTCAAGACGGCCAAGGTCGGTGAGGCGCCCGCGAGCCGCGGCATCGTCGAGCCCGGCACCGTCGTCACCGCGATCGTCGCCGGCGGCGAAGAGGTCTTCCTGCTCGGCAGCCGCGAGATCGCCGTGGGCAGCGACCTCGACGTCTACAGCGAGGCCAGCCCGCTCGGACAGGCGATCCTCGGACTCAAGGTCGGCGAGAAGTCGTCCTACGAGGCTCCGAACGGCCGCGCGATCTCGGTCGAGATCGTGAACGTCGACACCTACACGGGCTGACACCGGTCAGCATCGGGCTCGTGCCCTGACATGCAGGTGCCCCGTCCGACTGGACGGGGCATCTGCATGTCAGGGCTGAGTGCGCGTCGCGTCAGTCCGGCACGACGATCGGCTGGAAGCCGGCGCGACGGAGCGTGTCCAGGGTGTGCTCGGAGTGCTCGGCACCGCGCGTCTCGACGCTGAGCTCGAGGAACACCTCGCTGATCTGCAGGCCGTGCCCGTGCCGGGTGTGCATGGCCTCGATGACGTTGGCTCCCGCCTGGGCGATGAGCTCCGAGACTCGCGCGAGCTGACCGGGGCGATCGGGCAGCGGGATGCGGATCGTGAGATAACGGCCCGAGGCCGCGAGGCCGTGGGAGACGACACGTTGCAGCAGCAGCGGGTCGATGTTGCCTCCGGAGACGACGGCCATGGTCGTGCCGCTCGCCTTCACCTTGCCGGCGAGGATCGCGGCGACACCCACCGCTCCGGCGGGCTCCGCGATCACCTTGGACTGCTCGAGAAGAACCAGAATGGCGCGCGCCAGGTCGTCGTCGGTCACGGTGACGACCTCGTCGACGAGGTCCTTGATGATCTCGAACGGTATGGCCCCCGGTCGCGCGACCAGGATTCCGTCGGCGATCGTCGGCTTCGTCTCGATGTCGACGGGGTACCCGGCCTCCAGCGAAGGGATCATCGCCGCGGCGTTCTCGGCCTGTACGCCGATGATGCGCACCGAGCGCCCGAGTTCGGCAGCCTTGGCCTTCACCGCGGCCGCGACGCCGGCGATGAGGCCCCCGCCGCCGATTCCCAGCACGATCGTGTCGACATCGGGAGCGTCCTCGAGCAGCTCGAGTCCGAGTGTGCCCTGCCCGATGACGACGTCGCGGTGGTCGAACGGATGGATGATCACTGCCCCCGTGCGCTCGGCGAACTCAGCGGCGAGTCGCAGCGAGGTCGCCACGGTCTCTCCCTCGAGCACGACCTCGGCACCGTAGCTCCTCGTCGCCAGCAGCTTGGGCACGGGAATGCCCAGGGGCACGAAGATGGTCGCCTGGATTCCGAGCGTCTGGGCCGCGAGGGCGACGCCCTGTGCATGGTTTCCGGCGGACGCTGCGACCACGCCGCGCGAACGCTCCTCGGCGCTCAGCTGCGAGAGGCGGTATGCCGAACCACGGATCTTGAAGGATCCCGTTCGCTGCAGGTTCTCCATCTTGAGCACCACCGGTGCGCCGAGCACGTCCGACAGGGCGCGCGAGGGCAGGGTCGGCGTTCGCGTGATCACCTCAGCCAGACTCTGAGCGGCGTTCTCGAACTCGGTCAGGCTGGGGACTGCGCTCATCGATTCCTCCGTGTGCGCTCGCGCGGCACTGTGCTCCAGATAAGGTCTGCGTTCGGTTTATCGCCGGTGCGCCAGGCGCCGGTGCTGACTGTCACCGCGGCGACATTGACGAAGGCCGCGAGAGGCACCGCGAACAGCGCGCCGGGGATGCCGCCGACCATCGAGCCCCCGGCGACCACCAGGACGACGGCGAGCGGATGCACCTTCACTGCCGAGCCCATGAGGATCGGCTGCAGGATGTGACCCTCGAGCTGCTGCACGCCGAGCACGACGGCCAGCATCGCGAGCGCGATCCAGGGGCCGTTGTAGACCAGCGCGAGCAGTACGGCGATCGCGCCGGTCACGACGGCACCGACGATCGGCACGAACGAACCGAGGAAGACGAGCACGGCGACGGGGATCGCCAGCGGCACGCCGAGCAGAGCGGCGCCGACGCCGATGCCGACCGCATCGATCGCGGCGACGAGCAACTGGGTTCGGGCGTAGTTGACGATCGTCGCGAAGCCGTTGCTCGCGGCGGCGTCGGCGGCGGGGCGCGCAGCGCGCGGGAAGAGGCGCAGCGTCCACTCCCAGATGCCCCGGCCGTCGGCGAGCAGGCAGATCAGGATGAAGAGCGAGAGGACCGCACCGGTCACGACGTGCGCCGCGGTCGTGCCGACTGCCAGCGCACCGTTCAAGAGCGTCTGAGTCTGCTCGTTGACGACCTGGAGGGCCTGGTCGATGTATCCCTGGATCTGCGAGTCGCTGAGGTGCAGCGGTCCGGTGAGCAGGAACTGACGGAACTCGTCGACCGCCTGCGCACTGCGCTCCTGCACGTCGGGCAGCTGCGCACGGACCTGCCAGATCACGAGCCACATGAGCAGGGACACGATCGCGAGCGTGCCGATGATCGAGAGGGCGACGGCCAGCCACCGCGGGAAGCGGTGGCGCAGCATCCACTGGAATCCCGGCCACAGCAGGGCCGTGATCAGGATGCCGACCATGAGCGGGATCACCAGGAGCTTCAGCTCGATGACGAGCCAGATGAATCCGGCGACCACCGCGGCGATCAGCAGAATCCGCCACGAGTATGCCGCCGTGACGCGCAGCCCTCGGGGGACCGCCTCGTCGGCCTCGGTGGTCACCGTGCGATCAAGGGAGACGGGGCGCGGACGGAAGAGGTCTCTCAGCCGCGGACGCTGCTCTTCGCTCATCGCCCAAGTCTACGGCGCAGCCGCCGACCGTCGTGACGGGCCGGGCGCGGATGTCGGCGCTCGGCGCTACCCTGACGAGGTGACCGACACCCTCAGCGCCGCCCAGGCCCGTCGCATCGCGCTCGCCGCGCAGGGCTTCTCTCGTGCACGCCCGGCTTCGGTGTCGGCCCGGCACATCCACCACGTCATGGATCGTCTCGGCGTGCTGCAGATCGACTCGGTCAACGTGTTCGCACGGTCGCACTACATGCCGCTGTTCTCGCGCCTGGGTGCCTACGAACCGGCGCTCTTCGATCGCGTCTTCCATTCGCGCACGACCCATTACGTCGAGTACATGGCTCACGAGGCGACGTTCATCCCCATCGAGGACTGGCCTCTGTGGCGATTCCGCATGGATCACTTCCGCGCCAGATGGGCGGCGCCCGACTCCTGGATGAGCACCAACACGCGCACTCTCCGCTGGGTGCAGGACGAGCTCCGAGCCAGGGGGCCGCTGCGACCGGCCGACCTCCGCGACGACGCTCCTCGCGAGCGTGGCACATGGTGGGATTGGGATGACGTGAAGCTCGCCCTCGAGCACCTGTGGCGCACCGGCGACGTGGCGATCAGCGGTCGAAAGGGCTTCGAGCGCACGTACGCGCTCGCCGAGCAGGTGATCCCCGACGCCATCCTGTCGCAGCACGTGCCCCGGGAGGACGCGATCCGCGAGCTCACCCGGCGCGCGGCACGATCGTCGGGGGTCGCGACCCAGTCGGACCTCGCGGACTACCACCGCATCCGCGACCGAGCGGCGGTGTCGCAGTCGATCGCGGATCTGGTCGACTCAGGCGAGATCCTCGCGGTCTCCGTGCGCGGCTGGGACCGCGGCGGTCGTCCGCTGCCCAGCTGGAGGCACCGCGACGCCGTGCTGCCGCGCAGGATCGACGCCGCCGCGCTCCTGACACCTTTCGATCCCGTGGTCTGGTTCCGTGACAGGGCTCTGCGCGCCTTCGAGCTCGATTACCGGATCGAGATCTACGTTCCTGCCGAGAAGCGGCGATACGGGTACTACTCGCTGCCCGTGCTCGTCGGCGACCGCATCGTGGCGCGTGTCGATCTCAAGGCCGACCGCGCGACGTCGACGCTCCAGGTGCAATCGGCCTGGTGGGAGCCTCAGGGCCAGCCGGGCGCGGATGCCGAGAAGATCGCCGCTGAGCTCGCCCTTGCGGCGGCATGGCAGGGGCTGGCGCACGTCTCCGTCTCGCGCTGGGGCACCGCGTCCGAGGCTCTGCATGCGGCGCTGTCCGGTCGCGCAGACGCATCCGTGCGTCGCCATGTGCACGCCAGAGAGGCATCCGAGTGAATCGCCGCCTCTCGTGGACGATCGGGGGCGGTGTCGCCGCGCTCCTGGTCGCGGGGGCAGCCGTGTGGCTCTGGCAGGCGTCGAGCGACATCCCCTCGGCACGGGCCACGCCGACCGCGACGAGCTCGCCGACACCCGATGCCGATCCGCGGGCTCTGGCGCAGCGGGCGCTCGACGATCACCTCGAGGACTGCACCTCTGCCGAGCTCACCGACGGCCTCATCCCGGAGGGGTGCGGGATCAGGATCCCGTGGGGCACCGAGTTCGCCGCGGTCGACGACGTCCGCTTCCGTGTCGAGCGGATGCCGGTGCTCGAGCTGACAGATGACGGATTCATCGCCGAAGGCGGCATCCTCGTCGCGACCGTGTCGGGCACCGGGCAAGACGGCAGTCCGCGAACCGAGACCTATCGCACGGAGTCGTGGACGCTCCGCGGTGACGTGAGCGTCGAGGATGGGGACGTCGATCTCGACGTGTGGTGAGCAGCGCTCCGGGTCAGCGCCCGAATACGCAGAAGGCCCGATGCGACGATGCGCATCGGGCCTTCCCGCAGGTCAGAACTGCACGCGCGGCGGCTCGGAGATCGCGCCGCTGTCGGCGACCTCGAAGAACTCGCGCTCGGTGAATCCGAGCCCCTTCGCGAAGAGGTTGTTCGGGAAGACCTTGATCTTCGTGTTCAGCTCGCGGACGCCGCCGTTGTAGAAGCGGCGCGCGGCCTGGATCTTGTCTTCGGTGTCGACGAGGGCCTGCTGCACCTGCAGGAAGTTCTGGCTCGCCTGCAGCTGCGGATAGGCCTCCGCGACCGCGAAGAGGCTGCGAAGCGCCTGCTGGAGGTGCCCCTCTGCGATTCCCGCCTCACCCGGGCTGCCGGCCGAGAGCGTCTCCGCTCGCGCACGAGTGACGTTCTCGAAGACCGCCTTCTCATGCGAGGCGTAACCCTTGACCGTCTCGATGAGGTTGGGTATCAGATCTGCCCTGCGCTTCAGTTGGACCGTGATGCCACTCCACGCCTCGTCGACGCGGACGTTCAGCTGCACCAGCGAGTTGTAGGTCGCCCAGAGGTAGATTCCGATGAGCAGAATCACACCGACGACGATCAGTACCGGCACGAGCCATTCCATCAGAGGCCCACCCTTCCTCGTGTTTGTCTCATCCTATCGGCGGAGCCTGCGCGTCGACTGGGTGCGGCGGTCAGGCGCAGAACCCGGATCATGCGCCGAGAACCCGATCGAGGTACCGATTGGTGAACCGACGCTCGGGGTCGAGCCGGTCGCGCAGCGCGGTGAAATCGCCGAAACGGGGATAGCGCTCCTGCAGCTGCTCGGCTGTCTGCGTGTGCAGTTTGCCCCAGTGCGGGCGCCCGCCGTGCTCGAGCATGATCTGCTCCACGGCCTCGAAGTAGGCGGACGGGTCGGCGCGCCAGTAGCGGTGGACCGCGATGTATCCGCTCGCCCTGCCGTATGCCGTCGACAGCCACCTGTCGTCCTCCGCCGCGAAGCGCACCTCGATCGGGAACTCGATGCGCCACCCGCGTCGCTCGATGAGGTCGCGGACCGCGCGGAACGCCGGCACCACGTTCTCGGCGGGCACCGCATATTCCATCTCACGGAACCTGACAGTACGGCTCTGGGTCAGGACTCGATGCGAGAGCTCTGTGTACCGCCGGTCGCCCGTGAGCTTCACCGCAAGCCTGTTGAAGGGCGGGGTGATGGCCGGCATCGCCTGTCCCGTCGCGCACACCGCTCGGTACACGCCGTTCGAGAGCACCGTCTCGTCGATCCAGCGCCCCAGGACGGGAAGCGGCTGCCGCCTCGTCGACTCCGGCACCCTCGTCTGTCTCTTGGTCAGGGCGATGTCGGTGTGCGGAAACCAGTAGAACTCGAAGTGGTCCGATGCCTCGACCCTGTCGTGCAGGGCCTCGAGAACGTCGTCGAGCGGTTCCGGCTCATCGATCGCCTCCATGAGGAAGATCGGCACGCACTGCAGCGTCACCTCGACCAGGATGCCGAGCGCGCCCAGACCCAGCGCGATAGCGGGGAGCAGGTCTGCGTTCTGTCCCTCGTCCACCCGGAGGAACTCCCCTGCGGCGGTCACCAGCGTCGCGCCGACGACCTGCGTCGCAAGGCCGCCGAAGCCGGCGCCGGTACCGTGCGTCCCCGTCGAGATCGCACCCGAGATGGATTGCCGGTCGATGTCGCCGAGGTTCTCCATCGCGAGGCCGAACGGTGCGAGGAGCGACGGGATGCGGTGCAGTCGTGTGCCCGCGAGCAGCGTCGCTCGTCCGGTGGCCGCGTCCGCCGACACCAGGCCCTGCATGTCGTCGAGCTCCAGGAGCACGCCGGGAGCGACGGCGATGCCCGTGAAGCTGTGTCCCGCGCCGACCGCCTTCACCGTGAGCCCCTGCGCGACCGCGGCGCGGACCGCGCGCTGCACGCCTTCAGGGGTTCGCGGGCGCTCTACGCGCAGCGGTGTGACCTGCGCAGACCTCGCCCAGTTCTGCCAGCTGCCCCCGATCCGGGTCACAGGAACGCCTTCCCCTCGCCGCGATACGTCGGAAGCTCGTCGACGATCTCATCGCCCGAGACGAGCTGGTAGCTGTCGATGCGCTCGGCAGGCTCGCCGCTCTTCGCGTGGCGGAACCAGACACGGTCGCCCACTCCGAGCCGCTCGGCCTCGCGGCCCTGCAGCGGTGTCTGAACCTCGCCCGCGGCCTCGCGGGACAGCGTGCGCAGCCCCTGCGGCCAGACAGGCAGCGGTTGCCGCGACGCGACAGCGGGACCGGAAGCGATCCATCCGCCGCCGAGCACGGTTGCGATGTCGGCCGCGGGGCGCCGCACCACGTCGAACGCGAAGGCGGACGCCGGTGCGGGGCGGAATGATCGATAGCCGTCGAAGAGATGCCCGCCGAGCAGTCCGCTGCCCGCGCTCGCCTCGGTCAGCGACTCGTCGCTGCCGGTGAACTCGAGCGAACCGGTTCCGCCGCCGTTGAGGAATTCGAGCGATGCGACCTCTGACAAGGCGCCGACGATCGCGGCTCGACGCTCACGCAGCTCGGATCGGGAACGCGCCTGCATGAGACGGATTACCGGCGCATCCGCTCCGGCGTTGTCTCCCTGGCCCGCGATCTGAGCCTCGTACATCTGAAGTCCGACGAGCCGGAACCCGGGGCGGCGCACGATCTTGCGTGCGAAGGCGGCGACCTCGCCCGCGGTGAACAGAGCAGACCGTCGCACCCCGATGTGGCCGAGCGCGACGGATCGCAGTGATGCGTCGGCGTCGACCGCGACCCGGATGTCCGGGCGGCTGCCTGCGGGCGCGACGCTGTCGATGATGTCGAGGTGCGACGGATCGTCGACCATCAACGTGATCCGTTGCGCCGCCTCCTCGGATTCGAAGAGCTGTGCGAGTCCCGCGCGGTCGACCGTCGGATAGCCGACGACGATGTCATCGTGCGTCTCGGCGAGCCACAGAGCCTCGGCCAGCGTGAAGGCGAGGATTCCTCTGAACCCGGGCAGCTGCAGCACGGCGTCGAGCACCGAGCGCACCCGCACGGACTTCGACGCGACGCGGATCGGCAGTCCGCCCGCGCGAACCAGCAGATCCAGGGCGTTGTAGCGCAGAGCTTCTCGATCGATCACCGCCACGGGAGCCGGCAGATGGCCGGTCGCCGCAGACAGGCGCGGCCAGTATCGTGACGGGTCGCGCCACTCGGGGGAAACGGCGTTTCGTTCCTGATCGGGGCTCAGATCGGCGGTGAGGTCGAGCACTCCCCCACCCTATGGGGTGGGCGGACTCGGATTCAGTCTTTCTGAGATCGAGTTGCATTGCCTCTCGCGACCCGTATCTGGAAATCCCGATACATCAGCGGCGATCGTCGTAATGAACAGCACGGATCGCCGTCTTGATCTCTGAGGCCGCCATTCACGGCGGTCTCACCGGCCATGCCCGGCCGGTCGCCGGGGGGCGGCGATGCTGTCTGATCAGCATCACGGGGAGGCGGGCGCGGGGGGCGCCCGCCTCCCCTCGCGCGGCTCGGGCAGCACGGCGAGCGTGGCACCGCGTCTGTCGTGCACCCAGATGCGACCCCCGTGTACTCTGAGCCAGTCACGGCATGGAGCCCCCGTAGCCCAATGGCAGAGGCAGGCGACTTAAAATCGCTTCAGTCTGGGTTCGAGTCCCAGCGGGGGCACGTCGTGCTCTGCTCAGTCCTCCACGAGCCGGTCCGCGAGATCGGGTGGACGCGTGCTCCGCGCCTTCGACCCACGTGCCTCACGGACGCGTCGGACGATGAGCACGGCGAGCGCGATGGCGAGCGCGGAGTACACGGCGTAGTCGAGGTAGCCGAGCAGGTGCTCCAGCTGTTCGTGCTGAGTGCCGAGCAGCGCACCGACCCCGATGAGCAGCGTGTTCCACAGGCCGCTGCCCACGATCGTGTACACGCTGAAGCGGGTCAGGTTCATGCGAGTCGCGCCCGCGGGAATCGAGATGAGGCTGCGCACGCCGGGAACCATCCGGCCGACGAGCACCGTCCACCCGCCGCTTCGCCGGAACCAGTGCACTCCGCGATCCAGGTCCGCACGGCTGACCAGCTTGGTGGCGGAGAGGAGCCGTACCGCCCGATCGATGCCGATCGCCGCACCGAGCCAATAGAGCAGGAGTGCGCCGATCCACGACGCCAGAGTGCTCCAGACGATCAGCCATCCGAGGGTGAGCTCGCCGCTCTGGCTCAGATACCCCGCGAAGGGCAGGATCACCTCGCTGGGAATGGGCGGGACGAGCACCTCGAAGAACACCAGCACACCCACCCCGATGTCGCCGAGCTGGGTGAGAACGTCAGCGGCGAATCCGGTGAGGCCGGAGAACCCGTGATCCGACGCCGACGGGGCGGCGGTCATGCTGGCGGTGCTCATGCCGGCGGTGCTCATCGACCGAACAGATCGCCGATGCCCGGAATGCCGAGATCACCGAGCCGCTGTCCCCATTCGCTCGCCGTGTCGCCGAGGCCCGAGACGGTCTCGCCCGCCGACCCGAGAACCCCTTCCGCCGCTCCCGCAAGCTCCTCGCCGCCGAGGCCGCTCGCGATCGCCTCGACGTCGACGCCCTGAGCGAGGGCGTCGAAGTCGACTCCGAGACCGGCAGCCTGCTCGAGGAGAGGAGCGGCGACGGCACTGCCGACCGCGCCCACCGCGACGACCCCCAGCGCGCCCACCGCGGCTCCGCCGACCGCACCGGCAGCACCGAACCCGCGCACGCGCGAGAGGATGCCGCGCATGCGCCCCGGACGGGCCGCCTCGGACCGACCGGCGGCGCGGGCGAGATCATCGGCCGATGCCGATGCCGGGCGCTCGCCCGGAGCGAGTTCTGCGTTCATGCGCTCCTGCACCTGCGCCCGCTGCGCGGGAGTCAGGCGCGCGAAGGCCTCGCGATGGATCTGCTCCACGCGGTGCGGATCGGCAGTCTCGAGCAGGTAGTCGTACCGCGCGATGGCTGCCCGGTCGGCATCCGACACCGCACCGGCCGCACCGCGCGCACCGGCTGCACCGCGCGCGCCGGCCGCAGGCGGCGAGTAGGGATCCCGGCCCGACGGACGCGCGGGCGGGGGCGAGTAGCGATCGGTTCCGGCCTGACGCCCGACCGGTGAAGACGGCGTCGCTGCCTGCGAACCGGTGCGATCCGTGCGGGATCCGTTCTCGTCGAGATCGAGGGCGCGAGCGGCCATCCCGAGCAGTCGGTTGAGTTTTCCCATGGTGACGGTTCCTTCGTGGGTGTGGACGACCACGGAACTCGACAGCGGGGCAGTGAGGGTCCATGGTCGTCCGCGGATACGGACGCCAGGTCTCCTCCACCCTCACGGGCCGGTGGGCCGGAACACGACTTCGTGTCCGTAATGACGACGCCACCGCAGACGGGAGTACTCCCCTTGCGCTGCCGAGGCTAGCAAGCGCGCCTATGAGGCCGGTGCAAGACACGCCCTCGCCGGAGACGACGAACGCCCCGACTCCGAAGAGTCGGGGCGTTCGAGGGGATGACTACTTGGCGGCAGCCGTCGCAGCGGTCTTCTTCGCAGCCGGCTTCGTGGCGGCGGTCTTCTGACCTGCCGGCTTCTCGTCGGCGGCCTTGTCGGAGGCGGTCGCCTGAGCGGCCGGAGCCGTGACGGCGGGAGCCGGAGCGTCAGCGGCCGGACGCGGGCGTGCAGCGAACTCCTCGAAGACGTAGCGCGGGTTCTGCACCGTCTCGAGGTTCACCAGGTCGCGGCCGAGCCACAGGTTGTTCCACCAGCCCCAGACCACGCGGAACTTGCGCTCCCACGTCGGCATCGCGAGACCGTGGTAGCCACGGTGCGCGACCCAGGCGACGAAGCCCTTGAGCGCGATCTTGCCGGACTGGAAGACACCGTTGTAGAGCCCGAGGCCGGCGACGGCACCGAGGTTCTTGTGGAAGTACTCCTTGGGGTCCTCACCACGCAGCACGGCGACGAGGTTCTTCGCGAGGAGCTTCGCCTGACGCACGGCGTGCTGCGCGTTCGGCACGCAGAAGCCGCCGACGCCACCACCCGAGAGGTCGGGAACGGCCGAGACGTCACCGGCGGCCCAGGCGCCCTCGACGAAGGCCTCGGGCGTGCCGACACGGAGGTCTGCGCGGGTCTGGATGCGGCCGCGCTCTTCGATCGGCAGATCGCCGCCGCGCACGACGGTCGGGTTCGCCATGACACCGGCGGTCCAGACGATCAGGTCGGTGGGGATGACCTCGCCGGTCGACAGCTCGACGTTGCCGTCGACGGCGCTGGTGAGCTGCGTGTCGAGGTGCACGTTGGCGCCTCGCTTCGCCAGGTCCTTGAGGACCCACTCGCTCGTCGGCAGCGACACCTCGGGCATGATGCGGCCCATCGCCTCGATGAGGTGGAAGTGCGTGTCTTCGAAGCTGATCTGCGGGTACTTGCCCACGAGCGACGACGCGAGCGAACGGAGCTCTGCGAAGACCTCGATGCCGGCGAAGCCACCACCGACGACGACGACCGAGAGCAGACGATCGCGCGCGGGTCCGGCGGGCAGCGAGGCCGCCTTGTCGAAGTTCGACATCAGGCGATCGCGGATCGCGACGGCCTCTTCGATGGTCTTCAGACCGATCGCGTTGTCGGCGATGCCGGGGATCGGGAAGGTGCGGGAGACCGCGCCAGCGGTCACCACGATCTGGTCGTACGAGAACTCGTACGGCTCTCCCACCGGAGGGGTGATCGTCGCGACCTTCTCAGCGTGGTTGATGCCCGTCACCTTGGCGGTGAGCACGTTCGTTCGCTTGAGGTGACGACGGTGCGCGACCACCGAGTGGCGGGCTTCGATCGAGCCGGCGGCGACCTCGGGAAGGAACGGCTGGTACGTCATGTACGGCAGCGGGTCGACCATGGTGACGTCTGCTTCACCCTTGCGAAGGTGCTTCTCCAGCTTCCACGCCGTGTAGAAGCCTGCATAGCCTCCACCGACGATCAGAATCTTGGGCACAGTGCTGTTCTGAGGCACAGGGGGACAACTCCTCGGGAGTCAGGGATGTGGCGTGCGAGCGCGCGCCGATCGGATGCGCCGGGCAGCTGCGGTGACGCCAAGCGCTATCAGGATACCAGGGACTGTGAGCGCGATGAGCGGCAGGGTACCGTAGCGCAGCGAATCAGCGCTGGGAAGCAGCGGTGAACCGGGCTCGGTCGGCGCGTCGGCATCCGGCAGGGGCGGCACCTCGACCGGCGCGGCGGTGGGTTCGGGCTGCGGAACGCTCTCTGCGCGTCGGAACAGGCGGACCCACTCGGCGAGGTCGCCCATCGGATTCTCGGAGACCTTCGGCACGTCCGCGGTGATCGCCGCGTCGGCATCCACCAGCCCGTAGCCGTAGAGAGGATCGGGGAGGTCGGCCATGCCCGGCACCTTGATCGCGGTCTTGATGATGCGATTGATGACGTTGGCGGCATCGAGCTCGGGGTGCGCAGACCGGACGAGCGCCGCGATGCCTGCGACGATGGGCGCCGCACCGCTCGTGCCGCTCCAGGGCACGACGGTGCCGTCGGCCGAGACGCCCCGCAGCCCCTCACTGGGCGCGGCGATCCCGATGGTGATCCCCTGAGTCGACGCCTCGATGCTCGCCGTGCCCGTCTGGTCGACTCCGCCGACCGTCAGCACGCCGGGGATCGTCGCGGGAGCGCCGATGATGTTGGTGCCGCTCCCCCGGTTTCCCGCGGCGACGACCACCACCACGTCATGCTCGAATGCGTAGAGGAACGCGTCGTCCCAGCTCCTGTCCCAGTCCAGCGTGTTCGTGGTGAACGAGAGGTTGATGATGTCGGCCCCATGGTCGACCGCCCACCGCATGGCCTTCGCGACCTGCTCGGTGAACGGCACTGCGGCGGCGGCGCCGAAGCCCACGGAGATCGACAGCAGATCGGCCTCGGGGGCGACTCCGATCATGCCCTTGCCGTCGGCAGAGCCGCGTCCGGCGGCGAGCGAGGCCACCCACGAGCCGTGATTGCCGTCGATGGCACCCACCGGGGTGCGGCCGTCGGGGGTTCCGGTGCCAGACACGTCGGTGCCACCCACGACGGCGTCATCGAACACGCCAGGGACCTTGCCGATCCCGGTGTCGATGACGGCGATCGTGACCCCGTCGCCGCGAGTGGTCTGCCAGGCGTCGCGGATGCCGGCTCCGTCGAGCCAGTACTGAGCGGCGCGATCCGGATCTGCGGGGTCGTCCGGCACCGGCGGCGGGGTCGCTGCCGCGCCGAGGAGCAGGACGGATGCCACGATCGTCGCCATCGCGACGCCGTTGCGCAGCATCCGCGGCCGCCTCATGCGGTCGATGCCTCGACGTCACGCAGGGCCGCACCGGGGTCGTCGCACCGGCACTTCTCCGGCGACCACGTCGAGCGCTCGAGCGCCGCATCGCCGATCGGGTTCACGCCGGGACCTGCCGCGAGAGCATGACCGGCCAGAGCATGCAGGCACTTGACGCGCGACGGCATGCCGCCGGCGGAGATGCCATCGATCTCGCTGACCTCGCCGAACTGCGCCCGGTCGGCGAGGTACGCCTCATGCGCGGCGAGGTACGCCGCGGCGACGCCCTCGTCCTCGGCGAGCAGCGCGGAGAGCTCGGGCATGACCTGCGTGGCCTCGAGGGTCGACATCGCGGCCGTCGCGGCCGGATGCGTCAGGTAGTAGAACGTGGGGAACGGTGTTCCGTCCGGGAGCCTGGGTGTCGTGGCGACGACCGTGGGGTTGCCGCACTCGCAGCGGGCTGCGATTCCCACGACGCCACGGGCGGTCCTGCCCAACTGGGCCGACACCACGGCGAGCTCGGCGGTCGTGGGGGCGGGGAATGGCGGCGTGGTCACCTATCCAGCGTACGGGAGCCGACCGGGAGGATGCTCTGAGCGCGCTCCCCGCTCGGCGGCGCCCGACGGTCAGCGGCTGACGGCGGCCGTGTCGCTCAGCCCCGCGGACGTCAGCGTGCGCAGCAGCTGCGGCATCCAGTCGGAGGGCGTCTCTTCGAGGGTGTCGCTGACCGGCCCCTGCTGCTGCGGGAGCGCTGCGGGGTCGAGATCGTTGTCGATCAGATACACGACCTCGCCGGGCTTGACGTAGTACAGGCGCTCACGCGCCTGGGTGGTGATGTAGGCCGGGTCGCTCCAGCGCTCACGCTCTTTCTCGAGCGCCGCGATCTGGTCTTCGGAGACCTGGATCGACTGCTCCAGAGCCGAGATCTTCTGCCGCTGGTCGATGAAGGTGCCCAGCGTCGGCACCAGCACCCATGCCCCGAGCACGACGAGCGACAGCATGATGACCGAGAACGCCGAGAGGCGGATGCCGGAGGCCCACTCGCGCACGTCGACCCGACGCTCCTGGGAGCCTCGATTCGCGGCTCCCCGGGGCCGACGGGCGGACGGACGCGGGGTCGACTTCGCCGCCGGCGTGGTGCGGGATGCGCCCGAAGACGCCGAAGGAGGAGCCGGTCGTCGTGCCACGGCTCCTCCTCCGTACGTGCCGCTCAGGCGGCGTGTGTCTGTCTCTGCTGTGTTCAGCCCTGGTAGCGCGGGAACGCGGAACGGCCGGCGAAGACAGCCGCGTCGCCCAGCTCCTCCTCGATGCGCAGAAGCTGATTGTACTTCGCGACGCGCTCGCTGCGAGCAGGCGCACCAGCCTTGATCTGACCCGCGTTCGTCGCGACCACGAGGTCGGCGATCGTGGTGTCCTCGGTCTCACCCGAACGGTGCGACAGCATGGCGGTGTAGCCCGAGCGCTGCGCGAGGCTGACCGCGTCGAACGTCTCGGTGAGCGTTCCGATCTGGTTGACCTTGACGAGCAGCGAGTTGGCGACGCCGCGCTTGATGCCGTCGGCGAGACGGGTCGGGTTCGTCACGAACAGGTCGTCGCCGACGAGCTGGACCTTCGAGCCGAGAGCGTCGGTGAGGAGCTTCCAGTTGTCCCAGTCGTCCTCAGCCAGCGCGTCCTCGATCGTGACGATCGGGAAGTCGTTGACCAGGCCCTCGTAGTACTCGATCAGCTCGGGGCCGCTCCAGTCCTTGTTGTCGAGGCGGTAGACGCCGTCCTTGAAGAACTCGGTGGCTGCGACGTCGAGGCCCAGCGCGATGTCGGTGCCCGGCGTGAAGCCGGCCTTCTCGATCGCCTTGACGAGGAAGTCGAGACCCTCGCGGTTGCTGGGCAGATCGGGGGCGAAGCCGCCCTCGTCGCCGAGACCCGTCGCGTAGCCGGCGGCCTTCAGCTCGCCGCGCAGCACGTGGTAGGTCTCGACGCCCCAGCGGAGTGCCTCGGAGTAGGTCTCGGCGCCGATCGGGGCGAGGAAGAACTCCTGCATGTCGATGCCGTTGTCGGCGTGCTCGCCGCCGTTGATGACGTTGAAGAGCGGAACGGGCAGCAGGTGCGCGTTCGGGCCGCCCAGGTAGCGGAACAGCGGCAGGTCTGCGGAGTCGGCCGCGGCCTTGGCGACCGCGAGGCTGACGCCGAGGATCGCGTTGGCGCCGGTGCGCTGCTTGTTGTCGGTGCCGTCGGTCTCGATCAGGATCGCGTCGACGATGCGCTGCTCGCTCGCCTCGACACCCTCGAGCGCCGGGCCGAGCTCGTCGATGATGGCGTCGACCGCCTTGAGGACGCCCTTTCCGCCGTAGCGGCTCTTGTCGCCGTCGCGGAGCTCGTACGCCTCGAATGCGCCGGTGGATGCACCGGACGGGACGGCCGCCCGCTGGACCACACCGTCGTCGAGGAGCACCTCCACCTCAACGGTCGGGTTACCGCGCGAGTCGAGAATCTCGCGTGCGCCTACAGCCTCGATCAGTGCCACTGATGTGCTCCTTGCTCAGAGAAAAGGTTGTGTGGAGCGTCGTCGATCCGCGCCCAGTCTAGCCCGCCCGCGCTCGACCTCCCGGGTCCGTCTCGGCGGCTCACACCACGACGGCGAGGGCGAAGCCGTCCCAGCCCTTGGCGCCGACCGTCTGCAGGGCGGTCGCGTCGAAGCGGGGATCCTCCCCCAGCATCCGCAGCGCGTCTCTGGTGCCGACGACCTTGGAGTCGGTCGAGTCCGCACGGACGATCTCGCCCTCCCGTCCGATGTTGTCGAGCACGATCACGGTTCCCGGATGCCCCAGCTTCGCCGCCCAGTCGAGGTAGACGGTGTTCGACTCCTTGTCGGCATCGATGAAGACCAGGTCGAAGCCGCCCACCAGCGTCGGGAGCACGTCGGCACCCCGGCCGATCCGGATGTCGACACGCTCTCCGACCCCGGCGGCATCGATGCTCGCCCGCGCGACGGCGCCGTTGTCGGCTTCGGCCTCGACCGTGACGACGCGGCCTTCCGGCCCCACGGCCCGAGCGAGCCAGATCGTCGAATAGCCCCCGAGCGTGCCGATCTCGAGCACGCGGCGAGCGCCGCTGATGCGCGCGAGGAGGTTGAGCATCTTGCCGCCGACGGGCGCGACCTCGATCTCGGGGAGACCGGCGTCGCGCTGGGCCGACAGCGCCGACTCGAGGTGCGGATCGTGCCCCACGAGCAGCTCGGCGAGATAGGCATCGGCGTTCGACCAGGCTGCGGGAGTGGAATCCATGCCCTCAGCAAACCGCGACGCCTCGGGAGCGTCAAGAGGGTTGCGGAGGCTACTCCGCGCGCGGAGCGGACAGCAGTCGGCCGGGCCCGTCGGCGAGCTCGGGCTGTTCACGGAACTGCCCGGTGACGACGAGGACGGCGATGACCGCTGCCGCGACGATCCACCCCGCGAGGCCGAGCGGTCCGGCGAGCGCGAGATCGGGCTGCGATGCGGCGAAGACGACGATCAGCCCGGCGGCGGCGTTGAGGGAGCCATGGGCGAGCACAGCAGGCCAGACCGAGGCGGAGCGCAGGCGCAGCCAGCCCAGGAGAACACCCCAGGCCATGCAGCCACCGATCATGAAGAGCACACCGGTGATGTCTGTGCGTCCGAAGTTGTAGCCCAGCAGGATCAGCGGGCTGTGCCAGACGCCCCAGATCGCTCCGCTGAGGAGCAGCGTGGGCCAGGTGCCGAGCGGACGCAGCGCGGGCACCAGCCATCCGCGCCATCCGAGCTCTTCGCCGAACGCCAGCACGCTGTTGAGGAGTGCGCCGAAGGGGATCATCACGATCTGCGAGATCACGACGACCTCGATCGGCGGCATCGGCGCACCGGCGGGGAGCGCCTTCGCGACCTCTGCGGAGAACGCGGCGAAGGTCAGGTCGAGCTGCACGAACCCGAGCGCTGCCGCGAGCACGATGCCGAGGGCGACGAGAAGGGGCGGTACGAGCCAGCCGGCCACCATCAGCCAGACGACCCGCTTCGCCGGACGCAGCGGCCACAGCCCGAGGAATCGCGCCCGCTCGCCCCTCGACGGGATTCGCATCGTGAAGGTGACCACCAGTGCGGCGATCGCGGGGGTCAGCATCATCACCGGCAGGAGGAACCAGGTGCTCGGCTCGGCGAGTCCGTCGCCCAGCCAGAGAGGGAGGGCGACCACCCACGCGAGTCCGCACGCGAGTGCGACGAAGACGATGATGGCTGCGGCTCGGATGCGGGTCATGGGTGCTCTCCCTGTTCGGGTTCGCCGAGGGGCGTGGTCATCGGGATGCGGCCGAGGCCAGGACGGATGCCGCAGTGGCCGCGTCGTCGACGGTGACGACGAAGACGCGGCCGTCGGTGCGAGTGACTTCGAGGGCCTCTCCGGTGCGCAGGACGAATCCTCGCCGCCCGTCCGTGCCGAAGCGGTAGCCCCAGCCTCCGAACTCTGCGAAGGGGTTGACCTGAACCGCCCGGGTGCTCGCGATCTCCGTGGCGGGGATCTCGAGTCGTGGCCAGCCCGCTGCCGAGCGCACCCGGAGACCCGCGGCGCTCGCGCGGACCCGGAACGAGAGACCGCTCGCCACGAGGATCACGAGGATCAGCGCGATGACCGCGACGATCCATCCGGCAGCCACGCCCCGTGCAAGGAGCAGCACGCTCATCGCGATCGTGAGGAAGACGCCGATCCCCAGGACCACCTGACCGCTCCGGGCGATGCCGACGGTCTTCATCCATACGGCGCGTTCATGATCGGCGAGCGGCAGGGGTTCCGCCGGTGGCTCGGATGCTGCGGGCGCGAACTGCACCTTCGGCTGCAGGAACCACCCGGCGGCGGCCAGCCCGGCTGAGACCAGGAAGAAGACCGGGACCCACGGCGTGATGTCGGCGGCCTCGGCCGCATCCGAAAGGCCGCGCTGAGCGGCGGTCGAGACGACGGCGAGCATCGACATCATGCCCGCGATGCCGAGGCTTGCGGCTCCGAGCAGACGGGCGGTCGTCGACCACTGCGGTGGTGCACTCGACGTCGATGCACCGTGCGCGGGCAGTCTGTGCGAGAACAGGGCGATGATCGCGAACAGCACGATCGTCCCGCCGCCCAGACCGATGAGCAACGCCAACGGCGTCCACCGCGGCCCGAAGCCGTCGACCCCGTCGAGGCCCCAGTGGACCGCCGCCGGATCGGGGATCTCGGGCAGCCAGGCGACGACGACGACTGCGGCGAGCGCGATCAGGGCCGCGGGGACGATCACCCCCACCCACCAGAACGCGGTGCGGGCTCGGCGGATCTCGGCGGTCATGCTTCGGTCTCCTTGATGAGGGCGGCCAGGGTGGGGGGCGAGAGGCCGAGCGACGCCGCACGGGCCACAAGGGCGGCGATGTCGTGGGAGAGCTCGGCGAGTGGGGCGGCGGCCGGGGACACGACGGCTCCCCTGCCTCGTCGCAGATCGATCAGTCCTTCGTCTCGCAGCTGCTGGTAGGCGCGGAGCACCGTATGCAGGTTGATCTCGAGCGCATCCGCGAGCTCGCGGGCGGAGGGGAGTCGGTCGCCCGGCGTGAGCCGGCCGGCGAGGACGTCGGCGCGAACGGACGCCGCCACCTGGTCGAAGAGCGGCCGAGCGCTGTCGGGGTCTATGCGGATCAGCATCCCGCCTCCTCTCTTCTACTAGTTCTACACAAACTATAACAACTGTTCGATCCCTCCAGTGATCTTTGTGGCGATCCCGGCGTCATCCACACTGACTTCATGCGCATCACTCCCCGACGCCTCGCCATCGGCATGAGCCTGTGGTTCCCCAATCTCTTCAGCGGCATCCGCATCCGCCGATTCAGCGAGGACTGGACCCACGCGACCGTCGAGCTGCATGTGAACGTCTTCACACGCAACTACGTCAAGACGGCGTTCGGCGGCTCGATGTCTGCGATGACCGACCCGTACTTCTTCATGCTCGTGATGCACCAGCTCGGACGCGACTACGTGGTGTGGGACACCCGCGGCGAGATCGAGTTCCTCAAGCCCGGCCGCGGGATCCTCACAGCCGAGTTCGAGGTCAGCAGGGAGCGGGTCGAGGAGATCCGCGAGCGCGCGCACGGCGGCACGAAGGTGCTCGAGTGGTTCGAGACCGTGATCACCGACCGCGACGGCGATGTCGTCGCGAAAGTGCGACGCGAGGTCTACATCCGCGAGAAGAAGCGCGTGACCGCGGCTCGCGGCTGAGCAGCGAGGAAGTCACCGCGAATTCACCCTCGCATGACACGATGACGGGATGCCCCTCGCACGCCGCCTGAGACTCGGCGACGCCGTCGCCATCGGACTCGGTTCGATGATCGGTGCGGGCGTGTTCTCGGTGTGGGCGCCCGCGATGGGCGTCGCCGGCAGCGGCATCCTGATCGCCCTGGGGATCGCCGCGATCGTCGCCTACTGCAACGCCACCGCGTCGGCGCAGCTCGCCGCAGCGCACCCCGTTGCCGGCGGCACCTATGCGTACGCCAGAGCAGAGATCGGTCCGTGGTGGGGTTTCGTGGCCGGCTGGAGCTTCGTGATCGGCAAGATCGCGAGCTGCGCCGCGATGGCCATGACCTTCGCCGCCTACGCGGCGCCCGAGGGCTGGCAGGTGCCGGTGGCCGTGGCCGCAGTCGTCGCGCTCGCAGCCGTCAACTGCTTCGGCGTCACGCGAACCGCGCTCGTCACCCGGGTGCTCGTCGCGTGCTCCCTGCTGGGGCTCGCGCTCGTCGTCGCGACCGGACTCGGCGGATCGTCTACGGCGACCCCCGCCCCTCTTCCCGATGCCAGCGCGTACGGCGTGCTGCAGGGCGCAGGACTGCTCTTCTTCGCGTTCGCAGGGTACGCGCGCATCGCGACCATGGGCGAGGAGGTCGTCGACCCTGCCCGGACGATCCCGCGCGCCATCGCCCTCGCGCTGGGCGGTGCGGTCGTCGTCTACACGCTCGTCGCGATCACGGTCGTCCTCGTCCTCGGTGGCGACGCGGCGACGAGCACGACGCCTCTGTCCGACGTCGCAGCGGCCACCGGGTGGCAGGCTCTCACCCCGGTCATCCGCATCGCGGCGGCGGCGGCCTCGCTCGGCGCTCTGCTCGCGCTGCTCACCGGCATCGGGCGGACGACCCTGGCCATGGCCCGCGAGCAGGACCTGCCGCGGTTCCTCGCGAAGGTCGACGAGCGCTGGCAGGTGCCGCGTCGTGCCGAGATCACGATCGCGCTGATCATCGTCGGGATCGTGGTCGTCGCCGACCTTCGCGACGCGATCGGGTTCTCCTCGTTCGGGGTGCTGCTGTACTACCTCATCGCGAATGCCGCGGCGTTCCGACAGCAGGCGGCTGCCCGCCGCTATCCCCGCGCGTTGCAGGTCATCGGAGTTCTGGGCTGCCTGCTGCTCGTGAACACGCTGCCCGTCGTGGCCTCGGCGATCGGAACCGCGGTCGTGCTCGTCGGAGTGCTCTATCGGATGACTCGCCTCAGACTGTCGCGGTGATCACATGCGCGCATTCTCGTCCGGGGACTGCTCGGACGATCCTGCGCGATACGTGCGAGGGGCCATGCCGAGGATGCTGCGGAAGTCACGTGTGAGGTGCGCGTGATCGGCGTATCCGAGGTCTGCCGCGAGGACCGACAGCTCGATCCCCGGATCGAGGCGCAGCCGCTCGGCGGCCTCCTGAAGGCGACGCCGGCGGATCATCGCCGCCGGTGAGACGCCCACGTGTCGGTGGGCCATCCGCTGCAGTGTGCGCACCGAGACGGCCAGACGCATCGCCGCCTCTTCGACGCTGCCGGCGGCATCATCACCCATGAGCACGTCGACGAGCGCGTTCGCGTGCCGTGCGGGATCGTCGACAGCCCCGACCCGGCGCACGAGCCAGTCGGAGAAGACCGCGACGGCGCGTTCGCGGCGCCCCTCCCCTGTGCTCATGGCGGCACCGATCGCATCCGCCAGGTCAGGCGCGTCGATGATCGTCTCGGTGTCGACGAGCGCAGCCGGGTCGTCGACGAGCGCTGCCACAGCCGCTGGCCGCAACAGCGCGCCGACCGCCCAGCTGGTTCCGCGCAGGTCGCGATGCGACGCCCGCGTCGTCGCGCCCGACAGAGTGACCGCGCCCTGCTCGACCACGAGATTGAGCGCCGGGTAGCCGACGATCTCCTGCCGCGATGACCGGCCGGGCTCTGTCGACCACTCCGGGATCCAGAACCACACGGCGAGATCCCGCGCGCCCGCCGCGGGCGGCAGCCGATGGAACTCGGGCAGCCGGGCCGGGTAGAGCACTCCACGCGTCGGACGCATGTCTATTCGTCGCTCGGGAGGTATTCGACATCCATGTCTTCGACCCTACGACCCTCGCGCCACGCGCAGAGGACGCGCCCCGCAGTCTGTCGTCGATGTTCAAGCGCACACCCCGAGGGCTCCGTACCGTGAACGCATGACCACCGAGAACACGACCGGCGTGACCGGCGAACACACCACCGACGGCCGCCCGCACAGCGCGACCTCGCTCACTCCGTTCCTCGCGATCGCCGGAGCCAGAGAGGCGATCGACTTCTACCGAGACGTCTTCGGCGCCCGCGTCGTCGACGTCACGGAGTTCGGGGGCGTCGTCGCCCACGCCGATCTCGACTTCGGCCTCGGTCGCCTGCAACTGGGCGAACCGAGCCCCGAGTATCACCTGGTTCCCGCGCCGTCGGGTGACGACGACTGCTACTCGATGGGTCTCTACGTCTCGGACGTCGACGCCGTGGTCGAGCGGGCGGTCGCCGCGGGAGCGACCGTGCGCGAAGCTCCGTCTGCCTTCGTCTCGGGCGACCGATTCGCGAGCATCCGCGACCCCTTCGGCGTGAGGTGGTCGGTGATGACCCGCGTCGAAGACCTCTCGGACGACGAGAGCGCGCGTCGCGTCGCCGACTGGGCCGCGTCGTTCAGCGCGGCACCGTCTGACGACGCGAGCTGAGAGCCGCCTCTGCCGCGAGGCACGCGGCAGGGAGCAGCACCTCGGCCGTGCGCCGGTAGCCGAGCGGGCTCGGATGGAAGCGATCCAGGCTGAACATGGCATCGGGATCGTCGAAGAACATCGGGCCCACGGCTCGGCGGAGATCGACGGGCCGCGCCCCCGCCGAGCGTGCGGTCTCGGCCTGCGCTTCGGCCAGCCTGCGCGACACGCTCGAGATCAGCCTCCGCAGCGGCTGTGGCACGGGGCGCAGAGCGCCGAGGTCGGGGCATGTGCCGACGACGACCTCGGTGCCCTGGCGGCGCAGGTGCAGGATCGTGTCGCGTAAGTGCTGTGTGGAGACGGCGATCGGGAGGCGGTGGGTGACGTCATTGCCTCCGACCACGATCACAGCCACGTGCGGTGCGTAGCCATCGGGCAGACCCGCGAGCTGAGCGGCGAGATCGGGCGACTCCGCACCGACGACCGCGGCGGTGCGCAGGCGCACGGGCCGCCGCATCCGCCGTGCCATTCCTTTCGCGAGCCGTCCGCCGAGCGTCTCCTTGCGGCGCTCGGCGCCGAGACCCGCCGCCACCGAGTCGCCCAGCACGAGAAGCTGCACAGGATCGCCGTCGAGCGCACGGCGCCAGACGCGATCAGCATCGATCGACTGCTCGCCGAGCGGTTTGCCGATGCGCCGACGCGCGATCGCCGCCTGACGCGTGAGCACGAACCGGATGCCGACGGCGGCCGAGACCGACGCGGCACCGATCGCGGCGAAGGCGACGAAGTACTGTCGGCTCATGCCCTGATTCGATCCGACCCGCGTGAACGCCGAGTGAACGGCATCCGCAGTGTCCGTCTGCAGGACCGGGGCACGTCCGCAGGACGAAACCAGCGGTCTGCCCCTGCATCCCGTGCGGTCTTCCTGCAGACGGACCCAGAGTTCGAACGCCGTGCCCGGAATGCGAAGGAGGAGCCGCGCCTCAGGCCAGCGGCTTGAGCTCCAGCTCGGCGGCGCCCGCCGAGACGGTCGCGAACTCGGTGTATCCGTCGGCGGCCGAGCGCTCGAGCAGTGCCTTCACGTTCTTCGTGCGCCGTTCGAGCCTGACCCTGGCCCCGGATGCCACGAGCCCCGCCTTGTGCGTGACGAGCTCGGCGACCGGCACGTCGGCGTCGTGGATGAGCACGACGGCGCGTTCGCCGGCATCCGCTCCCGCCGTCACGAGATCGACGAGCCTCTCGAAGCCGAGGGAGAAGCCCACGGCCGGGACCTGCTGACCGAGGAACCGCCCGATCATACCGTCATAGCGGCCGCCGCCGCCGAGCGAGTACGACACAGACGGATGCGCGAGCTCGAAGATCGTGCCGGTGTAGTAGCCCATGCCGCGCACGAGGAACGGGTCGAAGACCAGCGGGATGTCGGTCGCGCCTCGCCCCGCGGCGACGGCCTCGCCGATGCCGACGAGGTGTCCGACGATCTCCTCCGGAGCGTTCTCGGGGAGCGCCTTGCGGATCTGCCGCTCACCGAACGGGTTGTACTCCATGGTCTGCGGACGAAGGAGGAACGCCTCGAACGCGTCGACGGCCGCTGCTGCCGAGCCGCGCTCGCGCAGTTCGGCGGCGACGCCGTCCGGACCGATCTTGTCGAGCTTGTCGATCGTGATCAGAACGCCGGGGCGCTCGTCGCCGGTGAAGCCGAAGCTGTCGAGCATCCAGTCGAGCGCACGTCGATCATTGATGCGAACGGTCGCTCCTTCGAGGCCCAGCGCGTCGACCGCGTCGAGCGAGGCGACCATGAGCTCGGCCTCTGCGCGTGAGGAGTCGTCGCCGATGATGTCGATGTCGCACTGCACGAACTGGCGGTAGCGGCCCTTCTGGGGACGCTCGGCGCGCCAGACCGGCCCGATCTGGATGGCGCGGAACACACCGGGAAGCTGCCCGCGGTTGCTCGCATAGAAGCGCGCGAGGGGAACCGTGAGGTCGTAGCGCAGACCCAGGTCTGCCAACGCGCTCTGATCGCCGGCGGCGTCACGGATCGCCTCCGCGTCGAGGCCGCGTCGCAGCACGTTGTATGCGAGCTTCTCGTTGTCTCCGCCGATGCCGGCGTGCAGTCGCGAGTACTCCTCGAGCGCGGGGGTCTCGATCTCGTCGAAGCCATGCGAGCGGTATCGATCGCGGATGACGGCGAGGACGCGCTCGCGGCGGGCCTTGTCGGCGGGGAGGATGTCGCGCATTCCGCGCGGCGGGTTCACAGTAGCCACGCCTCCATCTTTCCAGGTCGGCGGGGCGGCCTGCGGCCTCAGGCCCCCGATTCCGCCTCGCGGACCTCGGCCTCGACCGCTCTGAGCCGTTCTCGCAGTGCCCGTTCCGCATCCCAGCCCTCGGCACGGGCGACCGCGACGAGAGCGAGCAGAGCGTCGCCCAGCTCGGTCTCCGAGGACGGCCTCGCGTCACCTGACGCCGCATCCGCCCCGGCGACGACACCGGCCCCCGCCGCGCGACCGACGATCTTCTGCGCCAGAGCGAGCGCCGGCATCCCACGCGGGATCCCGTCGAGGACGCTCCGTCTCGTGCGCTTCTCCGCCGCCTTCGCGGCGTTCCAGTGCACGAGGACCTCTTCGGGCGTCGTCGCGACCTCTCCGGCGAAGACATGAGGATGCCGCCGCACCATCTTCTCGGTCAGCGTGGCGGCCACATCGTCGATGTCGAACGGGTCGTCCGCATCCTGCGCAGCGATCGCGGAGTGGAACAGCACCTGCCAGAGCAGGTCGCCGAGTTCTTCGCGCAGATCGTCTCTCGTGCCGTTCTCGACGGCGTCGATCACCTCGTGCGACTCCTCGATGAGGTACGGCACGAGATCGCGGTGGGTGATCTGCTGCGACCAGACGCAGCGCTCTCGCACCTCGCGCATCGTCTCGGCGGCGGCGCGCAGCGGGTCGCGGTGCGACTCTGCGCTCACTGGCCCTTCCTCGGACATCACCGTGCCTGCTTTCTTCGTCCCTGTCTCGTGATCACGATGTCACGACGCCCTGGCGTCGGTACGCGCGTGCACGCAGCGAGACGATGATCCCCGACAGCACGAGCGCCACGAGCGAGCCGACGAGCACGCCCAGGATCGCCTGGTCGCGGATGCCCGCATCGGTCGCGAAGGCGAGGTTCGCCAGCAGCAGCAGCGAGACGGTGAAGCCGATTCCGCCGAGTGCGCCGGCGGCGACGATGTCGGCGAACGGCAGGGCGGGCGCCGCGCCCCGGGGGCGGATCCGCATCGCCAGCCACCCGAACAGGGAGATGCCGATGATCTTGCCGACGGGCAGTGCGACGGCGATTCCCCAGAAGGCGGGCGACAGTTCTGTCGGCGAGAGCGCGGGGATCACCACGAAGGCGGCGACGAACGCGAAGATCGGCAGGATCGCGCCGTTCACCGTCGGCTCGAGAGCGTGTCGGGTGCGTGCGGCGGGAACGGGCGACATCACGAGCCCGAGCATCACGCCCGCGATCGTGGCATGGATCCCCGAGGACGCCACCAGGCCCCAGGCGACGATGCCGACCACGACCATCGCGACGGCGACCGCCGGATGCCCCTTGGCATGCAGCAGCCTGCTGAGCAGCCAGAAGGCGACGACGGCGGCGACGGCGAGCGCGAGGAAGAGCCACTGCACATCGTGCGCGAACAGCACGGCGATGAAGATGATGCCGATGATGTCGTCGAGGATCGCCAGCGCGAGCAGGAACACCCGGACGTTCGACGGAAGCCCCCGGCCGAACATGGCGAGGACGCCGAGCGCGAAGGCGATGTCGGTCGCGGTCGGGATGGGCCAACCGGTCACGGTCGCCGAGTCGCCCGCGATGAGGAGATAGACCGCGATCGGCACCAGCACACCACCAGCGGCGGCGATGGCCGGCTGCACGGCCTTGCTCGGCGAGTCGAGCTCACCGTGGGTCAGCTCATGCCGCAGCTCGATCGCCACGACGAGGAAGAACACCGCGAGCAGCCCGTCGGACACCCAGTGCTCGACCGAGAGGTCGAGGACGGTGCCGGGGATCGCGATATGGAAGTCGAGGACTGCGGCGAGCGCATCGTGCGAAGGGAGGTTCGCCAGCAGGATGCCCAGTCCTGCCGCGACGAGCAGGAGGACAGCGGGGAACTGCTGACCACGGAGGGGGTTCGCGGAGATGCGCATCGCCCCCATGGTAGTTGCGGCTGCCTCGCGCGTCTCACATCGTCATGCGTTCAGAGCACGGCCCCGAGCCGGGATACTCTCGAACGGTGACCCCCGAACACGCCTTCCCCGAGCCCACTGACACCTCGGCCATCCGCATCATCGGCCGTTTCGAAGCAGGCCGCGGCATTCCTGATGCCATGCGCACCGATGTGAGAATGCTCGGCGCCCTTCTCGGCCAGGTTCTGCGCGAGTCGGGTGGTGACGACCTCTTCGAGGACGTGGAGCGACTGCGACTGGCGACGATCCAGGCCTATGACGAGGAGACGTCCGACGCCTTCGACCGCGCTGCGGCGATCGCCGAGTCGTTCACGATCGCACGCGCCGACGAGGTCGCCCGCGCGTTCACCTGCTACTTCCACCTCGTCAATCTCGCCGAGGAGCACCAGCGCGTGCGGGTTCTGCGCGAGCGCGCCGGCCAGCCCGGTCGCGAGGATGCGGCAGACACGGTCGCCACCGCGTACGCGCGCCTGAAGACCGAGGTCGGCGATGACGAGGCTCGCCGTCGTCTCGAGGGCCTGCGCTTCCACCCGGTGTTCACCGCCCACCCGACCGAGGCGCGCCGTCGCGCCGTGTCGTCGAGCATCCGCCGCCTCTCCGATCTGCTCACGCAGCACGACGCGGCGAGCGAGGGCGGGTCCGAGGAGCACCGCGCCCGGCGTCGGATGCTGGAGGAGATCGACACCCTCTGGCGCACGGCACCGCTGCGAGCCGAGAAGCCGTCGCCGACCGACGAGGTGCGCACGGTCATGGGCGTGTTCGACGAGACGCTCTTCACCACCGTGCCGCACGTGTATCGCCGCATCGACGACGCACTGCGCGGTGACGACTCCGGCTCGAGCGCACCGGTCGTCCCGGCCTTCGTGCGCATCGGCTCCTGGGTCGGCGGCGACCGCGACGGCAACCCGTTCGTGACGGCATCCGTGACCCGAGAGGCGTCGCAGATCGCCTCCGACCATGTGCTGCGCGGTCTCGAGCGCGCGCTCGAGCGCATCGGCCGCACGCTCACCCTCAGCGCCGAGGACACTCCCCCGAGTGACGCCGTCTCGGCGCTCTGGGATTCGTTCGCGGCCGCCGAGCCGCGGGTCGCGCACGAACTGGCCGCCCGCTCCCCCGGCGAGCCCCACCGACGGGTGCTGCTCGCCCTGGCACATCGCGTCGCTGCCACCAGGCACGGCGACGAGGAGGGGTATGCCCGCCCGGAGGAGCTGCTCGAAGACCTTCGCGTGGTGCAGTCGTCGCTGTCGGATGCGGGTGCGAAGCGCCACGCCTTCGGAGGCGTGCAGCACCTGATCTGGCAGGTGGAGACGTACGGCTTCCACCTCACCGAGCTCGAGGTGCGCCAGCACTCGCAGGTGCACGCGAAGGCCCTCGCAGAGCTCGAGAGCGGCGAGGCGATCAGCACGCAGACCGAAGAGGTGCTCGAGGTCTTCCGCGCGATCGCCGAGATCCAGCGCGACCGCGGACTCCGTGCCGCCGGTCGTTACGTCGTGTCGTTCACGCAGGCCGCTTCCGACCTCGCGAACGTCCACAGGCTCGCGGCGCATGCGCTCGGCGACGATGCGCCCGTGCTCGACGTCGTGCCCCTGTTCGAGACCTTCGCCGACCTCCAGGCGGCTCCCGGCATCCTCGCCGAGGCGGTGACCTTCCCCGAGTTCCAGGCTCGCCTCGCAGCGACCGGGAACCGACTCGAGGTCATGCTCGGCTACTCGGACTCGTCGAAGGACGTCGGCCCGGTCGCCGCCAACCTCGCGCTGTACGAGGCGCAGGAGAAGATCGCGCAGTGGGCACAGGAGTCGGACATCAAGCTGACGCTGTTCCACGGACGCGGCGGCGCCCTCGGACGCGGCGGCGGACCGGCCAACTCGGCGATCCTCGCGCAGCCGCCGCACTCGGTCGACGGGCGCTTCAAGCTGACCGAGCAGGGCGAGGTCATCTTCGCCCGTTACGGCGAGCCTGCCATCGCCATGCGGCACATCGACCAGGTCGCCGCGGCGACCCTGCTCGCGTCCTCGCCGAGCGTCGAGAAGCACACGAGCGACGCCGCGGCGCGTTTCTCCGACATCGCCGCCGTCATGGACGCCTCGTCACGCGAGCGGTTCTTCTCGCTCGTGAAGGCCGAGGGCTTCGCTCCCTGGTTCGCCACGGTGACTCCTCTGGAGGAGATCGGTCTGCTCGCCCTGGGCTCGCGTCCTGCCCGGCGGGGGCTGTCGGTCGAGTCGCTCGAAGACCTGCGTGCCATCCCGTGGGTGTTCGCCTGGACCCAGGCCCGCATCAACCTGGCCGGCTGGTTCGGCCTCGGCACGGCTCTCGCCGCCGTCGGCGACGAGGCACGACTCATCGAGGCCTACCGCGATTGGCCGCTGCTGCGCACCATGATCGACAACGTCGCCATGAGCCTCGCGAAGACCGACGAGCGCATCGCCCGCCAGTACCTCGCACTCGGTGACCGCGACGATCTCGCCCAGCTCGTGCTGGACGAGCTCGCGCTCACCCGCGAATGGGTCATCCGCCTCACCGGTGGCGTCGGGCTGCTCGAGAACAAGCCGATCCTGCAGCGCGCGGTGCAGTTGCGCACGCCATACGTCGACGCGCTGTCGCTGCTGCAGCTGCGCGCACTGCGCGCCCTGCGCGACCCCGGTGAGGCGACCGGATCCGGAGCCGACGACGAGCAGAAGCGCCTGCTGCTGCTCTCGGTCAGCGGCGTCGCGGCCGGTCTGCAGAACACCGGGTGATCCACGCCCGTCGCGCCTGAGCGAGCGCATGCCTGTGCGAAGGTCCTCACATCTGCGTGCCCGCTAGAGTGAAAACTCCGCCCGATCCGGCGTACCCTCACGCGACACGATCGCACGCAGCACCATCCCCCGATCAGAAAGCTCTTTCGCGTGACCTCTTCGCCATCCGCCGACTTCCACCCGCTCGCAGAGTCCGTGCAGCCCGTGTTCGACACGGTGCTCGTCCGCAGCCCGCACGAGCCCGAGTTCCAGCAGGCCGTGCACGAGGTTCTGAACTCGATCGCCCCTGTGCTGGCACGCAACCCGCAGTTCGTCGACGGCGGCATCCTCGACCGCCTGGTCGAGCCGGAGCGGCAGATCCTGTTCCGGGTGCCCTGGGTCGACGACGCCGGTCGCCTGCAGGTCAACCGCGGCTACCGCATCCAGTTCTCCTCGGTTCTCGGCCCGTACAAGGGCGGACTGCGCTTCCACCCCTCGGTGAACCTGTCGATCATCAAGTTCCTCGGCTTCGAGCAGATCTTCAAGAACGCGCTGACCGGTCAGGGCATCGGCGGCGGCAAGGGCGGCTCCGACTTCGACCCGCACGGCCGATCGGATGGCGAGATCATGCGCTTCTGCCAGTCGTTCATGAACGAGCTCTACCGCCACCTCGGCGAGCACACCGACGTCCCCGCGGGTGACATCGGCGTCGGCGGCCGCGAGATCGGGTATCTCTTCGGGCAGTACCGCAAGATCACCAACCGTCATGAGTCGGGCATGTTCACCGGCAAGGGCACCGGCTGGGGTGGCGCCGAGGTGCGCACCGAGGCCACGGGCTATGGCGCCGTGTTCTTCGCGCAGGAGATGCTCGGAGTCCACAACGACTCGCTCGACGGCAAGCGCGTCGGCGTCTCAGGCTCGGGCAACGTCGCGATCTACGCGATCCAGAAGGCATCGCAGCTCGGCGCGACCGCTGTCACCGCATCCGACTCCTCCGGATACGTCGTCGACGACGCCGGGATCGACGTCGACCTGCTGCGCCAGATCAAGGAGGTCGAGCGCGCCCGCATCGTCGAGTACGCGAACCGTCGCCCCGGCGCGCGCTTCGTCGAGGGCGGCAGCGTCTGGGAGGTCCCCGTCGACATCGCCGTGCCCTCTGCCACGCAGAACGAGCTCGACCTCGACGCTGCCGAGGCGCTCATCGCCAACGGCGTGCGCGCCGTCTCGGAGGGCGCGAACATGCCCTGCGTCCCCGCCGCCGTCGAGGCGTTCCAGGGCGCCGGCGTGCTCTTCGCGCCCGGCAAGGCCGCGAACGCCGGAGGCGTGGCGACCTCCGCACTCGAGATGAGTCAGAACGCCTCGCGTCAGCGGTGGAGCTTCGACGCCAGCGAGAACAAGCTGCGCGAGATCATGGCCGACATCCACAGCGCCGCGTTCGACGCCGCAGAGCGTTACGACGTCGCGGGCGACTACGTGGCCGGGGCGAACATCGCCGGCTTCGAGCGCGTCGCCGGCGCGATGCTCGCGCAGGGCGTGATCTGAGCCCACTCGCGTCCCGCACACAGGTGAAGAGCCGCCTCCCTCACGGGTGGCGGCTCTTCTGCATCCCGCGTCGTCAGCTCTCGTCGACCGGCACCTTCACGACCTTGTTGAATCCGGTCACCGCCTGGTTCTCGTCGAACGCGACGACCTTCTTGCGGAAGCCCCTCGTGATCACAGCGAGGTAGATCAGCCCGAGCGCCGTCCAGATCAGACCACCGGTCAGGGCGTCCGCGTGCAAGTTCGCCCACAGCAGTCCGGTGAGCAGCATGCCGATTCCCGGCATCACGATGTAGGAGAAGATGTCGCGCGGCGTGTGACGCCGACCCTTGCGGATCGCGAACCAGGCGATCACCGAGATGTTCACGAAGGTGAACGCGATCAGCGCGCCGTAGTTGATCCACGCCGCGATCAGCTCGAGCGTGAAGGGGATGGCGAGCAGTGAGATGGCGCCGACCAGCACGATGTTGAAGGTCGGCGTGTGCGTGCGGGGGTTGATGTAGCCGAAGGCCTTCTGCGGCAGCACGTTGTTGCGTCCCATCACGAGGAGCATGCGCGACACCGATGCGTGCGAGGCGAGCCCGGACGCCAGGGTCGCGCAGAAGCCCGCAGCCGTCAGCACGGCCATGAGCACGTTGCCGCCGACGAGGTTGCCGATGATCGGCAGGGTCGAGTCCTCGACGTACTGCATGTCGCCACCGGGAGCGAACTCGTTCCAGTCCGGGAACCGCAGCTGCGTCACGTACGCGGCCACGAGGAAGATCGCTCCGCCGAGCAGCACCGTGAGCAGGATCGCCTTCGGCATGATCTTCGGGTCCTTCGCCTCCTCGGCGTACATCGTCACGGCGTCGAAGCCGATGAACGAGAAGCAGACGATCGTGGCGCCCATGAGCACCGCGCTCATCGTCGCCCCGTCGTGGATGAACGGAGCTGCCGACGCGATCGTCCCCGCACCCTCACCACGCATCAGCTGGGCGACGACCATGACGACGAACACGACCATCACGACGATCGAGAACACGAGCAGGATCATGTTCATGTTCGAGGTGCCGCGCATGGTCATGTAGATGATGCTCGTGACGAGGATGCAGTAGAGCACCACCCAGATCCAGCCGGGGATGTCGGGGAACAGCGCCTCGAGGTAGCTGCGGATGATGAGGCAGTTGACCATCGGGAGAAGCACGTAGTCGATGAGCGAGGTCCAGCCGACCATGAAGCCGAGGTTCGGATGGATCGACTCGCGCACGTAGGTGTAGGCGGAACCGGCGCTCGGGATGGCACGGGAGATCTTGCCGTAGCTGATCGCCGTGAAGACCATCACGACGAGGGCGACGAGGTAGGCGGCGGGAACGACGTTGTCGGTGTCGCGAGCCACCATGCCGAAGGTGTCGAAGACGACGGTCGGCGTCATGTAGCCGAGACCGAGACCGACGATCGCCCAGAGACCGAGGTTGCGTCGCAGTCTTCCGCCGCCCTGCGCGAGCGGCTTCGTCTTGATGGGCGTGGCCATGAGTACTCCTTCGGGAACAGCGCATGGGTCGGACTTCGGGCGATCCGACGCTGACGCTCAGTATGTACCCGATATATTCCTCAGCGGAAGAGCAGATCTGATTCGAAATACGCATTTAACATGCCGCGAACCGACTCGATTCGAAGATCGGCCGCCCGATCACCACCCGTCAGTGAGCACTCGATCCAGCATCGCGACCACGTGGTCGGCGCTCTCGATCGACAGACAGAGCGGAGGCTTGATCTTCAGCACGTTCGATCGCTCGGAGGTCGTGAGCACGATCACGCCCAACTCCCGCATCCGCTCGCAGATCGCTGCGGCCTCGGCATCCGCCGGCTCCATCGTCTCGCGATCGCGCACCAGCTCGACGCCGAGATAGAGCCCTTCGCCGTGCACAGGACCGATCAGCGGATGCCGCTCCGCGAGCGCACGAAGCGCGTCTGCCAGATGTCCACCGACCTCGAGGGCGTTGCGCTGCAGATCGTCCTCGACCATGGCGTCGAGCACGGCGAGGCCGACGCTGCTGCTGAGGGTGCTGCCACCCGCTGAGGAGAAGAACTGCCCCTGGCTGCTGAGCGCGTCGGCGATCCGCTTCGATGTGATCACGCCCCCGATGGGGAAGCCGTTGCCCATCGGCTTGGCGATCGTGACGATGTCGGGGACCACTCCGGACTGTTCGAACCCCCAGAAGGTCGACCCCATGCGACCGAAGCCCACCTGCACCTCGTCGGCGATGCAGATACCGCCCCCCGCGCGCACGAGTTCGTAGGCGCCCGCCAGATAGCCGTCGGGCAGGAGCACTCCCCCGGCGTTTCCGAGCACGGACTCGCACAGGAAGGCTGCGGGCTCTCTGCCGTCTGCGACGAGACCGTCGAGGTCTGCGGCGAGATCGGCGAGGTAGCGGCCGGCCGTGTCCTGTCCGCGGTAGGTGCCGCGGAACGGGTTGGGCACGTCGGCGATGTGCACCCAGTCGGGCCGCGTCTCGAGAGCATGCGGGTTGTCGTAGGCGCTGGTCGTGACCGCATCGCTTGCCATCGTCCACCCGTGGTAGGCCTCTCGGAGCGCCACCACCGTGCGTCGTCCGGTGGCCGCCTGCGCCAGACGGATGCCGAGATCGACCGCCTCCGAGCCGCTGTTCACCAGCAGCACCGTGTCGAGACCGCTCCCCTCGGGCATCAGCGCGATCAGCCTCTCGCTGTACTCGGCGAGATCGCGGAACAGGAACCGCGAGTTGGTGGCGAGCGTCTTCAGCTGCCGGTTCGCGGCCGCCGCGACTCCGGGATGACCATGGCCGAGTCCCGCGACGTTGTTCACCATGTCGACATAGCTGCGACCGGTCGTGTCGACGAGATGGTGCCGCCAGCCGCGTTCGATCTGCGGCGGATGCTCGTAGTAGCGCTCCTGAGCAGTCGCGAAGATGCGCTCCCTGCGCTCGAGCTCCTGGGCGGCCTCGTCGTGCTGCGCGTGGGAGGGAAGCCCGAGCAGCGCAGCCGGGTCGGCGGTGAAGCGGCGCCACGCCGCGACGCAATCGGGTGCCACGAGATGCGCGGCGACTGACGTTTCGGGCCGCGGCGCCGGAAGCGGCGGAGCATCGGCTCGCCTGAGGCCGATGACGATCGTCCTGTTCTCGAACGATGCCGCGAGCCTGCCGATGCTCTCGCCCCGCTCGACGCGGCCGCTGCGGTTCGGCTCGAGGTCGGCGCCCCGGAGCTCGAGCACCCACCCGGTGTCGAGCGCGATGCGCACCCCACCCTCTGTGATCTTGAGCTCGCCCTCTGCCGGCGCGATCATCCGCGACGACGGCCCAGGGGCGACGTGCACTTCGGTCTCGATCGGCCAGGTGGCCACAGCGCTCGCGGTGTCGACCGCCGTGCGAGTGAGCCGGAACACGCCGTACGGAACGACGGCAGCTCGCGCACCCCTCGCGTGGGCCTCGGCGACGAGGAGCGCCTCGGCGTCGGGATGCGCCCACCGGCCTGCGTCCAGCCCCTCAGCCTCGACACCGGGGTCGACCACGACGACGCGACCGTCGAGCTCCGGAAGAAGGGTCGACAGCTCGGGGCGTGCATCGTCGGCAGCAGCGAACGGCGAACGGCCGGGCTCAGGAGTCCCGGGCTCAGCAGTCTCGGGCTCGGTCTTCTCGGGCTCGGGAGCCTCCGCCACTGCTGCCTCGGGCTCTTGCGCCTCGGGCTCTTGCGCCTCAGGCTCTTGCGCCTCGGGCTCCCGGGTCTCCGGCTCCGGCACCGCCGTGTGCGAGGCGGTCGGCGTCGGCGCCTCGAACTCCGGCGACTCGAACCCGAGCCGAGCGAGCACCAGCTCGGTCGCCTCGGCGAGCGGAACGGCCGTCGCGGCGTCGAAGATCGCCTGCTCGCCTGCGATCCGCTCGCGGGCGTAGTCGTTGTCTCCGTCGATCGCGAGCTGTCTCCATCCGCTGGCGACGAGCAGAGCCGCTCGCAGCACGACCAGTGGCCACACGGCGAGCGCTTCGTCACGGCTGAGCGGTGCGTCGGCATGGAACGCGGCCACGGTATCGAGGGCACGGAGCGGGCGCTCCGGCTCGTGGTGCAGCATCGACGAGACGCATACGGCCAGTTCGGCGACGCGCCAGCCAAGCCCCAGATCGCCCAGGTCGAGGACGGTGTGCGGGTGCAGCCGGGAATCGTCACCGCGCGTCCCGGTGACGTTGTCGTCGGTGAGGTCGCCGTGGATCGGCTGCACCGGCAACGCAGCGGCCACGATCGACAGTGCCTTGTGCGCGTCCTCCGCGGCCGTGCGCACGCGGGAGCGCAGCTCGGCCTCCGTCACCGCCGGGGCGAGCGCGCCGATCTGGGCATAGGCGACGCGCATGTCCCACATCTGGTCGCGCTCGAGCCCTGGATGCGCGAGACCCGCGAGCGCGTTCACGGATGCCGCCGCCAGCGCGCCGAACTCGGCGAGGACCACGGGAGCCAGATACCCCGCATCGACCATCGGCTCACCCGCGGCGAACTCACTGCGGCGCACCGCGAATCCCCGCCAGCGCTGCGTGAGCTGACCGTCGAGTCCGGGGAGCACGGCGGGAACCCGCACGCCGGCCGCGCGATAGGCATCGAGCGCCGCATGCTGCGCGGCTCTCGCGTCGTCACCGAAGACGGGGTTGTCGACGCGCAGCACGCTGCGCGATCCGTCCGGCTCGACCAGCACGAAATTGCGGTCCTGATTACTGCCGAGCTCGGTCGCCACCGCCTCGACTCCGTAGCATTCGCGAGCGATCAGCGCGGCGTCGTCCGTGCTGATGTCCGGTCGGACGAGCCCCGCGCCGTCACTCACCCGCGACCCGCCGCGCGACCGTCGGCGTCGAGACGCACATCGTCGGCATGCCGGGCCAGCGAGCTGCCGTAGCGCTCGGTGAGCTGCACCATGAGGTCGGGGGTGTCGCGATCCACGCCGAAGACGTGCCCGGGGAAGTCGAGTTCGGGTTGCGCGGCGGAGATCTCCTCCTCCCTGTCGGGAGACAGGAGCTGCACGGGATCTCCGACCGCGACCCAGCCGATCGGCACGACCGTTCCGGCCGGGAGCACCGCTCGTCGGTGCACGATGGCGTTCACCCGCACCTCGCATCGATCCCCGACCAGCGCACCGTTGAAGATCCGTGCCCCGGACGCGAAGAAGACCTCTTCGCCCACGGTCGCGCCGGCGATGCTCGCGAGCGTTCCCACGAGGGTGTGCGCACCGATGTGCACGGCGTTCGCGGCCGTGGCTCTGATGAGCGCGTTCTCCATCACGATCACGTGCTCGCCGATCGTGATCGGCCCTCCTTCTGCGGTGATCACGGCGCCATGGAGCACCTGGCAGTCAGGGCCGATGGTCACGTCTCCGGAGATCACGGCGGTGGGAGCGACGACGGCGGTGTCATGGATCCGGGGCCGAGCCCCGAGGTGCTCGTACAACATGACGCCAGCGTAGCGCCGCCGCATCCGTGTCGAGAAGGCTGACCGAGCCTCCTGCTACGCTGACGCCCATGAAGTGCAGCTGACTCGATCCCTCCCCCGCCTCCGACCGCCATTCGGCGTGCCCGGGGCTCCATCGATCGAAAGGCGCATCGCCATGCACTCCCACGACCTTCCCCTTTTCGGACGCACTGCTCTGGTGACCGGCGTCTCCCGCAGACGCGGCATCGGATTCGCGACCGCGACGACGCTCGCGTCCCTCGGCGCGAACGTGTTCTTCCACCACTTCCGCCCCCATGATCTCGACCACCCGTGGGGCGGGGACGACCTCGACGCGGTTCGCGCCGGCATCCACGACTCCCTCGCATCCGGGGCCATGATGGGCGACGCCCAGGCGGATCTCCGCGACCCGGCCAGCATCGACCCTCTGCTCGACGCGGCATCAGCGCTCTCGGGTCGGCTCGACATCGTCATCTGCAACCAGGCGATGAGCGGCGGCGACGGCACGATCTTCGACATGACCGCCGACCGACTCGACGCGCACTGGCAGGCCAACACCCGCGCCTCGCTGCTGCTCACAGCCGGGCTGGCGAATCGAGTACGCCGAGAACTCGGCGGTGCAGAGACTCCGGTCGGTCGCCCCGGCGACAGCATCCCGTCGCTCGGCCCCTTCGAGAAGCCGACCGCTCACGTCGTCTGGATGACCTCGGGTCAGGGGCACGGGGCGATGCGCGGCGAGATCTCGTACGCGACGAGCAAGGCCGCGCTCGCGGGGATCACCCGTTCGACTGCGGCCGAGCTGCTCGATGTCGGGATCGTGCTGAACACCGTCAATCCGGGTCCGGTGAACACGGGCTACCTCGATGCCGACACCACGGATCGCGATCTGTCGGGCGTCGAGGATTGGATCGCGGGCACGCCGTTCGGCCGTGTCGGTCGCCCCGACGACCCTGCCCGCCTGATCGGCTGGCTGTGCACGGACGCCGGCTCGTGGGTGGTCGGTCAGGTGCTGACCACCGACGGCGGATTCTCGCTGTAGCCGGTTCCCGTCACTCGACCTTCGCCGGTTCGGGGAAGATCGCTGTGAAGAGCTGGTCGACCCAGTCGAGCAGCTCGGCTGCCTGCAGCGGTTCGAGTCCCACTCCCACGGCGGCGGGCACTGTCGGCATCGGCACGACGAGCGCCTCGCCTCCGCCGACCAGCTTCGCCTTGGGGTACAGCCGCTGCAGGCGCACCTTGATCGAGTCCTCGAGTCGAGCCGGTGCGATGCGCAGGTTCGAGCCCATGACCACGACGTCGGAGAGTCCGGCTCTGGCTGCACGACGGCGAAGGCGGGAGACCGCGATCAGGCCCGTGACCTCGTCGGGAGGGGTGCCGTAGCGGTCGGTGAGCTCGTCGATGACGAGATCGATCGCGTCGTCCTTCGCCGTCGCCGTCGACGCCGCTGACAGCTTCTGGTATGCCTCGAGACGAAGTCGTTCGCTGTCGATGTAGTACTCGGGGATGCGCGCGTCCAACGGCAGCTCGAGGCGCAGCTCCTGGCCCGACTCGACGTCTTCGCCACGGAACGTCGCGACGGCCTCGCCGATCATCCGGAGGTAGAGGTCGAATCCGACCCCGGCGATGTGTCCGGCCTGTTCACCGCCGAGCAGGTTGCCGGCGCCTCGCAGTTCGAGGTCTTTGAGCGCGACCTGCATTCCCGACCCCAGGTCGTTGTTGACGGCGATCGTCTGGAGGCGGTCGGCCGCCGTCTCGCTGAGAGGCTTCATCTCGTCGTAGAGGAAGTACGCATAGGCGCGCTCGCGACCTCGACCGACACGGCCGCGCAGCTGGTGCAGCTGGCTCAGCCCGTACTTGTCGGCCCTGTCGATGATGATCGTGTTCGCGTTCGCGATGTCGAGACCCGTCTCGATGATCGTGGTCGAGACGAGCACGTCGAACTTGCGCTCCCAGAAGTCGTCGACGACCTGCTCGAGCGCGTGCTCGCCCATCTGACCGTGCGCCACGGCGATGCGCGCCTCGGGCACGAGCTCGGCGAGCTGGGCAGCGACGCGCTGGATCGACTGCACGCGGTTGTGCACGAAGAACACCTGGCCCTCGCGCAGGATCTCTCGACGGATCGCCGCCGCCATCTGCTTGTCGCTGCGGGGCCCGACGAACGAGAGGATCGGATGCCGGTCCTCCGGCGGCGTCGCGAGCGTCGACATCTCGCGGATGCCCGTGACCGCCATCTCGAGCGTGCGCGGGATGGGCGTCGCGCTCATCGCGAGGATGTCGACATTCGTCTTCATCTTCTTGAGGGTGTCCTTGTGCTCGACGCCGAAGCGCTGCTCCTCGTCGATGATCATCAGGCCGAGGTCTTTGAACATGACCTGATCGGTGAGGATGCGGTGGGTGCCGATCACCATGTCGACGGTGCCGTCGAGCAGGCCGTCGAGAGTGAGACGCGCCTCCTTGTCGGTCTGGAAGCGCGACAGCGGACGCACCTTGACGGGGAATCCGGCGAAGCGCTCGGTGAACGTCTCGAGATGCTGCTTGACGAGCAACGTCGTCGGCACGAGCATCGCGACCTGCTTGCCGTCCTGGATCGCCTTGAACGCCGCGCGCACGGCGACCTCGGTCTTGCCGAAGCCGACGTCGCCCGACAGCAGCCTGTCCATCGGGATCGGCCGCTCCATGTCGGCCTTGATCTCATCGATGGTCTGCAGCTGATCGAGGGTCTCGGCGAACGGGAACGCCTCTTCGAGCTCGCGCTGCCAGGGCGTGTCCGGGCCGAACGCGTGACCCTTCGCGCTCATCCGCGCCGAATACAGCTTGACCAGCTCGACGGCGATGTCGCGCACGGCCTTGCGAGCCTTGCCCTTCGCCTGCGACCAGTCGCTGCCGCCCATCTTCGACAGGGTCGGCCCCTCGCCGCCGACGTACTTCGAGAGCAGGTCGAGCTGATCGGTGGGCACGTAGAGCTTGTCGCCGGGATAACCGCGCTTCGACGGGGCGTACTCGAGCACGAGATAGTCGCGCACGGACTTCGTCGCGTTGCGCCCGCCGGTCGACACCTCGCGCTGCGTCATCTCGACGAATCGGCCGATGCCGTGCGTGTTGTGCACGACATAGTCGCCCTGCTTGAGCTGCAGCGGATCGACGACGTTCTTGCGACGCGACGCGAGCTTCTTGACGACGCGCTGGTCTCCGCCGATCGTGCGCCCGTAGAACTCGTTGTCGGTGAGGACGGCGAGCTTGGCCTCGGGGATCTGGAATCCGGCTTCGACCGAGCCGGTGACGAGAGTCGCGACGCCGGTGTCGGGCGCGTCGGTCAGCTCGGACACGATGCGGGCGGCGATCCCTCGGTCGGACAGCACGTCGCGGGCACGGTCGACGAGGCCCGCTCCGGCGGCGATCACGACGACCCGCCAGCCGTCTGCGACCTTCGCCTCGACGAACGAGATCGCACCGTCGACGTTGCCGTGGAACGACGGGATGACCGAGGCGTCGATGGTCTCGGCGTCCTCGCCGCCCATCGAGAACGGGCTCAGTCGCCACCAGACGCCGCCGCGATCGCGGACGACCTCGCGCAGCCGGGCGATGGTGAGGAAGTCGCCGGCACCGAGATCGATGGGGGCCGACGCGCCGGAGGTCGCCGCGCTCCAGGCCGCGTCGAGGAACTCGCGGTTGGTCTCGCCCAGTGTGATCGCACGGGCGCTCGACCGCTCGGGGTCGACGACGGCCGTCGCGACGCCCTCGGGCAGGTACTCCGCGAGCGACTTCAGCGGACCGGAGACCGCCGGAAGAAGAGACTCCATGCCCTCGACCGGGATTCCCTCGGCCATCTTCTCGAGCATCCCCGCGATCGCCGGGAACACGCCGATCAGCGCTCGCGCGCGATCGCGAACGTCAGGAGTCAGCAGCAGCTCGCGGCTCGGCGGCAGATCGACGCCGTCGACGTCGCCCGGGAGCGAGCGCTGATCAGCGACGGAGAACGAGCGGATCTGGTCGATCTCGTCGCCGAAGAACTCGACGCGGAACGGATGCTCCGAGATCGGGGGGAACACATCGAGGATGCCGCCTCGGACGGCGAACTCGCCTCGGCGCGAAACCATGTCGACGCGCGAATAGGCGCGCTCGACCAGCTGCTCGACGACGTGGTCGAGTTCGTGACCGCGGCTCGCGGTGCGCAGCTCGAGAGGCGCGATCTCACCGAGGTTGCCAGCGATCGGCTGGAGGGCGGCTCGCACGGAGGCCACGACGACGAGGGGGTGATCGCCCGACCATTCCGCGATGCGACGCAGGGTCTGCAGTCTCTGACCCACCGTGTCGGTGCTGGGGCTGAGTCGCTCGTGCGGCAGCGTCTCCCACGCGGGGAAGGTCACGACCTCGGCATCGGGGATGTACGCGGTGAGCGCGGCAGCGAGACTCTCGGCCCGCCTGCCCGTCGGGACGACGGTCAGGAGCGCGGCGGGATGCCCCGCTGCCCGGCGCTTCTCGAGCAGACCCGCGAGCGCCGGAGCGTCGAGTCCGTCGACCAGGCCGAGATCGGCATCGGTCTGGGCCCACGTCAGGGCGTCACGAAAAAGAGATGCCTCTTCCAAGGCGCGCAGAATCCCCGGCACAGTCACCGGACAAGCCTAGCCGCGGCCGCAGACACCGGCATCGGGATCGTCCCGGACCCGCGCTGCGAGACCCGTAGGATGCCGGGATGGAACCGGTCACTCTCACCACCGAGCGCCTCGTCCTGCACGTGCCGGACGAGTCCGACATCGACGCGATCACCGCGGCCTGTCAGGATCCGGAGATCCCTCGATGGACCACCGTGCCGAGCCCGTACACGCGCGAGCACGGCGAAGGGTACGTCCGCCTGATCGGCGAGTGGTGGGCCGATGGCAGTCAGGCGATCTGGTGCGCCTATCGCGACGACGAGCTGGTGGCCTCGATCGGACTGCACCGCATCGTCGAGCACTCGACCGGCGGGGACGCCGAGATCGGCTACTGGGTCACGGCGTCCGCCCGCGGCAACGGCTACCTCGTCGAGGCTGCGCGCGCCGTCGTCGACTGGGCGTTCGACGAGCTCGGCCTCGCCCGCCTCGGCTGGCGTGCGGTCGCGGGCAACGTCCCGTCGGCCCGAGCCGCCCGCGCCCTCGGGTTCCGGTATGAGGGTCTGGGGCGACAAGCGCTCACGAGCGACCGCGGGCGTGACGACGGATGGTTCGGCGGGCTCCTCGCGACCGACGATCGCACCCCGGTGGACTGGCCGATCCTCTGAGAAAGCGCCCTAGCCGCGTGTCCGACGTCGGTGGCAGGATGAGCGCATGCCTGAGATGCCGGAGGTCCAGGGCCTGACCGCCTTTCTCGCCGAACGCACGGTGGGGCGCACGATCGTTCGGACGAGCGTGGGCGCGATAGCTGCTCTGAAGACCTACGACCCGCCCAACACGGCTCTGCACGGGGCAGAGATCACCGCAGCATCTCGCCGAGGCAAGTTCATCGTGCTCTCGTGCGGCGACGACCTGCACCTCGTGTTCCATCTCGCCAAGGCAGGCTGGCTGCGGTGGTACGAGACACTGCCGACGACGCTCATCAAGCCCGGCAAGTCACCCATCGCCGTGCGGGTGGGCCTCGACGACGAGAGCGGCTTCGACCTCACCGAGGCGGGCACGAAGAAGTCGCTCGCCGTCTATGTCGTGCGCGACCCGGAAGAGGTGCCCGGCATCGCCCGCCTCGGCCCGGATCCACTCGAGGAGACCTTCACGCGTGATGTGTTCGCCGGGCTGCTCGACGGCCGGCGGACGCAGATCAAAGGGCTGCTGCGCGACCAGAGCTTGATCGCCGGGATCGGCAACGCCTACTCCGACGAGATCCTGCACGCCGCGCGCATGTCGCCGTACGCGATCGCCGCCACGCTGAGCGGCGACGAGATCGATCGGCTGTACGCCGCCATGCGGACGACGCTGACGGATGCCGTGGCCGAGGCCTCCGGCAAGCCGCCGGCTGACCTCAAAGACGCGAAGCGCCGTGGGATGCAGGTGCACGCTCGTCGCGGCGAGGCGTGTCCGGTGTGCGGCGACACCGTGCGCAGCGTCTTCTTCGCCGACCGCTCGATGGAGTACTGCCCGACCTGCCAGACCGGGGGCAAGCCGCTCGCCGATCGCCGCCTGTCGCGGCTGCTCAAGTAGCACTTCGACGCGGAATGAAACGCAGTCGGATGTGTTGAGTACACTCAGAGCATCAACGTGCTCCGGGGTCGGTGAGAATCCGAACCGGCGGTGACAGTCCGCGAGCGTCTCGGTTCTCCGAGATGCCGATCCGGTGGAATTCCGGGACCGACGGTGGTGCGAGGCCCAGCCTCGCTAGTCCGGAAGGGAGGCAGCACGGTGCGCCGCTGCGCGCGCGTTCTGCCGACGTCTCCTCCCGAGGAGAATCCCCGGAGCCTCAGAGAGGACCACGGATGGCAGTGAACGAGGCGGAACGGCGGGCGATGACCCGCGCGCTCGAGCTCGCGACGCTCGGCCCACGAGGCGTGAACCCTCAGGTCGGCGCCGTCATCCTCTCCCCCGAGGGCGAGATCATCGCCGAAGGCTGGCACCACGGTGCCGGCACGCCGCACGCCGAGGTCGATGCGCTCTCGAAGCTCGCACCCGGCGCGGCCGACGGCGCGACCGCTGTCGTCACCCTCGAACCCTGCAACCACACCGGGCGAACCGGCCCGTGCGCCGTCGCGCTCATCGACGCGGGCGTCTCGCGCGTCGTCTACGCACTCGACGACCCGGGCGAGGTCTCGGGCGGCGGCGGCGAGCGTCTCCGCGCCGCGGGGGTGAGCGTCGACTCGGGCGAACAGGCCGATGCCGCGCACGCGATCATCGGGGACTGGCTCACCGCTCAGCGTCTGGGGCGCCCGCACGTCACGGTGAAGTGGGCCCAGTCCCTCGACGGTCGGGCTGCGGCATCCGACGGCAGCAGCCAGTGGATCACAGGACCGCAGGCCAGGGCCGACGTCCATCGACGTCGAGCCGCTGCGGATGCGATCGTCGTCGGAACCGGCACCGTGCTCTCTGACGACCCCTCGCTGACGGCCCGCGACGGCGACCTGCTCTACGACCGGCAGCCGATCCCGGTCGTGATCGGCTCGCGCTCGACCCCCGACGACGCGTCGATCCGTCGGCACCCGAAGACACCGCTCTTCTTCGACACGCACAACCTGAGCGCCGTGCTCGCCGACCTGCATTCACGCGGCGTCCAGAGCGTGTTCGTCGAAGGGGGTCCGACCCTGGCGAGCGCGTTCATCGCAGCCGGACTCGCCGACCGCGTGCTCGCCTACGTCGCTCCCGTGCTGCTCGGCGGCGATCGACTGGCGCTCACCGACATCGGCGTCGACACCATCGACGCCGCCCGACGCCTGACGATCGAGGAGTGGCTGCCCCTCGGTGCAGACCTGCTCGCCGTCGCACACCCCGTGCTCACCACTGAAGAAGGAGCCGCCTGATGTTCACCGGAATCATCGAGGAGATCGGCGAGATCACCGCGATCGCGCCCGCCGGAGACGGGTGGCGTCTGACGGTCAGGGCCCCCAGAGCTGTGTCCGACGCCGTGCACGGCGAATCCATTGCGGTCTCCGGCGTCTGCCTCACGGTCGTCGATTCGACAGCCGACACGTTCGACGCCGATGTGATGAAGCAGACCCTCGACGTCGCCGCCCTCGGCGGAGCGACCGTCGGCACTCGCGTGAACATCGAGAAGGCGATGCCGGTCGGCGCCCGCCTCGGCGGTCACATCGTGCAGGGTCACGTCGACGGTGTCGGCAGCGTGCTCGAGGTGCGCCCCGGCGAGCAGTGGAGCGTGCTGCGCATCTCGCTGCCAGACGACCTCGCGCCGCTCGTCGTCGACAAGGGCTCCATCTCGGTCGACGGCACCTCGCTCACGGTGAGCGCGGTCAGCCCCGTCGACGTCGATGTCCACTGGTTCGAGATCTCGCTCATTCCCGAGACTCTCGCCGCCACCACCCTCGGCTCGCGTGCGGTCGGCGACCGCGTGAACCTCGAGACCGACATCCTCGCCCGGCACGTCGAACGTCTGCTGGCGTTCAGGGCAGCACCGGAAGGAGGCTCGCGATGAGCCTTTCCACCGTCCCCGAGGCCCTCGAGGCCCTCCGCGCCGGGCGACCGGTCCTCGTCGCAGACGACGAGAACCGCGAGAACGAGGGCGACGTCATCCTCTCGGCAGAGCTCGCCACGCCCGAATGGGTCGCCTGGACGGTTCGCTGGTCATCCGGCTTCATCTGCGCGCCGATGCCCGCCGACCTCGCCGACAACCTCAACCTGCAGCCGATGGTCGCGGCATCCGAGGACGCACGCTCGACCGCCTACACGGTGAGCGTCGACGCGGCAGAGGGCGTGACCACCGGCATCAGCGCTCACGACCGCGCCCACACGCTGAACGTCCTGGCGAACCCCGAGTCGACCGCGACGAGCATCATCCGCCCCGGACATGTGCTTCCTCTCCGCGCGGTCGACGGCGGCGTGCGCGAGCGCAGCGGTCACACCGAGGCCGCTGTCGACCTGATGAAGCTCGCGGGTCTGCGCCCGGTCGGCGCGATCGCCGAGGTCGTCGCCGAGGACGGCAGCATGATGCGGCTTCCCGGGCTCATCGAGCTGGGTGCGCGCGACGGCGTGCCGGTCATCACGATCGAGCAGCTCATCGCGCATCTCAACGAGACCGACCCCACCGGCTGGTCTCCCGAACGAGCCAGCAGGCGCGTGAGCCTGCGCGCGGATGCGACCGTGCCCACCCCGCACGGCACGTTCCGCTTCCTGGCGTACAAAGACAGGGTGACCGGCACCGATCACATCGCCGTCGTGTCGGGCGAGCTGAGCGAGACCGCTCTCGTGCGGGTGCACTCGGAGTGCCTGACGGGCGAGGCGTTCGGGTCGCTCAAGTGCGAGTGCGGCCCCCAGCTCGACGCCGCTCTCGACGCGATCGAGCAGGACGGCGGCGTCGTCATCTACATGCGGGGCCATGAGGGCCGGGGCATCGGGCTGATCAACAAGCTCCGCGCGTACAGCCTGCAGGAGGAGGGCCTCGACACGGTCGACGCGAACCTCGCGCTGGGGCTCCCGGCCGACGCCCGCGACTATGCGGCTGCGGCGGGAATCCTCGCCGACCTCGGTGTGTCGAAGGTGCGCCTGCTGACGAACAACACCGACAAGGTGAACCAGCTGCGCGGCCTCGGGCTGGATGTCGTCGAGCAGGTGCCGCTGATCGTCGGCGTCGGACCCAACAACCACCAGTACCTCGAGACCAAGCGTGACCGGATGGGTCACATCATCGGAGAGGCGGAGCTCGCAGAGGCTCTTGCCGACGGACGGAAGGACGACGCATGAGCGGCGCAGGAGCACCCAAGACCGAGAAGATCGACGGACGCGGGCTGAAGGTCGTCATCGTGGCCGGCACGTGGCATGACGTGATCACCGACGGCCTGATCGCCGGTGCGCAGCGCGTCCTCGACGAGGCCGACGCCGCATACCGGCTCGTGCGCGTGCCGGGTTCGTTCGAGCTCGCTCTCGCCGCGCAGGCCGCGTTCGCGGGCGGGGCGGACGCCGTCGTCGCCCTCGGCGTGATCATCCGCGGCGGAACCCCGCACTTCGAGTACGTCTCGGCCGCGACGACCGACGGACTGACCCGCGTCTCGCTCGATGCGGGCAAGCCCGTCGGCTTCGGCGTGCTGACGCTCGACGACGAGAAGCAGGGCCTCGACCGCGCGGGTCTCGAGGGCTCGAAGGAGGACAAGGGCGCGGAGGCTGCGGATGCCGCGCTGCGCACCGCGCTCCTCGTGCGCGCGCTGCGGGGCTGAGAGGTCAGCCTGCCCTTGCTGGCGCGCGCACCTCGCGTGCTCCTAGCGTGAGGGTATGGAGACTCTGCGTCATGTCGTTCTGTTCGTCCACCTGATCGGCTTCGCCGTGCTCTTCGGCGCCTGGGCGGTGCAGGCCTTCGGCGGCAAGCGCGAGTTCACCCGTCTGATGACCATCGGCATGACGATCGCCGCGGTCGCGGGCCTCGCACTCGCAGCACCGTGGGGTCTCCCCGAGGGCGTCGAGATGAACTACGCCAAGATCGGCACGAAGCTCGTCGTGCTCCTCGTGATCGGTGCGCTCCTCGGCATCGGCACCTCGAAGCAGCGCAAGTCCGGATCCGTGCCCGTCGCGATGTTCTGGCTCGTCGGCATCCTGACGGCGCTCAACGCAGGCATCGCGGTCATCTGGCGCTGAACCGCGGATCACTCGGTCACGAGCGCAGCGGTACTCGCACGTCTGCGCCCGCTTCCTCGGTCAGCCGCTCCCCCATCTGCGCGAATGTCGGCTGCGCGATGAACCCACCGGCGAACAGCGCCTGTCCCTGAGCGAATCCCTGGGCCCGGCGGATGTCGTCCTCCCCGACGAAGCCGAACACGTCCGCCAGTTCGGCGATGTCCCGCGGGGCGTTCACGCGCATGAGGCCGAGGTTGTCGCACTGCGAGAGCACGTTGGGGTGGATCTTGGTCGGGCGCTGCGTCGACAGGAAGAGCCAGAGGCCGAACTTGCGTCCCTCGGCCGCGATCTGAACGAGCCTCTCGGTGACAGCCTTCTCGACGGCGGTGCGCGGCTCGGGTGAGCAGAGGTTGTGCGCCTCGTCGATCACGATGAGGAGCGGTCGACGGCTCTCTCGCTGCATCCACAGCGCCTCGAGCACGGCGAGCGCCGCCACCTTCGGCTCCGCAGGGTGGTCGAATCCCCCGAGGTCGAGGACGGTGGCCCTCGGCCGTTCAGCGATCACATCGACGACGGATCCGGCTCCTCTCGACCAGAGGTCCCACTCGAGCACCTGCAGGTTCTCCATGCGATTCGCGAGCCGGATATGCGCCGGGTCTCCTGTCGCGCGGAACTGTCTCAGCATGTCGTCGGCGTCGAAGTCCGTGGTGCTGACGGGCCAGTAGAGCAGGACGTTGTACTCCTCGGCATCGGCGATCGGGTCGATCTGCAGAACCGCGGCCTTGGCGGCCGGAGACAGATCGATGTATCGGGCGTGCAGCTTGTCTCCCTCTCCGTGACCCGATCGGAACACGCGGATGTCGGTCTGCGCGATGGCGGCCGCATGCTCGGTCGAAGCGCCTGCTCTCGTCTCCGCCAGCCTCACGAAGTCGGCATTCGGATCGAGGATGAGCATCGGCAGTTCGGTGTGCAGCAGGAGCTGCTCGAGCACGACGCCGAGCGCGTATGTCTTCCCGCTGCCGCTCTGGCCGCACCAGAACGTGTGTCGGTTGAAGCGGCGTGCGTCCAGCTGCACAGACGTTCCCGCATCATCCGTCATCGTGCCTATGGTCAGTTCGGTCATGCCCGGCCTCCCGCCCTTCGTCGGCCTCCAGCCTGCCTCGGACTCCCGACGGGGTCATCACACGTCTCGGGTGACGCGGCTCGCCCGTCCAGGTGGTCGACGGACGTCCTCCGCCCGTCGGCCGCTCCCCGGATCGGCTAGGACGCGAGCGCCTTCGCCTTGAGCGTCTCGAACTCGACCTGGGTGATCACGCCCGAGTCGAGCAGACCCCGCGCCTTCGTGATGTCGTCCGCCGGCGAAGAGCCTGCGGTCTCCCGGATGTAGGCGGTCTGAGCCGCTTGCAGTTCGGCGATCTGCTCGCCGCGCCGCTGCGCCATCCCCTGCCCGCGGGCGATGAGATACACGAGTGATGTCAGGAACGGGAGGAAGACGAGGAAGATGATCCACACCGCCTTCAGCCACCCGTTGAGAGAGCTGTCTCGGAAGATGTCGCCGATGATCGTGAAGACGACCATGAGGTACGAGATGAAGACGAAGGCCCAGAAGAACCAGGCCACGAGATCCCAGATGGACATGCGCGATGCCTTTCGGTCGGAGGTGGTGAGTACCAGCTCCGAAGCTAGCCACGTGCGGATGCGCCCGCGTCACCCTGCCCGGGTGACCCGTCCTGCACCGCGGGGACGGGATTCACCGAGATGACCTCGATGTGGAGGTCGTCGAAGGCTCCGAGAAGACCCAGCAGGCGCGGCTGATCGTCGACCGGTCCGAGGATGCTCGTGAGTCCGCCTGGTCGGTCCTGCACCGTGAAGCCGTCCAGCGCCTGTGCGAGCTGCGGGCTCATCCGTCCTCGGACGAGCACTTCGAAGACCCGGGTCATGACGGCAGCCTCTCTGGAGCGCGAGCAACATGGGCGCGAGCGCGATCGTCCCATGATGCACGCGCGGATCACGGCCGTCCTCATCCTCTGCGGATGATCTGAACCGGCTGTGGATGATGCGACCGCGCCCTGCCATACTGACAGCGGAATCGCCGATGACAGCCATACCTCCCCCGCCGGCCCACGCCGTCGAGCGACCACGATTGCGCAGCCGACTCGACGCGACGCTCAACGCGCCCCTCAGCGTCGTCGTGGCCCCGGCCGGCTCCGGCAAGACGGTGCTGCTGTCGCAGTGGGCGACATCGCACCCCGACGTGCGTGTCATCTGGATCGGGCTGGAGCAGGCGGACAGCGATCCGCGCCGTCTCCTCGACCATCTCCTGAGCGCGGTGCTGCCTCCCGGCCATGGGACGACAGATCTCGGACGACCGCACGCAGTCACCGCGCGAGCCTTCGGGCGCCCCGTCCTCGAGTCTCTCGTCGGAGTCTTCCGCGAGCATCCCCCGGTCGTGCTCGTGCTCGACGACCTGCAGCACCTCGCCGGATCGCCGCTGCTGCCAGACCTCTGGTGGCTCGCCGACAACGTTCCCGAGCACACCCACCTCATCTTCTCGTCACGTATCGACTACGGCCTCGGCTGGGGGCGTCACCGGCTGAGCCACTCGCTGATCGAGCTGCGACAGAGCGACCTTGCGCTCGATGAGGCCGCGAGTGCGACGCTGCTCGAACGGATCATCGGCGCTCCCGTCAGCCCCCGCACTCTCTCAGCAGTCATGGAGCGCACCGAGGGGTGGGCCGCCGGCGTGGTGCTGACCGGTCTCGGTCTGCGCAGCGAAGCCGATCCGGAGCAGTTCGCGAGGGAGCTGCGCGGCACCGATCGCCTCATCTCCGAGTATCTGAGCGAACAGGCTCTGGCCCAACAGCCTCCCGAGCGCCGATCACTGCTGCTGCGCCTCTCGGTCCTCGACCGGATGTCCGCAGAACTCGTCGAGTCGATCCTCTCCGTCGACGACGCGACGTCGCTCTTCGAGGAGCTCGAGAGAGAGTCGATGTTCCTCGTCGCCCTCGATCGGAGACGGGAGTGGTTCCGCTTCCACCCGATGTTCCGAGAGCTCCTGCGCTACCGCTTGAGGGCCGAGCACCCCGGAGCGGCGACCGAGATCCTCACGGCCGCGGCCGACTGGCATATCGCGCGGGGCGACGCGTCGTCGGCCATCGACTACCTTCTCGAAGCAGGATCGTGGGAGCGCGCGGCGACCGTCATCTCCGGATGCGGCCGCGAGATGCTCGAACGCAACGACACCGTGTCGGTCAGCCGGTGGCTGGATGCGCTGCCGGCAGAGTTCCGTGCGACCCGTCCTGACGTCGAGATCCTGCGCGGGATGCTGATGATGATGAACGGGGATGCGGCCCGAGCCGAGGACGTGCTCCGCGAACAGGCCGATCGGCCGACCCTCACACCGGGCCGATCGGCGATCATCCACACGTATCTCGCCGCGCGGGTGCAGTTCCGGCCTGATCCCCGCGTCGCACTGCAGGCCGCCGAATCGGCGGTGACGCTGCTCGGCGAGAATCCGGATCTGCGCACGCCCGAGCTGCTGGGTCTCACGCACCCGCACCTGCTGCGCGCGAGTTCGCTGACCTCGGCGGGCCGCGCGCTCTTCCTCGCCGGTGATCTCGGCGCTGCGCGACGACGATTCGACGAGGCGCTGGCCGAGCCAGGGGCCCAGTACAGCCTGTACCGCATCCATCTCCTCGGCTCGCTCGCGCTGCTGGAGGCGTGGGCCGGACGGCTGCGTCTTGCCGCGGCGATCTCGCAGGAGGCACTGGACCTCGCAGCCGAGACCCGCCTGCTCGCACATCCATCACCGGCAGACGCCTTCCTGGCCGCGGCGCTCGCAGCGATCGAGCGGGGCACCCCGTCCGCCGCCGCCACGCCCCTGCACGAGGGCGCACTCCGCGCCGCCGCGAACCACCGCACTCAGCTCATGTGGATCGCGCATCTCACGAGGGTTCTCAGCGAGGGAGACGTCGTCGACCCGGTCGATCCGCTTCCGTCGACGCCGCCGCCGATCGTCGCGGCGGCGCTCGAGGCCGAGGAGGCTCGCACGCTGCGCCTCGCGCATGCGTCGAACGGCGGATTGCGTCATCCGTCGGCAGGACGCTGGTCGCCTCTGGTGTTCGAGGCGACCGCCGCCGCACTCACCCGCAACCGTCTCGACCTCGCTCGCGCCCACCTCGATGCTGTCTCCCCGGAGCCGTCTGAGTCGGTGCCTCGCGCCGGCGTGGAGCAGCTCATCCTCCGCTCCTGGCTCGACGCCCGCGAGGGCGGCGCGGACGCGGACGCCATGCACCGGGCCCTCGACCTGGCCTCGCAGCACGATCTGGTCGCCGTCTTCGTGCGAGCGGGCCCCGAAGTCATGCGTCTGATCGCCGACCTCCCCGGCACCCCGACGCCGTTCCGCGCCAGCGTGCTGGAACGGGCGAGCCTGCTCCGTCGCGCCCGCTCATCCTCGCCCGAGCTGGCCGAGCAGCTCACGGATCGCGAACTCGAGATCCTCGCGTACCTGCCGACCCGGATGACCAACATCGAGCTCGCGGCCCGCTGCTACGTGTCGCCCAACACGATCAAGACCCACATGGCTCACATCTACCGAAAGCTGGCGGTTCCCAACCGCAACTCCGCCGTCGCGCGCGCCCAGGATCTCGGACTGATCTGACGCCGCGGTATATCGCCCTGAAAGGGTGACGCGGCCGCACGCCCTGAGCCCGAGAGTGGCACCGTGAGCCATGCGAACGTGCTTGAGGAGTCACCCCTCATCAGCGGGGCGCTCATCGGCGAGGCCGTGCTCGGTGCTCTGGTGTCGATCCCGATCACCGCAGCGATCCTGCTGGTCATCACGCAGGTGCTTATCCCCGTCAGAACGCGAAAAGTCTGAGGAAGGAGAACCCTCATGGCACGGTCCACGGTCCAGGAGCTGCAACGGCGCCTCGCTGCCCTCGAAGCCGAGAACAGCGCGCTCCGCGGCGGCATCCCGGCGGCCACCCCCGCCCCGACGCCCGGTCCGGTCGAGTCGCGCCGCCGATCCCGCGGGTGGGGACGCACCCTCTCGGCGACCGTCCTCATCGTGCTGGGTGCGCTCATCGCACCCGTCGCCCTGGTGGCCGCCTGGGGCAACGTGCAGCTCACCGACACCGACCGGTTCGTCGCGAGCTACTCCGTGCTCGCGAGCGATCCTGCGGTGCAGTCCGCGGTCACCGATCAGGTGGTCGAGGCGATCGAGGGGCAGGTGGACATACCGACCCTCACCACGGACGTGATCGACGGCGTCATCGAACTCGGCACCGGCCCCGCGGCGACTCGTGCGCTGGAGCTGCTCAAGGGCCCAGCCGCACAGGGACTCCAATCGCTCGTGGGCACCGTGGTCGAGCGCTTCGTCGAGTCCGAGGCGTTCGCGAACGTCTGGGCATCCGCGCTTCGCATCAGCCACTCGCAGGTGGTGTCCGCGCTGCAGAACGATCCCGATGCGACCATCGCGCTCGGGTCCGACGACACGATCGGGATCCAGCTGGCGCCGATCATCGACGCCGCGAAGGACGTGCTCGTCGACCAGGGCGTCGGGTTCGCGGCATCGATCCCGACGGTCGATCGCACCATCACCGTCGCGCAGGTCGACTCCCTCGCCTCCGTCCAGCTCGCCTACGAGCTGGTGGTGGCGGCCGGGCTGTGGCTGCCCTGGGTGGCCATCCTCTTCCTCGCCGCCGGGGTGGTCGTCGCGCGACGACGCTCGGTCGCGCTGGTGACCGCGGCGCTCTCCCTCGGTCTCGTGATGCTCATCGTGCTCACAGGCCTCGCCGTCGGCAGGGTGTTCTTCGACTCGGCCCTGCGCAGCAACGGCATCCCGGCGGATGCCGGCGGCGCGATCTACGAACTGGTCGGCGGCGCCATGCGCGACACCGCCGTGGCTGTGCTCGTGCTCGCGCTCGTCACCGCCGTGGTCGCGTGGTTCGCCGGACCCTTCGACGTTCCTCGACGACTTCGAGCCGTCGTCCACGGTGGTGCCGCCTCGCTACGCGGCGCCCTGGAGCGGCGCGGCCTGAGCACCGGGCGCGTCGGCGCGTGGCTGTACTCGCGACGCGCTCTTTTGAGGGGCGTGATCATCGTGGTGGGTGCGGGGGTCGTGTTGCTCGTGCGGCCGCTCAGCCCCGCGCTCGTGCTGTGGACACTGGCGCTGTCGCTCCTCGCCGTCCTGATACTGGAGGTGGTCGAACGTCCGCCGTCCGCTGATGCCGATGCCGATGCCGATGTCATCGACGTCGTGCCGTCCGAGGACGACGCGCTCCACGACGTCGCGGGTGAGAAGGCGGCCCCCGCCTCCGCCGCCCCCCTTGGTCCGGCCAGCTCATGACCCGGTCGGCTGAGGTCGCGAAGCCGTTCGCAGAGCGACGCGAGAGAGGACGCGCCGCTCGATCGCGGGTGCCTCGGGCGCATCTCGGTGCGTGGTCACCTGCCCCGGACCGACCGGATCCCGTGGCTCTGCTGGAGGAGCAGGGACGGTCACGGGTTCCGGAGCTCACGCCGGTGCGGTACGCACGGATGGCGGTGTCGCCGCTCGCCTTCTACCGCGGCGCGGCTCTGATCATGGCATCGGATCTCGCCTCCTCCGGGCACACCGGGATCATCGCGCAGCTCTGCGGAGACGCGCACCTCTCGAACTTCGGCCTGTTCAGCACCCCGGAGCGGCACCTGATCTTCGATATCAACGACTTCGACGAGACGCTCCCCGGCCCGTTCGAATGGGATGTGAAACGGCTCGCCGCGAGCTTCGCGGTGGCCGGCAGGCACCGTGGATTCAGCGCCGGCGAGGAGCGCGCCTGCGTCGTGGCCGCGGCGCACGGCTACCGGACGGCGATGCGGAGGGCAGCGACGTCGACCGTGCTCGATGCCTGGTACGACCGACTCGACGCAGAGCGTGCGAGAGTGTCGATCCGCCAGGCGCAGCTCGACCAGCTGGTGGGAGACGAGGAGGTGCGTCGGCTGGACGCGACGATCGAGAAGGCGCGAAGACGCGATCAGCGAAAGGCCTTCAAGAAGCTGGTGCGCGTCGTCGACGGCCGCCTGCGCATCGTCGCGGCGCCGCCGTTGATCGTCCCCGTCGAGGAATTCTTGCGCGAAGCGGGGCGTGCCGCAGACGAAGCGGATGTCATGCATCAGGTGCTCGGCGCGTATCGGACGACGCTCGTCGGCGAACGGCATCCGTTCGCCGAGTACCGGTACCGTCATATGGCGCGAAAGGTGGTCGGTGTCGGAAGCGTCGGGACGCGAGCCTGGGTGATCCTCTTCAGCGGGCGCGACGACGACGACCCGCTGCTCCTTCAGGCCAAGGAGGCGCAGGCGTCCGTCCTCGAGCGTTTCCTCGGTCCGAGTGAGTTCGACGACCACGCAGAGCGCGTCGTGCGGGGGCAGCGACTGATGCAGGCATCCAGCGACATCTTCCTCGGGTGGCAATCCGTGGTCGGCCTCGACGGGCAGCACCGTGACTTCTACATCCGGCAGCTGCAGGACGGGAAAGGAGGCATCGATCCGGAGACGATGACCGTGCGGGGTGCGACCCTGTATGCGCGGATCTGCGGCGAGACGCTGGCGCGAGCCCACTCCCGATCCGGAGACCGGGTGCAGATCGCGGGGTATCTGGGGCGGAGCGACACGTTCGAGGAGGCGATCGCGGACTTCGCCGTCGCCTACGCGGATCAGAACCACAGTGACTTCCTGGCGCTGAAGGCAGCTCTGGCGTCGGGGCGTCTGCCGAACGAGCACGGAACCGTGTGAGGCGCCTCCATGGAATCCGGAGACACGATGCGTGAGCCCTCGCCCCTCGGCTCACACGTCGCGAGACAGGTGGTCGGCCGGCCGTCCGGGTACTGGCTCGTGCTCGCACTCCTCGTGCTCAGCTATGTGCTGTGCGCCGCTCAGGGGACGACCGACCCGAGCCCACCGGCGTTCGTGCTGCAGCTGGTCACCGTCGCCGTCGTGCTTCGAGTGACCGAGGCGCATACTCGGGTGCAGCGCATCGCCTGGATCGTGCTCGCGGCGGCAGGCATCGCCGCGGTCGTGGTGTCGGTGTTCGACCTCAAGGGACACGCCCTCGACATCTCGCTGTCCGCCGCTTCGATGCTCGCCTTCCTCATCGCGCCGGTCGCGATCATCCGACACCAGGTGCGGCGCCGGGGCCTGGACGCCGAGGCTCTGCTCGCCGCGATCTCGGCGTACGCCCTGGTGGGCATGTTCTTCGCCCTGGTCTACAACCTCGTCGCACTTCTGACCGTCGCGCCGACCTTCGGCCCGACGGTCGTCGACTCGCTCTCGAGCCAGCTGTTCTTCTCGTTCACCACCCTCACGACCACCGGCTACGGCAACATCGTGCCGGCGAGCCCCACTGTGCAGGGGATCGCCGTCGCCGAGGCGATCACCGGTCAGCTGTTCCTGATCACGGCCGTGGCGCGGATCATGCGCGGCAACCGCCGGCCCGCGTACGAGGCAGCTCCCGCACCCGCACCTGCACCCGCACCCGCGCCCGCACCTGCACCCGCACCCGCATCCGAGGAGACCTCGTGAAGAAGTGGAACGTGGTCATCGTCCTCGGCTCCGCGCAGTTCGTCATGGTGCTCGACGGAACGGTCATGAACGTATCGATCTCGACGGTCGTGAGCGATCTCGACACGTCCGTGACGGCGATGCAGGCGGCGATCACGTTCTACACCCTGACGATGGCGGCGTTCATGCTCCTCGGCGCCAAGCTCGGCGATGTGTGGGGACGACGCCGCGCCTTCGTGATCGGCTCCTGCGTCTACGCCGCAGGCTCCCTCATCACCGCGCTGAGTCCGTCCGTGGGGTTCCTCTTCCTCGGCTGGTCGATCATCGAGGGGCTGGGCGCGGTGCTGGTGATCCCCGCGATCGCCGCACTCGTCGCCGACAACTACCGAGGTGCTGAGCGCGTCACCGCCTTCGCCGTCATCGGCGCCGTGTCGGGTGCGGCGGTCGCGGCCGGTCCGCTCATCGGCGGGGCGGTGACCACGTACTCCAGCTGGCGGTTCGTCTTCGTCGCCGAGGTGGTGATCATGCTGGGCGTCGTCCTGTGCGCTCGCATCATCACCGACTCCACCCCACGGCAGAGTATCCGCATCGATATCGGCAGCGTCCTGCTGTCTTCGGCCGGCCTCGTCCTGATCGTCTTCGGCATGCTGCAGAGCAAGACCTGGGGATGGGTGGTCCCCCTGTACACGCCGGAGATCGCGGGCGTCCCCATCGCGCCCCTCGGAGTCTCTCTGACGACCTGGTGCATCGCGCTCGGAGCCGCTCTGATCGCGCTCTTCATCAGCTGGCAGCGACGGCTGATACGCGACGGCCGCTCTCCTCTCATGCAGCCGGATCTGTTCTCCATCACGACTCTGCGCAGCGGGCTCTCGGTGCTCGGCGCCCAGTACGCCGTGACGGCCGGGCTGTTCTTCATGGTCCCGGTGTACCTGCAGATGACGCTCGGATACGACGCGCTCGAGACGGGCCTCAAGATCTTCCCGCTCTCGGTCTCGCTGATCCTCTTCTCGATCGTCGGCACCGCGCTGTCCCGCAGGTGGTCCCCTCGCCGCATCGTGAGAGTCGGGCAGTCGACCCTCGTGCTCAGCGCCGTGCTGCTGCTCGGTGCGGTGACCGAGGACCTTCGCGGCGTTCTGTTCGCGGCCGGCATGTTCCTCGCCGGCAGCGCCCTGGGGCTCCTCGCCTCGCAGCTCGGCAATGTCAACATGTCGAGCGTCAGTGAGAAGGACACGAGCGAGGTCGGCGGGCTGCAGGGCGTCTTCCAGAATCTGGGCTCATCGCTCGGAACCGCGCTGATCGGATCGCTGCTGATCGGAGCGCTGTCGACCTCGTTCGCGTCCGGCGTCGCCGTGAGCGATCTTCCGAGCGACGTGCGCGAGACCGTGAGCGCTGCGACGGACCGCGGCGTCACGGTGGTGCCCGCGGCGGACGTCGCCGGGATCAGCGAGGCGGCCGGCCTCAGCGACGACGACTCGAGCGCACTCGCCGACATCTACCGAGAGTCGCAGCTCTCGTCGCTGCGCGTGTCGTTCGTGGGACTGATCCTGATCAGCCTGCTGTCGATCCTGTTCTCACGCGGCATCCCGGCGCACGTGTCGATCCGGCGAAGAGAAAGCGCCGGCGCGGCCGAGAGGTCCTGACCGCCGGCGCACCCGCTGCCTGCGGTCAGACGCGAGGCGGCGCCGTGCTCTCGCGGACGACGAGCTCCGTGCCGACGAGCGGGGTCTGGATGCGCTCTCCCCCGTCGAGCTCGGCGAGCAGCGCGTCGACCGCGAGCGCGCCGACCTTCTCAGGATGCTGCTGCACGGTGGTCAAGGGCGGCCACAGCTGCGCGGCATCCGGCAGGCCATCGAAGCCGACCACGCTGACGTCGCTCGGAATATCACGGCCGGCCTCACGGAAGGCCCGCACGACGCCGATCGCCATCTGGTCGTTCGCGGCGAAGACCGCAGTGACGGCGACGTCGTCACGCAGCCGGAGCCCCGCACGGTAGCCCGACTCGGCGGACCAGTCGCCCTGCAGCGGCTCGGGCGCGACGACCCCGCGGGATTCGAGGGTGCGCCGCCAGGATTCGCGACGACGTTCGGCGGAGTACGACTTCGCCGGACCCGCGATATGCCAGACGGTCCGGTGTCCGAGGTCGAGCAGATGCTCGGTCGCGAGCCGCGCGCCCTGCGCCTGGTCGGTGTCGACGAAGGGATGACTCGCTCCACGGTTGGAGTCGACCAGCACGACGGGCAGCCCGTCGGGGATCTCGACCTCGGCCTCATCGAGCTGGTGCGCCTCGATCACGATGATGATGCCGTCGACCGCATGCTCCTCGAGGCGGCGGAAGGCGCCTGCCACGGTGTCACGAGCGCTGGACTCCACGGGGATCAGAGTCAACGCGTATCCCATCTGCGACGCGCGCACCGCGATCGCATCGAGCGTGCGCTGATTGCCGTATGAGCTGAAGGAGAACATGATCACACCGATCGCGCGGAATCGGCCCGAGCGCAGGGCGCGGGCCGCGCTGTTGGGCCGATAGCCGAGCCGTTGCATGGCGTCTTCGACGCGCTCCCTGGTGGCGGCGCCGACGTAGCCGCGCGCGTTCACGACCCTCGAGACGGTCTGCCCGGAGACGCCGGCCTCTCGCGCCACGTCCTCCATGGAGGGGTCTCGCCGCCGCTGCGGCGGCTCTGCCGACTGTTCCGAGGTCACGAGCACTCATCCATTCATGTGTTGACGTTGACACACTAGCAGCGCATCGAATATGTTGACGTTGACACACGGCGCCGTGAGCGCCCGATCTCTAAGAAGGTTCTCGTCAATGACGACTCAAGACTCCGCAGCCCTGGCGGACCACGGCATCCGCCGGCGTGAAAAGCGCGACTGGAAGGGATGGGCCTTCGTCGGCCCGTTCATGGTCGTGTTCGCCCTGGTGTTCCTCACACCGCTCGCCTATGCGCTGTACCTCAGCTTCTTCCAGGAGAAGCTGATCGGCGGCACCGCGTTCGTCGGGTTCGACAACTACGTGCGCGCCCTCACCGACCCGCAGTTCTGGGAGGCGTTCGGCCGCGTCGTGCTGTTCCTCGTCGTGCAGGTGCCGATCATGCTGGTCCTGGCCCTCGCCGCGGCGCTGGCACTCGACAGCGCGCGACTGCGCGGGGCATCCTTCTTCCGCATCCTGATCTTCCTGCCCTATGCGGTGCCCGCCGTCGTGGCGGTGCTCATGTGGGGCTACATCTACGGCGACCAGTTCGGACTGACGTCGAACTTCAACGACCTGCTCGGCAGCGACCTCATCACCCCCTTCGCCCGGGAGTGGATCCTGGTCTCGATCGGCAACATCGTGACGTGGCAGTTCGTCGGCTACAACATGCTGATCTTCTACTCCTCGCTGAAGACGATCCCGACCGACATGTACGAGGCGGCATCGCTCGACGGAGCCGGCGCCTGGCGCACGATCTTCTCGATCAAGATCCCCAACGTCCGCGGCGCCCTCGTGATCGCGACGATCTTCTCGATCATCGGCAGCTTCCAGCTCTTCAACGAGCCCAACATCCTGCGGCCTCTGGCACCGAACGTGATCACGACGTACTTCACACCCAACATGTACGCGTACAACCTCTCGTTCGCCGGACAGCAGTTCAACTACGCCGCGACGATCGCCATCATCATGGGCGTCATCACCGCAGTGATCGCCTACGTCGTGCAACTGCGCGGCTCGAAGTCGGAGGTGCGCTGACATGGCACTCCCCCTCGCCCGCCCCTCGCAGAAGCGCCACGATCTGATGAATCCGCGCAAGTCGAAGATCCTGCTGATCGTGATGGTCGCGTACGCGCTGTACACGCTCGTGCCGCTCGTCTGGCTGCTGTTCAGCTCGACGAAGACGCAGTCGGGACTCTTCAGCTCGTTCGGTCTGTGGTTCTCCGACGACTTCGCGTTCTTCGACAACCTCGTGGCCACGTTCTCGTACCAAGACGGCATCTTCCTGCGCTGGCTCGGCAACACGCTGCTGTACGTGGTCGTCGGAGCCGGCGGCGCGACCCTGCTGGCGACCATGGCCGGCTATGGACTCGCGAAGTACCGCTTCCCCGGCCGCCGCGCCGTGTTCGCCGTCGTGCTCGGCGCGGTCGCCGTGCCCGGCACCGCACTGGCCGTGCCGACCTTCCTGCTCTTCAGCGAGCTCGGCCTCACGAACACGCCGTGGGCCGTGATCATCCCCTCGCTGATCAGCCCGTTCGGCCTGTACCTGATCTGGGTCTTCGCCTCGGATTCGGTGCCGACCGAGCTGCTCGAGGCGGCGCGCATCGACGGCGCCGGCGAGTTCCGCACCTTCTTCACGATCTCGATGCGACTGCTCGCACCCGGAATCGTGACGGTCACCCTCTTCACCGTGGTCGCGACCTGGAACAACTACTTCCTGCCGCTGATCATGCTGTCCGACCCCGACTGGTACCCGCTCACGGTCGGCCTCAACCAGTGGAGCAACCAGGCGATCGGCGCGGGGTCGCAGCCGATCTACAACCTCGTGATCATGGGTTCGCTCCTCACCATCATCCCGATCGTCATCGCCTTCCTGCTGCTGCAGAGGTTCTGGCAGTCAGGTCTCACCGCCGGAAGCGTCAAGCAGTAGCCCCCGGCATCCCTCCGCACCGCACACGTCGGTCCGATGCTGGACCGCACCCCCGAAAGGACACAGCAATGAAGCACCTTCCCTCACCCGCCGCACGGCGCACTCTCACGGTGCTCGCGGCCGGAACCGTGGCAGCGCTCGCGCTGGCCGGCTGCAGCACCGGCGACACCGGCTCAGGCGGCAGCGCTGCCGGCGACGGCTCGTTCGACTCCGTGGAGGCCGCGCTCGAGAAGGGCGGCGAGATCACGTACTGGTCGTGGACCCCCTCGGCCGAAGCCCAGGTCGAGGCCTTCGAGAAGGAGTACCCCAACGTCACGGTGAACGTGGTCAACGCGGGCACCAACAACGAGGAGTACACCAAGCTGCAGAATGCGATCAAGGCAGGCTCCGGCGCCCCCGACGTCGTGCAGATCGAGTACTACGCCTTCCCCCAGTTCGCCCTCACCGATGCGTTCGTCGACCTCTCGCAGTACGGCTTCGCCGACTTCGAGGACGACTACACGGCGTCGACGTGGAACTCCGTCACCGACGGCGACGCCATCTACGGGCTGCCGCAGGACTCCGGCCCCATGGCGCTGTTCTACAACAAGGCCGTGTTCGACGCCGCGGGCGTCACGGTGCCCACCACCTGGGACGAGTACTACGAGGCCGCGAAGGCGATCCACGCCGCGAACCCGAACGCCTACATCACGAACGACACCGGCGACGCCGGCTTCGCGACCTCGATGATCTGGCAGGCCGGCGGCAAGCCGTTCGAGACCTCCGGCACGGATGTCACGATCGACCTGCAGGACGACGGCTCGAAGAAGTGGACCGAGAACTGGAACCGCCTCGTCGAGGAGGATCTGCTCGCCCCCTACGGCAGCTGGAGCGACGAGTGGTTCCGCGCCCTCGGCGACGGCAGCCTCGCCACCCTCGTGATCGGCGCCTGGATGCCCGGCAACCTGATCACCGGCGCTCCCGACGGAGCCGGAGACTGGCGCGTCGCGCCGATGCCGACCTACGACGGCACCCCTGCGACGGCGGAGAACGGCGGCGGCGGCCAGGCCGTGACGACGCAGAGCAAGAACCCGGAGCTCGCAGCCGGATTCCTGTGGTGGCTGAACAACTCGGAGGACAGCATCTCGACCTTCCTCGAGTCGGGCGGCTTCCCGTCGACCACGGCGGAGCTCTCGAGCGAGGAGTTCCTCGCCGACGCTCCCGAGTACTTCGGCGGCCAGAAGATCAACGAGGTCCTCGCGGCTGCGGCCGACGACGTCGTCGAAGGCTGGAGCTACCTGCCCTACCAGGTCTACGGCAACAGCATCTTCGGCGACACCGTGGGCCAGTCGTACCAGAACGGCACCGACCTGAACGAGGGGCTGGTGACCTGGCAGGACGCGCTGGTCGAGTACGGCAACTCGCAGGGCTTCGCCGTCAACCAGTAATCGCACGTCCGGGCCGGACGGGGACTCCCTCCCCGTTCGGCCCTCCCATCGAAAGCACCACATCGTGACCTCCTTCTCCATCGGCGAGACCGACTTCCTCCGCGCGGGGCTCCCCCACCAGGTGATCGCCGGCGCCATCCACTACTTCCGGGTGCACCCCGACCAGTGGCAGGACCGCATCCGCAAGGCCCGCCTGATGGGGCTCAACACGATCGAGACGTACGTGGCCTGGAACGCCCACGAACCCCGCCGGGGCGAGTGGGATGCCACGGGGTGGAACGACCTGGGGCGCTTCCTCGACCTCATCCAGGCCGAGGGCATGGACGCGATCGTCCGCCCCGGCCCCTACATCTGCGCCGAATGGCACAACGGCGGTCTGCCGAACTGGCTCACCGCGGGCGAGCGCGAGCTGCGCTCGTCCGAGCCCACTTTCCTGGCCGATGTGAGCGAGTACCTCCGTCGGGTCTACGAGGTCGTCGCTCCGCGGCAGATCGACCGCGGCGGCTCGGTCGTGCTCGTGCAGATCGAGAACGAGTACGGCGCATACGGCTCCGACAAGGCGTACCTGCAGGCGCTCGTCGCGCTGACCCGCGAGTCGGGCATCACGGTCCCCCTCACCACCGTCGACCAGCCCACCGATCAGATGCTCGACGACGGCAGCCTTCCCGAGCTGCACAAGACCGGTTCGTTCGGCTCGCGCAGCGCGGAGCGCCTCGCGACCTTGCGCAGCCACCAGCCCACGGGTCCACTGATGTGCTCGGAGTTCTGGGACGGATGGTTCGACTGGTGGGGCGGCGTGCATCACACCACCGAGGTCACCGCCGCCGCCGCCGACCTCGACGAGCTGCTCGCTGCCGGCGCGTCGGTCAACATCTACATGTTCCACGGCGGCACGAACTTCGGCCTCACGAACGGCGCCAACCACAAGGGGCGCTACCTGCCCATCGTCACGTCGTACGACTATGACGCGCCTCTGGACGAGGCCGGGAACCCGACCGCGAAGTTCTTCGCATTCCGCGACGTCATCGCGAAGTACGCCCCGGTGCCGGATGAGCTTCCGGCCGCCGCCGAGCCCGCGCCGGTCTTCTCGGTGCCGCTGAGCGCGGCCGGTGCATGGACGGATGCTGCGGCGAGCGCTCCCTCGTCGTCAAAGCCCGTCACGTTCGACGAGCTGGAGCACCTGAGCGCCCTGGTCCGCTACGACGTCTCCCTGCCCGAGGGCCGGGGCGGGCAGCTCGTCCTCGAGGAGGTTCGCGACCTCGCCTGGGTGAGCGTCGACGGCCAGCCCGTCGGCACCCTCTCGCGCACCCGTCATGACCGTTCTCTGCGGATCCCCGCGGGGCGTACGCTCAGCATCCTCGTCGAAGAGGGCGGCAGGGTGAACTACGACCACCGGCTCGGCGAGCAGAAGGGCCTCATCGGCGCTCCTGCACTCGACGGTGTTGCGCTGACCGGCTGGCACTCGACACCGCTCGACGTCGCGGCCCTGGCTGCGGAGATCGGATCCCGCGCCGCAGACGCGTCCGCCGCGGCGACGACCGGTCCGTCGGCATGGGTGGCGGACTTCGACCTCGATGCCCCCGCAGACCTGTTCCTCGACACCGCCGCCTGGAGCAAGGGCTACGCGTTCGTCAACGGCTTCTTCCTCGGTCGATACTGGCGAAACGGCCCGCAGCGCACCCTTTTCGTGCCCGCGCCCGCCACGAAGACAGGAGCGAACCGACTCGTCGTCCTCGAACTCGAGCACCTGCTCGACGCGACCGCCGATTTCGTCCCGTCGCTCGACCTCGGCGACACCGAGGAATAGCCCTCCGGGGGCGACTCGACCCGGTACCGTGTGTCTGTGCCGCGTCGAAGGTTCTCCACTCCCTCACCTGCCGCTCGCGCGCGCTATGCCAAGCGGCGCCAGGGCCGCGTGGCGCGGGCGGACAACGACCTCACCGTCGAGCAGTGGGCTTCGCTGCGAGAGGCCTGGGGAGGATGCGCGTATTGCGGAGCGGGCGACATCGCACTGCAACGCGATTGCGTGATGCCGATCTCGCGAGGCGGGCGGTACACCGTCGAGAACGTCGTTCCTGCATGCGGGTCGTGCAACGCGAGCAAGCGCAACGACGAGGTCACGTCGTGGATGCGACGCAAGCGACTCGACGAACGGGCGTTCCTCACCCGATACGACGCGATCGTCCGCGACCTGCGCCAGGCCGACTGAACGGCTCACTGCCGGCTGCGTCGGGACTTCCAGACGGCTGCCGTGAGACGAGCGGCGTCGGCTCGGGTGATGCTCTGCCAGTTGCGACCGCCGCGCGCGAAGGCCTCGTGCACGCCGGGAGGCACCGCGGCCGCCTCGATCGGACGATCGAGCCAGTCGCACGCGCGCACGTGCACGAGGTCGACATCCCGCGCGTCGGCCGAGGCGTCGTAGCGCCACGGTCCGGTGATCCGTCCCAGCCAGAGGAGGCCATCGGCGTCGCGCGTCCAGACGAAGACGCCCTCGGCGACCGATGCGAACCGCTCGAGTCGGCGTGCCATCCGCTCTCCGTAGACCGCGTCCACCGCGGCGAGCGCATCGGCGATCGAGTGCGGTACGTCGTCGAGTCTGCCGCCCATTCCGCACACGCCGAGCTCCAGTGCCCGCTCGACAGCCGGGCCGTCGCTCACGTCGTCGTCGCGCGAGCGCATCGGAGCGCGGTATGCCGAGGGCACCTCTGCATCGTGGCTTCCGCCAGGTGAGGCGTTCATGCGAGCGGCACGAGCGTGGCATCGATCCGCCGCTCGTCGATCGTGACCCGCATCATCGTGCAGACCGGCTGACGGCGCCGATCGGTCGGCGACCCGGGATTCATCAGGCGCATCCCGGAGGGGGCGACCGTGTCCCAAGGGATGTGCGAGTGCCCGAAAACGAGCAGATCCACGCCGGGGAACGCGACATCCATCCGCTCCTCGCGCTTCTGCCGCTGGCCGGTCTCGTGCACCACCGCGACGTCGACCTGTTCGACGGTGAAGCGAGCGATCTCGGGCAGGCGCTCGCGCAGCTCGGGGCCGTCGTTGTTGCCGTAGACGCCATGCAGGACCCGCGAGCGGGATTCGAGCAGATCCAGCGTCGCGAGGTCGACCCAGTCCCCCGCGTGGATCACGATGTCGGCGTCGTCGACCGCCCGCAGCACGGCGTCGGGGAGCCGCTTGGCCCGCTTCGGAACGTGGGTGTCGGCGATCAGCAGCAGTCTCGTCGTCACGGTCTTCCCCTCGCCCCGGGCATCAGCATCCGTCTCCGACTCTACGCACGCGCGCCCCGCGGACGTCACACGCACCCAGCAAACGTTCAGGAAGGCGTAGGATCTCTCGGTGCCTTGGTATACCGGGCCATGGATCTAAGGAGCAGCATGAGTACGACCACAGCGCCCGCGAATCCGCGCTCGCGCGTCATCACGGCGAGCCTCGTCGGCACCACGATCGAGTTCTACGACTTCTACGCCTATGCGACAGCGGCCGTGCTCGTGTTCCCGGTGCTCTTCTTCCCCACGGGCAACGACACCACTTCGCTGCTGTCGTCGTTCGCGGTGTTCGGTGCGGCGATGGTCGCCCGCCCGATCGGCGCGGTGGTCTTCGGTCACTTCGGCGACAAGTTCGGCCGCAAGGCCACGCTCGTCGCCTCTCTGCTCACGATGGGCATCGCGACGTTCATCATCGGGCTTCTGCCCACGTTCCAGCAGATCGGCTGGTGGGCGGCTCTCCTGCTGCTCATCCTGCGTCTCGCTCAGGGTTTCGCGCTCGGCGGCGAGTGGTCGGGGGCCGCGCTGGTCGCCACCGAGAACGCACCCCGGGGCAAGCGCGCCTGGTACGGCACGTTCCCGCAGCTGGGAGCGCCGCTCGGCTTCATCATCGCGAACTTCCTCTTCCTCGGCATCAACTGGCTGCTGCCGCACTCCGAGAACCCCGCGCTCAAGTCCGAAGCCTTCCTGTCGTGGGGCTGGCGCATCCCGTTCCTCTTCTCTGCCGTCATGGTCATCATCGGCCTGTGGGTCCGACTCAAGCTCGTCGAGTCCGACACCTTCAAGAAGGCCGAGAAGAAGGGTGCGATCCGCAAGCTGCCCCTCGCGACCGTGTTCCGCCACCACTGGAAGCAGCTGATCCTCGGCACGTTCATCATGCTGGCGACCTATGTGCTGTTCTACCTGATGACGAACTTCACCCTGGCGTACGGCACCAAGCCGGCCACGCTCGAGACGGCGTCCGCCGCCGCGCAGGCCGCTGCCGAGGCGACGGGCAAGGACTTCGACGCGTCGGCCTTCGCCGCGCAGTTCTATCCGGGTCTCGGATTCGCCTACACCGACTTCGTGCTGATGCAGATCGTCGGCGTGGTGTTCTTCGGCATCTTCACCCTGCTCTCCGGGCCGATCGCCGATTCGGTCGGCCGACGCAAGCTGCTCCTGTGGGTCACCGGGCTCATCATCGTGTTCGGCTTCACGTTCAACGCCTTCCTGCTGCCTGCGATGGACCCGAAGTTCACGGGCGCACTCGCGCAGGCGTTCCTCGTGTTCGGTTTCATGCTCATGGGCGCGACGTTCGGTCCGATGGGCGCGCTGCTTCCCGAGCTGTTCCCGACGAACGTCCGCTACACGGGCTCCGCGATCTCGTACAACGTCTCCTCGATCCTCGGCGCCGCCGTGGCCCCGCTCATCGCGCTGTGGCTCTGGGAACTCGGCGACGGCGCCCCGTGGCTCGTCGGTCTCTACCTGTCGGCGATGGGAGTGCTGACGTTCATCGCGCTGCTCCTGTCGAAGGAGACGAAGGACAACGACTACGAAGAGGACCTCGGAGTCGCGGCGGCCGTCGAACTCTGACACGTCACTTCACGCGAAAGGGCGGCACCTCCTCGGGGGTGCCGCCCTTTCGGGTGCTCGGGGTGGTCGTCGGGCTCAGTAGGAGGCGGTGATCGTCCGCGTCGACCCGTCGAGCGCCATCGTCCCCCCGTAGGGAACGATCCACTGGGGCCGTGTGTGACCGAACGGCACGCCCACGCAGACGACCGCGTCGGGGTTGTACCGCGAGACCGTCTCGATGACGGCGTCTCGCTGCGCCGCGCGCAGCGCATCGGCCTCTGCCGGCGACGGCAGGAATTCGAAGTCGCTCACCGGCGGACGCGCGACGACCACGCCCGCGACGGCATCGAGGATCCCGCGCTCTCCCAAACCGCGCATCCAGCGTGCCACCCAGCTCGCCGGCGGACGCTCCTCGCTGGTCTCCAGCAGCAGGATGCCGCCGCGCAGGTCGTATGTCGTGGGCAGCCGGTCTGCGAGCGCGAGCGCGTCGATGCTCTCGAGGCACCCGCCCCACGTGCGTCCCTCGACGCGCGATGCCGGCCCGGCCCAGGCCCACTCATCGGTCGCGATCCGGTCGCCGTACTCGGTGAGCGATAGGGGGTCTGTCCAGCGCCGTCCCACGTCCTCCGACTCGCCTGGCTCGGTGATCTCGATCGTGCCGCCGTCGAGCAGCGCAGCGCGCAGTGAGCGCAGATGCACGTCGTCGACCGCCGGCCCAGGCCCCAGGTGCACTGCCGTGGACCCTCCGTAGTAGCCGCGGATGCCAAGCCCCCACAGCCAGTTGAGGATGTTGGTGTTGTCGCTGTAGCCCAGGAACGGCTTGGGATCGGCCTGAGCGAGTGCGGCGTCGAGGTGCGGCACCACCAGGATCTGGTCATCGCCCCCGATCGTCGCGAGGATCGCGCGGATGCCGGGGTCGGCGAAGGCCGCGTTGACGTCGGCGGCCCGGGCTTCAGGGCTCGCGTCGAGCTGCCTGGTGGTCGGATACTCCACCGGGATCAGTCCGGTCAGCTGCTCGAGTCGTCGGAGAGCCTGCTCGTGGATCTCAGGCGCGACCGCAGGAGCAGCGAAGGCGGGCGACAGGACGGCGACTCGGTCGCCGGGGACGGGTTTCGATGCAGACAGCATCGGTCCAGTCTCGCATCGCGCACGCCGCGCGATCCGTCAATTTATGTTGACATCTGCTGCACCGTCAACCAATATTGACGCAGGAGGTTCACGATGACCATGAAGACCGCGATCGCCCAGGATGACGGCGGCGAGCCACTGTCCGAGCTCCACCGCCTCGCCGCCCTGCGCAGTGAACTGGCCCGCGCCGAAGAGACCCAGGTGAGACGCGCGCGCAATCTCGGGTACTCGTGGCAGGCGATCGCGAGCTCACTCGGTGTCTCGAAGCAGGCGGCGCACCGCCGATTCGGCAAGCACTGAAACGCATACAGCCCATCCACAGAATCCGTCCTCGCACGAAGTACGGTCGAACTACCCCCTTTCAGAACGAGGTTCCGCATGTCCAGCACGGCGACATCACGCCGACGCGGACGCGGCGCGCAGCACGACGGTCCGCGCGCCACCTTCCGCCAGCTCCTCCCCTTCCTCTTCGAGCACAAGCGCACGCTCATCGTCGTCGCGGTGCTCAGCGTCTTCGGAGCCGCCACGTCGCTCGCCCAACCACTGCTGGTGGGTCAGCTCATCGAAGCCGTGCAGTCCGATCAGGGACTCGGCATCCTGGTCTGGGCCCTCGTCGGTCTCGTGATCGTGTCCTCGATCATCTCCGGCTACCAGCACTACCTGCTGCAGCGCACCGGCACCGCGGTCGTGTACTCCAGCAGGCGCAAGCTGATCTCGCGCATCCTGCACCTGCCGATCAGCGAGTTCGACGCCCGACGCACCGGCGACCTGGTGTCGCGCGTCGGCACCGACACGACGCTGCTCTACGCCGTGCTCACGCAGGGACTGGCGGATGCCGTCGGCAGCGCGATCCTGTTCCTCGGCGCTCTCATAGCGATGCTCGTGATCGACCCCGTGCTGCTGCTGCTCATCGTCGTCGTGATCGGCGCCTCGGTCGTCGTCGTCACCGCGCTCAGCGGCCGCATCCGCACGGCATCCACCGCCCAGCAGGAGAAGGTCGGCGAGCTCGCCTCGGGCGTCGAGCGCGCGGTCGGCTCGATCCGCACCGTGCGCGCCTCCGGTGCGACGGAACGCGAGACCGAGACGGTGTCGGCCCTCGCCTCCGAGGCCTACGGCATCGGCGTGCGCATCGCCAAGATCTCCTCGCTCGTGGTTCCGATCGCGGGAGTCGCGCTGCAGGTCTCACTGCTCGTCGTGCTCGGCGTCGGCGGCTTCAGGGTCGCGGCCGGCACCATCACCATCGCGTCGCTGATCACGTTCATCCTGTTCCTGTTCATGCTCGTGATGCCGCTCGCGACCACGTTCGGCGCGATCACCTCGGTGAACCAGGCGCTCGGTGCTCTCGGTCGCATCCAGGAAGTGCTGAACCTGCCGATCGAGACCCAGCACGATGCGGAGATCGCCGCGTCCTTCCCGCGCGACACCGCCGACCCTCTCGCCCCCGCGATCGAGTTCCGCGACGTGCGCTTCCGCTACCCCGAGAACGTGGTCGCCGCACGCCTGGCGGCCGCGAAGGAGGCGCAGACGCTTCTCGCCGATGCGCACCTCGAGCCGACGGACGACTCGGCTGTCACGGCAGAGCGTGAGGTCCTCCGCGGAGTCTCGTTCGCAGTGCCCCGCGGTGCTCGCGTCGCGCTCGTCGGCCCCAGCGGTGCAGGCAAGAGCACCATCCTCTCCCTCGTCGAGCGCTTCTACGACCCGACGGGCGGGTCGATCCGCCTCTACGGCCACGACTCGCGCACCTATCCGCGCGACGAGCTGCGCGCGCAGTTCGGCTATGTCGAGCAGGATGCCCCCACGCTCGCCGGGACCCTCGGCGACAACCTGCGTCTCGCCTCGCCGAACGCCTCGGATGAGGACTGCGAGCAGGTGCTTCGCGCCGTGAACCTGGGCGACGTGCTCGAACGCGACCCGCTGGGACTCGAGGCCCCCGTCGGGGAAGACGGCGTGATGCTCTCGGGCGGAGAACGTCAGCGTCTGGCGATCGCCCGCGCCCTGCTCACCGATGCGCCGATCCTGCTGCTCGACGAGTCGACGTCGTCTCTCGACGGCGTGAACGAGCAGCGCATGCGCGAAGCCATCGACGCGGTGTCGACCGATCGCACGCTCATCGTCATCGCTCACCGACTGTCGACCGTCGTCGACAGCGACCTCATCGTGGTGCTGCAGGACGGCGCCGTGGTCGGTCAGGGCACTCACGCCGAGCTGATCGAGTCGACGCCGCTCTACCGCGATCTGGCGCGGCACCAGCTCCTCGCCTGACCAGGGTCACCTCGCGCACACACATGCGCGAAGGCGGGATGTCAGAGACCACTCAGCCATGGGTTCGCCTCAGCCATCCCGCCTTCGCGGTCTGGGGGTAGGGGGATCTGGAGTGTAGAGCGCCGGCTCCCCCGAACCGGCGCCCGGTCTGTCAGGCCCTGTCGAGGCGGTAGCGCAGCGAGGCGAGCTCGGCGCGCAGCGCGGCAGGCACCTTGTCTCCGAAGGTGTCGTAGAACTCCTCGGTGAGGTCGGCCTCGGTCTTCCAGGCTTCGGTGTCGATCGAGAAGAGCTCCTCGAGGTCGGCCTCCGGCACGTCGATGCCGTCGAGATTGAGGTCCTCGACCAGCGGCAGCCGACCGATCGGGCTGTCGATCGTCGACACCTCGCCCGACACGCGACGGATGATCCAGTCGACGACGCGCGAGTTGTCGCCGAATCCGGGCCACAGGAAGCGCCCGTCCGAACCGCGCCGGAACCAGTTGACCTGGAAGATGCGGGGTGCGCGGTCGAACCGCAGGCCCCGTCCGACCTTCAGCCAGTGGCCGAAGTAGTCGGCCATGTTGTAGCCGCAGAACGGAAGCATCGCGAACGGATCCCGACGCAGTTCCCCGACCGTGCCCTCGGCGGCCGCCGTGCGCTCCGACGAGATGTTGGATCCGAGGAACACGCCATGAGTCCAGTCCGTGGCCTCGACCACGAGCGGCACGTTGGTCGCACGTCGTCCGCCGAAGAGGATGACGTCGAGCGGCACCGCCTCTTCCCAGTCCTCCGAGATCTGCGGGCACTGGGCGGCCGAGACCGTGAAGCGCGAGTTCGGGTGCGCGGCGGGGCGACCGGAGTCCGGCGTCCATGCGTTGCCCTCCCAGTCGGCGAGGTGAGGCGGAGCCTGATCGGTCAGGCCCTCCCACCACACGTCCCCGTCGGGGCGGAGCGCGACGTTCGTGAAGATCGTGTTGCCCCAGAGCGTCTCGACGGCCGTGACGTTGGTCGACTCACCCGTGCCCGGCGCGACGCCGAAGAACCCTGCCTCGGGGTTGATCGCCCAGAGGCGACCGTCTTCGCCCGGTCGGATCCACGCGATGTCGTCTCCGAGGGTCTCGACGCGCCACCCCGGAATGGTCGGGCGCAGCATGGCGAGGTTCGTCTTGCCGCACGCCGACGGGAACGCCGCAGCCACGTGGTAGGCCTTGCCCGCCGGATCGATCACGCGGATGAGCAGCATGTGCTCGGCCAGCCAGCCCTCGTCACGGGCGATGACCGAGGCGATGCGCAATGCGAAGCACTTCTTGGCGAGGATCGCGTTGCCGCCGTAGCCGGAGCCGAACGAGTAGACCTCGAGCGTCTCGGGGAAGTGCACGATGTACTTGTCGTCGTTGCACGGCCACTCGACATCGGGCTCTCCCTCGGCGAGCGGTGCGCCGACCGAGTGCACGGTCTTGACCCAGGGCGCGCCCTCGGCGATCTGACGGGTCACCGCGTCACCGACGCGGGTCATGATGCCGATGGATGCCACTGCGTAGGCGCTGTCGGTGACCTGGACGCCGATGTGCGAGAGCGGCCCGCCGACCGGCCCCATCGAGAACGGCACGACGAACATCGTGCGGCCTCGCATCGAGCCCTCGAAGATCTCGGTCATCTTCTCGCGCATCTGCGCGGGAGGCGCCCAGTTGTTGGTCGGACCGGCATCCTCCTCGTTCTCCGACGAGATGTAGGTGCGGCCCTCGGTGCGGGCGACATCGCTGGGGTGCGAGCGGGCGAGGTACGAACCGGGACGCCACTCGGGGTTGAGCTTGATCAGCTTGCCCTCGTCGACGAGCCCCCGCAGCAGCCAGTCATTCTCGGCTCGCGAGCCGTCGACCCAGTGGATGGACGCCGGCTGTGTGAGAGCCGCGATCTCATCGACCCAGGCGGCGAGCTCAGCCATCGCAGGGGTGTCATACGTCGGAGCCGTCCCGAAGGTGCGCACAGGTGCGACAGATGATGCTCGGGGGGTGAAGACTTCGGCGATCGCCATGACTACTCCTTTGAAGTGAGGGGCGTTTCCTCCATCTTCTTCTGGTTCACACCCGACTTTTCGTCATTTCATGCGATAAGAATCGCAGTTCTTTCGATAGGATCAAGGAATGGCTCCTTCCGGCATCCACCTCGCGACCCTCGGCCACCGAATCAGGCACCACCGCCTCGACAAGGGGTTCACGCTCGATGAGCTGGGCGCGCTCGTCGGCGTCGCGGGGTCGCAGCTGAGCCTGATCGAGAACGGCAAGCGAGAGCCGAAGCTCTCTCTGCTGCAGGCCATCGCGCTGGCCACGGGCACCGAGGTCACCGATCTCATCTCCGGCGAGCCGCCGAACCGACGCGCCGCTCTCGAGATCGAGCTCGAGCGCGCGCAGGAGAGCCCGGTGTTCCGGCAGCTCGGCATCGCCCCGGTGCGCGTCACCAAGGGGATGAGCGACGACACGATCGAGTCGCTGCTCGGCCTGCACCGCGAGCTGCAGCGCCGAGAGCGCGAGGCGATCGCGACTCCCGAAGAGGCCAGGCGCGCGAACACCGAACTGCGCCTGCGGATGCGCGCGCAGAACAACTACCTCGCAGACATCGAGAGGCTCGCTGAGAAGCAGCTGCGGTCGGCCGGTCACGTGCAGGGGGCCCTCACCCACCGCACGGTGAGCATCATGGCGGAGAAGCTCGGCTTCGAGCTGATCTACGTCAACGACCTGCCGCACTCGACGCGATCGGTCACCGACCTCGAGAACGGGCGGATCTACCTGCCTCCGGCATCGATCCCCGGAGGCCACGGCCTGCGCTCCATGGCGCTGCAGGCCATGGCGCACCGCCTGCTCGGCCACACGCCGCCGACCGACTACGCCGACTTCCTGCAGCAGCGGCTCGAGATCAACTACTTCGCCGCCTCGTGCCTGATGCCCGAGACGGCCTCGGTCGCCTTCCTGCAGCAGGCGAAGAAGGACCGCAACCTCGCAGTCGAGGACTTCCGCGATGCGTTCGGCGTGACCCATGAAGCCGCCGGGATGCGCATGACCAACCTGCTCACGCAGCACCTGGGGATGTCGCTGCACTTCCTCCGCGTCGATGCCACCGGCGCGATCACACGCGTCTACGAGAACGACGATCTGCCCCTGCCGATGGATGTCACCGGCGCCGTCGAGGGGCAGCGGGTGTGTCGCAAGTTCCAGGCACGGGCGGCGTTCACGCAGCAGAACCGCACGAACGAGCACCACCAGTACACCGACACGCCCTCCGGCACGTTCTGGTGCTCGACGCAGACCGGCGCATCGACCGACGGCGAGTTCTCGATCACGGTGGGCGTGCCCTTCGATGACGCCCGCTGGTGGCGCGGGCGCGAGACCGCCGACCGCGCGGTCTCCACCTGCCCTGACGAGGCATGCTGCCGCCGCCCCTCCGCCGACCTCACCGACCGGTGGAACGGCAAGGCCTGGCCCAGCGCCCGCGTGCACACGCACATGTTCTCGCCGCTGCCCCGTGGGGCGTTCCCCGGCGTCGACGACAACGAGGTCTACAACTTCCTCGGGCGCCACGCGAGCGAGTGAGCTGAGCCACGGCAGGCCGGATCAGCCGCCGAGGAATCGGGTGAATCGCGCGAGAGCGCTGCGCACCGCTTCGTCGTCGGCGTCCGCCACGAAGAGTTCGGGGGCCGAGCCGAGCGAGGCACTCGCGTGCGTCCAGCATCCGATCACCCGACCGTCAGCGATGATCGTCGCCCGCACCATGCCGTTCTTGCCCGGTCCGACCAGCGCGAGATGCTCGGGCGCGCACACCGCCGTGCGGTCGGCATACGAGATGTAGTACTCGTCGAAGGCTCCGAGCGCGAGCACGTCGGCGACGGAGGGCGAGCGACGGGGGCGAGCGCCCGACACGAACAGGCCCTCCTCGATCTCGACCACCCTGCCCGCGGCTCTGTCGCGCGCTTCTCGCGACCGGCCGAGCGTGAGCCCCGACCACCACGCGAAGTCGGCGACCCCGACCGGCCCGTGCCCGTCGACGTAACGCACGAAGAGCTCGGCGAGTGGGTCGTCCGGCGCCGCATGCTCGCGGATGTGCTGTTCGACGAGCACGAAGCGCTGCTCGCGGCTCACCCGCTCTCGAGTGACGACCGGTCCCTGGCAGATCAGGCCGTCGAGGGTCAGTTCGCTCAGCAGGTGGATGCCGCGCTGCCCGCTCGGGTCGATGCCGATACCGGAGAAGACCTCGAACATCTCGGCGCGCGTGAGGCCGCCGTCGCTCAGCCGCGGCACCACTGCAGCCACGGCGGCGTCGACCATCGTCCGGTCGATCCCGAGATCGCGTCGCCTGCCTGCCGCCTGCTGGCGCTGTCGGTCGCCGGTCACCGACAGCACCCAGCGCAGATCGCGGGCCGGGATGATGTGCAGGGTTCCGCGCATCGTCCACGCACGCACCAGGTCTCCCCTGTCGAAGGCGCGATCGACCAGGTGCAGCGTGGGCTCTCTGTGTGTGCGCGCAGCGAGCGCCCAGCGTCCGGCGGTGAAGTCCTGGCTCTGCACCGCGAGCATGTGCGCCGCGGCGTCGGTCACCGAGGCCGCGGGAGCCGTGAGTCGATGCGAGCGCAGACGCTCGGACAGAAGGGATGCGGACTTCATGCCCTCATCATGCCCGGTGCCGCCGACAGCGCCGTCACCCGTGCAGCGTCACCTCTCGGCGCTCGGGGAGCACGATCGGATGCGAGCCGGCCATGACCTCGAGCACGCGGATCACCTGGCACGAGTATCCGTACTCGTTGTCGTACCAGACGTAGAGGACGACGTCCGTCTCGTTGGCGATGGTCGCGAGGCCGTCGACGATGCCCGCGCGGTGCGAGCCGACGAAGTCCGTCGACACGACCTCCGGGCTCTCGACGTAGTCGATCTGCTGACGCAGCTTCGAGTGCAGCGAGACCCGACGCAGGTAGTCGTTGAGCTCGTCCTTGACTGCAGGGCGCTCGAGGCTCAGGTGCAGCACGGCCAGCGAGACGTCGGGCGTAGGCACCCGGATCGCGGAACCGGTGAGCTTGCCCTCGAGCTCGGGGAGCGCCCGTGCGACGGCTTTCGCTGCTCCGGTCTCGGTGATCACCATGTTCAGCACCGCAGAGCGACCCCGGCGATCACCGCTGTGGAAGTTGTCGATCAGGTTCTGATCGTTGGTGAACGAGTGCACCGTCTCGACATGCCCCCGGACGATCCCGTACGCCTCGTCGACGGCCTTGAGCACGGGCGTGATCGCGTTCGTCGTGCACGAGGCCGCCGTGATGATGCGGTCGTCGGGCTCGATCGTGCCGTCGTTGATGCCGTGCACGATGTTCTTCAGTGCGCCCTTGCCCGGGGCGGTGAGCAGCACGCGTGCGACGCCCGTGGATTCGAGGTGGCGGCTGAGACCCGCCTCGTCGCGCCAGCGCCCGGTGTTGTCGACGACGATCGCGTCGTGGATGTCGTATGCCGTGTAGTCGATCGTCGCGGGGTCGTCGGAGTAGATCACCTGGATGCGGGTGCCGTTCGCGATGATCTGGTCGGCGTCCTCGTCGACCGTGACGGAACCGGCGAAGCGGCCGTGCACGGAGTCGCGCAGCAGCAGCGATGCGCGCTTGACGAGGTCGTTCTCCGAGCCTCGGCGCACGACGATGGCACGCAGCCGCAGACCGCTGCCACCGCCGTTGTGCGCGATGAGGATGCGGGCGAGCAGGCGCCCGATGCGTCCGAAGCCGTAGAGCACGACATCGGTGGGCGCCGCGGCGACCGCACCGACCGCGGGCGCGAGGGCGTCGGCCAGATAGACGTCGAGAGGCAGGTCGCTGTCGGCGTGACCTGCGACGAGGCGCGCCAGGTCGAGCGACGATGCACCCGGGGCGAGGTCATGAACGCCCTCGAGCACCGCGAGGGTCTCATCCACTGCGAGCCGTTCGTGCCCGAGCTGCGCCACTCGGTCGTGCACCTCGACGATGCCGGTGGCGGAGAGTCCCAGCAGTCGGTGTCCGTGGAGCGAGGTGACCACGTCACGCTCGCGCTTGAGTGCGCCGATGAGCGGGATCATCCGCTCGGCCAGCTCTTCTCTCGCCGTCCAGTCGTCATGGGGTGCGGCGGTTACGTTCATCTGCGTCCTTGCATGTGTGAGCGCGCCGAGGTCGCCGGCGCGCGAGATTGCCGGGTGAGCTTCGGGGGATGCCTCCAGGGTACGCGCCGCGCGGCGGGGTTCAGAAATCGCGGCCTCCGCCCGCCGTTCACCTGCGCGACAGGGAATCCTGCGGTGGATCCCCGTGATCGTCGTCGGCTACCTCGCCGCCTTCACCCTGCTCGGAGCCATCCTCGCCATGGGCATGCCTGTGGGCGTCGCCTACGGCGTGTGGTCAGCGGCCGGCGTCGCCATCACGGCGATCCTCGGCCGTGTGATCTTCAAGGACCACTTCTCGGTGCTGATGGCGATCGGCGTCGCCCTGATCGCTCTGGGTGTGCTGCTGATCGAATTCGGCGGATCGCACTGACGCGTCCCGCCTGCGGCCCTGCTCATCGAGGCGGCGATCGAATTCAGAACCCCACGCACATCACGCTGACTCCCGCCGCCATCGCCCAGGACTCGACCGTGAGCAGGCGGGCGGTCCGGCCCTGATGCACGGGCACGAGCACCCACTCGGAGACGACCGTCCAGAGCACCACTCCGATGACCCCCGCCACCACGAGCACCGAGAGGACTCCGTCGAGACCGTGGCCGCCGTGGCCGCCCGACTCGACCAGCGCCTCGCCCGTCGACAGGCTCTCGAACGAGCAGATCGCCATCACAAGCGACACCAGCGCGCGGTGGCAGCAGGTGGCCGCCGCCGGCGTTCCCCGCACGCCTGCCGTGCCGAGCATCGCAGACGCGAGAAGGACGATCCCGAGCACGAGACCGATCATCGCGTCGCCGCCGCTCACTGCGATGACGATCATCGCGCCGGCCATGATCAGCGCGCTCTGCCTCCCCTGCCACGGCACGGCCCGCCAGACCGCGACGCACGCCGCGGCCGAGACGACGGCGGCGAGCGCCATCAGCCACGGTGCTGCGGGGAGGAGGTGATCCACACACGCATCATATTGATCAACTGCTCAAAATAGCGATACCTGCGTCGGATGCGCCAGGATGGGCGTGTGCCCCGCGTCGTAGACCACGATGAGCGCCGCCGGCAGATCGCCGAGGCGCTGCTCGCCGTGGCCGCCCGCGACGGGCACGAGGCGGTGTCGTCTCGCGCCGTGGCCAAGGAGCTCGGCGTCGCGACGGGCTCACTCTGGCACTACTTCGACGGATTCGACGACGTGATCCGCGCGGCGGCGGCGGAGATCACCCGGCGCACGGACGAGCGCATCCGATCGGTGACCGCGGGGCTCCGCGGGCTGACCAGACTCGACGCCCTGATGCGGGAAGTCCTTCCCGTCGAGGCGGAGACACGCACCGAGGCGTACGTGGTCGTCGGATTCTGGGGACGCCTCGCGACGCTCGCGTCCTCCCCGGACGCCGGCTCCCCCACGCTCGCGACCTGGCAGGACGGCATCAGCGAGGCCATCGATGAGGCGATCGTCGACGGCGAGCTGTCGGATGCCACGCCGAAGCAGGCGGTGATGTCGCTGCTCCGATCGATCACGTACGGGCAGCAGGTGCTCGAGGTCACCGAGCCGCGCGGCGCCGAGGCGCATCTCGCAGTGCTCGACAGCATCCTCACGCCCTGGCGCGCCTGAACCAGGCGCGCCCACCCCGCGCTCGCGCTCCGCGCAGAGTCGATCGCCAGCAGGCTCTTGTGCACCCCGCCACACCGTCGTAGCATCGAGCCAATCCGTTTATTGAGCGCTCGCTCGAAATAGTGAGGTACGACGATGTCCCACCCCCAGCCCGTCTCCATCGACCGGATCCCGGCGCCACACCCGCTCGACCCGCTCACCGGCGCCGAGATCGCCGCAGCCCGCGCCGTGCTCGAATCCGCCGGGCTGCTCGGCGAGACGGTTCGCGTGCCGATGCTCCTGCCGGACGAGCCCACCAAGCAGGAGCTCGCCGGGTGGACGCCCGGCTCCCCCATCGACCGGCGGGTCGACGCGACCCTGCTCGACACCGCGACCGGCGTCGCCACCGAGGTGGTCGTCTCGATCACCCGCGGCGAGGTCCTGCGCAACGAAAGGGTGCCCAACGACGCGCCCCCCTACGGCCAGCCGCAGTACCTCTTGGAGGAGTACGAGCGCGCGGAGGCGATCGCGAAGGCCTCGCCCGAGTGGCAGGCGGCGATGACGCGCCGCGGACTCGCAGATCACATGGAGCTCGCGTTCTGCGGCCCGCTCGCCCCGGGCTACACCGGCCGTGCCGACGAGGTGGGTCGCCGCGTCATCCGCTCGCTCACGTTCCTGAAGTACGACGAGAACGACTCCCCCTGGGCGCATCCGGTCGAAGGCCTCGTGGTGCACATCGATCTGACCGCGGGCAGCGTCATCCGCATCGACGACGAGGGCGATGTGCCGGTGCCCGCGGGTCACGGCAACTACTACCCCGAGGTGCAGGGCGCGGCGCGCACCACGCTCAAGCCCATCGAGATCACCCAGCCGGAGGGGCCGAGCTTCGCCGTCACCGGATCTCTGGTCGAGTGGGAGAACTGGTCGATGAGGGTCAGCTTCAACGCGCGCGAGGGGCTCGTGCTGCACGACGTCGCGTTCGACGGACGCTCGGTGCTCAGCAGAGCGAGCGTGCCCGAGATGGTCGTGCCCTACGGCGACACCGCGCCAGGTCGCTTCTGGATCAGCTACTTCGATGCCGGTGAGTACCTGCTCGGCAAGAACGCGAACCACCTCGAGCTGGGTTGCGACTGCCTGGGCGTGATCCGCTACCTCGACGGCTACGTCGCCGATGATCACGGCCACCCCGTGCGCATCCCCAACGTCGTCTGCATGCACGAGGAGGACTACGGCATCCTCTGGAAGCACACCGACCTCGCGGGACGCTCGGATGTGCGCCGCTCGCGACGCTTCGTGGTGTCGTACTTCTCGACGATCGGCAACTACGACTACGGCTTCTACTGGCACTTCTATCTCGACGGCTCGATCGAGGTCGTGGCCAAGGCGACGGGAATCGTGTTCGCAGGTGCCGGCGAACCCGGCGTGCAGCAGAAGCACGCCACCGAGCTCGCCCCAGGGGTGTTCGCCCCCGTGCACCAGCACCTGTTCTGCGCTCGACTCGACGTCGCGATCGACGGCGACGAGAACCGCCTGTTCGAGATCGACGCTCAGCGCATCCCCATGGGGCCCGACAACCCGTTCGGCAACGCGTTCACCTGGTCGGAGACTCAGCTCTCCACCGAGTCCGCCGCTCAGCGCGATGCCGACTCGTCCGTCGCGCGCGCCTGGGAGGTGCAGAGCACATCGCGCACGAACCATGTCGGGCGCCCGACCGCGTACCACCTGATCCCCCAGCCGACCGCACTGCTGATGGCCGACCCCGAGTCATCCGTGGCGGCGCGAGCAGCCTTCGCGACCAGGCACCTGTGGGCGACGCAGCACGAGCAGGGGCAGATCTGGCCCGCCGGCCGGTATCCGAACGCGCATCAGGGCGGCTCCGGCCTGCCCGAATACACCGCCGGAGACCGATCGCTCGACGGCGAGGACATCGTGCTGTGGCACACGTTCGGCCTGACGCACTTCCCTCGCCCCGAGGACTGGCCGATCATGCCCGTCGACTACGCCGGATTCTGGTTCAAGCCCAACGGGTTCCTCGATCAGAACCCCGCGATGGACGTCCCGGAGTCGTCTCAGGCGCACGTCTCTGCGGATGCAGGATGCTGCGGAGGCGGCGGATCCTGCACCTGCGACCACTGACCCTCGGCGTCGCTGTCGTAGGTCAGCGCGTCGTCGTCATCCGGAAGCCCCTGGCGGAAGCACGCGGCGAACGTGCCCCTCAAGAGAGTCGGGCGATCGCGACGCGCAGGATTCCGTCAGCCTCGTCGAGCGCCTGAGCCGAGTCATCTGCCGATGCCCCCGTGGAGATCATCAGGATCGCCAGCTTGACGGAGCCGCCGGCCGCGTCCAGCGCGGCGGAGGCTTCGTCGACCCCGGCGCCGGTGAGCTCGGTCACCGTGCGGATCGAGCGCGCGTGCAGCTTCTCGTTCGTGGCCAGCAGGTCGACCATCACGCCGTGGTGCGTCTTGCCGAGCTTGATCATCGACAGGGTGGTGAGCATGTTCACGACGAGCTTCTGCGCGGTTCCCGACTTCAGACGCGTCGACCCCGAGATGAACTCCGGCCCGGTGACGACCTCGATCGCGATCTCGGCGACAGCCCCGATCTCGGATGCCGGGTTCGAGGCGATCGCGACGGTGAGCGCGCCGACTTTCCGCGCGAACTCGAGGCCGCCCACGACGTAGGGGGTGCGACCGGACGCCGAGATGCCGACGACCGTGTCGCGCTCGGTGAGCCCGAGCTCCTGCAGCGAGGCCGCCGCGGCTTCGTCGTCGTCCTCGGCGTTCTCGACCGCAGCGCGGATAGCCGTCTCCCCGCCGGCGATCAACCCCACGACCATCGAGGGGTCCGTACCGAAGGTCGGCGGGCATTCGCTGGCGTCGAGCACTCCGACGCGGCCCGCGGTGCCCGCCCCGAGGTAGATGAGGCGCCCGCCGGCGCGGAAGCGTTCGGTGATGCCGTCGACGGCTGCAGCGATCTCCGCGCTGCGCTCTCCGACCGCGGTCGGGACACGGTGATCCTCGGCGTTCATGCGCCGCACGAGCTCGGCTGTCTCGAGCAGGTCGAGATCGCCCCGCTCCGTCGTCGACGCCTCCGTGCCGAGCGTCGAGAGGACGTCGAGGAGGGCGGTCAGTCTGGCGTGTTCATTCGGCACGATGCACGAACCTTTCATGGGGAAGATCAGTGCGCTCCGCGAGCAGGAGCGCTCCGTCGATGGCGTCACCGGCTGAGGCGGCGACAGCGCGGCCCGCGGCGCCCAGCGCCCGGTCGAGTGCCGAGCGGAACCAGACATGTGCGGTGAGTCCGCCGTGGAGGGCGACATCTCGGCTGTCCGCAGACGCGGCGACCGCCGATGCGACCAGGAGACGGACGCCCTCGGCGACGATCTCCACCGAGACGGGGTCGCCGCTCTCTGCCGCATCGAGCACCAGCGGTGCGAGTGCCGCGAGGCGACGGGGCAGCGGGCCATCGGTCGCGAGCCAGGCGGGAATCGCCGCAGGGCCGCCGATCGTCGCGCCCACGGCATCCGTGAGCACTGTCGTGGGTGCGAGGCCGACCGAGGCACGCAGGACAGCGCGCAGCGCCTCTCGCCCGAACCAGGATCCGCTGCCGAAATCCCCCAGCTCGGGTCCCCACCCGTCGACGAGGGTGGCCACCTCGCCGTCGATGCCGAGGGCCGCTGCGCCGGTCCCGGCGATCAGGAGCACGCCTGCCCCGCCACCGAGCGCTCCTGCGTGGGCGGACACGACGTCAGAGGTCACGGACACCGGCACCCGCATCGCTCGGGCGAGCCCGTGTGCGAGCTCGGATGCGGCCTCGGGGGCCGCCCAGGCTCCCGCAGCGCCCACCGAGACGTCTGAGATCGGCTCATCGAGTCGCTCTCTCAACGGGAGGATCGCGGCGAGTGCTGCGGCGACGCCGTCTGCGGCCGCCAGACCGGGTGCCCCGATGCCGTCGTACACGGGCCGGCGCTGAGGGCGGAGATCGTTCGCGCCCCACGGCCCCGAGATCACCGCACGGCATCGCGATTTGCCGAGGTCGACGGCGACATGGGCTCGCGAAGAAGACATGGAAATAGTCTACGCACCAGCGGTCGGGCATGAAAGAATTGTTCACACGACCGAAACCCGCCCCCGCCAGGAGAGCCATGAGCATCCAGACGACCATCGCGACAGCGGCCGAGAAGCTGCCGCCGTCGCTGGCGCGCATCGCTCGGACGATCGCCGACGATCCCACCCTCGTCGTCGACAGCACGATCACCGAGATCGCTGCGAGGTGCGACACCTCGGTGGCCTCGGTCGTCCGCTTCTGCCGCACGATCGGGGTGAACGGCTACGCCGCGTTGAGAATGGCGCTGGCCACCGAGCTCGGCCGCGAGTCGGTGCAGTTCCCTGCGGCATCCGGTTTCGGTTCCGAGATCTCCGCGGCCGACACGCTGCGCGAAGCGACGGCGAAGCTCGCGGCGCTGGAGCTGTTGGCCATCGAGGAGACGATCGCGAACCTCGATTACGACAGCCTCGCCGCTGCGGTCGAAGCGATCGACGACGCCGATCGCGTGCTGCTGTTCGGCATCGGAGCGAGCGGGCAGGCAGCTGCCGACCTCGGCCGCAAGCTGCTCCGCATCGGACACGCGGCGATCGTGCTCACCGACTCTCACGAGGCGAGCGCCGCCGCATCGCTCGGAGCGAGGAAGACGGTCGCCATCGGCTTCTCGCACTCGGGGACGACCCGCGAGACCGTGCACTTCCTGCAGACCGCGCGTGCCGCGGCCGGCGTCACGATCGGTGTCACGGGAGGATCATCGTCACCCGTCACCGAGAGCTGTGATCACGCCCTGCTGACTCGTGCCCGCGAGCCGCGACTCCGCGCCGGGGCGATGGTCAGCCGGATCGCGCAGCTCGCCGTCGTCGACTGCCTGTTCGTCGGCGTCGCGCAGCGCCGACATGCGCACACGATCCACGCCCTCCAGCGCACCGCCGACGCCACTCAGCCGTTGCGCTGAAGAGGTGACTCTCAGGCCGGAACCGGCTCGTGCCGACGCTCCGGATCGACCGATCCAGCCGTCCGCAGGAACACGATGATCCAGCTGAAGATCAGCACGGCCGCGATCAGCTCGACCGCTGTGAGGTTGTAGTAGCCGACGGCGAAGAACGACGCGAGCAGGATGATCACCAGCACGTAGGCCCAGCCGAACGCCACGAAGACCCGAGGGATCGTGCGCAGGAACCACGGCAGACCCACCACGACGACCGCGAACACGACGACCATGCCGGTGGCCACCGTGTTGTGCACGAGGAAGAACTCGTCGACGGGGAAGATCCCGACGCACGCGAGGAAGATGCCCATCAGGATCAGACCGCCGCGCACGATGAAGCGGCCGCGCCGATCGATCGGGTCGTCCACCGGCAGCCCCGCCGTGGCGTAGCGCGCGATCGTCGTGACCATGACGCCGGCGATGATCAGTGTGATGTTGAAGGCGGCCGAAGCGCTGTTGGTGCTCATACCGAGCGCCGAGAGGTTGTCCTGCCACCAGTGCACATCGCTGGAGGCGAGCATCGCGGCGAATGCGCCGACCACGAGGAACACCGCGAGCACGAGCGACAGCACTGTCGGCGTCAGCGCCACGGCGCTGAGGAATGTCACATAGGCGGTGAGGGCGAACGCCACAGCCACCAGGACCGCGCCCGGAAACGCGAAGACCGGGGCGTCGGTGAAGCTGCGCTCGAGCAGCTCGGCGATGCCGAGCCACCCCAGGTAGGCGATGGCTGCATGCGCGAAGGCGATCGCGGCCAGGTCGTACCAGCGCAACCGATCCCCCGGAACGCTGAATCCGTCGCGGGTGCCGTCCGGCGCGATCGTCGCGGGCCTGACGACGAGGCGGCCGAGCGCGAAGGCGAGCACCGCGGTGATCGCACCCCCATAAGCTGCGAACGCTCCGATCGAGCCGGTGCCGCTGATCGCCATCTCCTGGCCCCAGAAGACCGGCCACCCGATCGCGAACCCGAGCACGAAGAACACCGCCCCGACGATCAGCGCGGTGGCTTCGAACACCGCATCCGCCGTGTCGGGTCCCCGCAGCTGACGCAGGACCTGCATGACCTTGTCACCGAGATATCGCATCGCTGGCCTCCGCCCACATCATAGAAGCCTCGCCCTCTGGACGGTGCCGGTGATAACATCACGGCACGGATCGTATACAACGTCGTCGTTCCACCACCCGAGGTGATCAGTCATGAACGGTGCACTCGCCGCCCCCGCCGAATCGGTGTCGACGCTCGTCGCGCGCAACATCAGCGAATTCCGCGCCGCCGTCTCGGAGTCCTTCGTGCCGCTGCAGGTCTCGACCGCCGGGCCCGACCACTTCCGCGGGATCATCCGCGGCGCGTCGGTCGATGAGGTGCACGTGAACGAGGTGCGCGCCGCGTCGCACGTCGTGGAGCGGACGCCCGAGCTCATCGCGCGCAGCGACCGGTCGTACTTCAAGCTCAGCCTCATGCTCGCAGGCACCGGGATGCTGATCCAGGACGACCGGGAAGCCGTGCTCCAGGCCGGGGATCTCGCCGTCTACGACACCGATCGTCCCTACTCCCTGGTCTTCGACGACGACTTCCGCACGATGGTCGTCATGTTCCCGAAGCATCTGATCAGCCTCCCCTCCGACATGATCGGGCAGCTCACCGCTGTGCGGATCTCGGGTCAGGGCGGTCTCGGCGGGATGGTCGTGCCCTATCTGACGCAGCTCGCCGGCAACCTCGATCAGCTCGCCGGAACGACGGGAGCCCGGCTGGCGCACAGCGCGCTCGACCTCGTCACGACGGTGTTCACCCGCGAACTCGGCCTCGACGAAGTGTCGGCCGATCCTCATCGCGCTCTCGTGCAGCGCATCCGCTCGTACATCGACCGCAACCTCGCCTCGACCGACCTCGGACCTGCGACCATCGCGTCGGCGCATTTCATCTCGACCCGCCACCTGCACGGACTGTTCCAGGAGCAGGGCGTGACCGTCTCGACGTGGATCCGCACACGCCGCCTCGAGCAGTGCCGTCGTGATCTGCTCGACCCGATGCTCGCCGACCGTCCCGTCGCCGCGATCGCCGCCCGGTGGGGCTTCGTCGATGCGGCGCACTTCAGTCGCGCATTCAAAACCGCCTTCGGCATCTCCCCCAGCGAGTACCGCGCAGCGCACTGACCCGGGACCGTTCGGCCCGTCGAACGGCGCTCGGCGTACGGCCTGTCAGGGAACGTAGACCGGCGGTGCGAACATCGTGCCTCCGTAGAGCAGCTGCACCGCGACGAAACCCGGCAGCGAAACCGCAACGACGAGCACCACCGCCAGCGCCAGACTTGCCGGCACTCCGCGCCGTCCACCGTCGTGGACGGCGAAGAACGCTCCGATCGCGACCAGGGCATGGAACACCAGCACCGGCACGAGGCCGACGGTGAATCCCCAGCCCTCCATCGTCGACCCGGCGCTGACGGCCTTGGACTGCTCGCTGAACTGCTCCTCGTAGGACATTCCGCACCACACCCACGCCACGGCGAAGAGGAGCAGAGCGAAGAAGACGGATGCCGTCCAGGCGACTGCCTTGACCGCCGGCGACAGGGCCGGCCGAGGTTCTGTTCGCATGCCTCATCCTGACACCCGAGAGTGCGGCGAAGACGACGGCACGGCATGCTCCCGCCTCATCCTTGCTCTGCAGGGCACGCCGGTTGACTGTCGGCGCGCGATGGCACCGCCTCCCTTGAGCGGATGCCGTGCCCGGCCGGAGCATGGGGCAAGCGCACCGCGATGACGCGATGCCCGGAGCGACGATGCTCCGCTGGATGCGACGTCAGGACCCCTATGATCGCCCCTGTCACGACCGATTCCGCCCTCGACGAATGGCGCACCTACGACGAGTTCGCCGCGGGCATCGACACCTTCCGACTGCCGAACGCCTCGCTGTCGGGCACCGCGCTGGCGCTCGCCCTCGATGACGGCTCGACGCTCTCGTTGACGTTCGACGCGATCGCCGTCACCTGGTCGGGCCTGGGAGCAGACGGCACCGACCCGTACGACGCCGTGGCCGTGCGCGACGATGTGGTGTTCGTGAACATCCCGCTCGAGAGCCGCGAGCGCGAGGCCATCACCGTCGTGTACTCGACGACGACGCACCGGGCGACCGTCGTGCGGTCGCGGATCGCGGCCGAGGCCGTCGAGGGCATCCCGCAGGTCGGGCAGGACTTCTGGGCGGCGACCACCGACGGCGGCACCGCGACGGGCTCAGTGCCCGGGCCGAGCCGAGACCTCATCGGCAAGCGCAACGTCTACCGATACAGCCCGCACCACCTCTACGAGCACGTGTACATCTCGAGCCGCCGCTATGCATGGCAGTGCCTGGAGGGTGTGCAGCGCGGGCACGGGGACATGGACCTCTCGACGGTCTGGAAGTTCGCCGACGGGCTCTACCTGTTCTGCTTCCGTGAGTTCCGCATCGCGGTCGCGAGTGTCTGGCTGCACGACCTCGGCTACCAGCTGATGACGACCGGGATCTTCCTCGGCCTGAACGGCGACGGCGACGCCGAGCACTCACGAGGCGGCGGCCACATCTATCCGCTCGGGTCCGTCGAGTACCCCGACGCTCAGCCCGTCTGACCGACGACTTTCAGGAAGGACTCCGATGAGCAACGCAGACATCATCACCGCGCACTACGCGGCGAGCGACCGCGGCGACCTCGACGGCATGCTCGCACCGCTCGCCGACGACGTGAGCTGGACCGAGGCCGCCGGCTTCCCCTACGCCGGCACATACCTGGGACCGGATGCGGTGGCTGCGGGTGTCTTCCAGCGCATCCAAGACGAGTGGGACGACTACACGGTCGCCATCGATGAGGTCATCGACGGCGGAGACGTGGTCGTGGGCATCGGCACCTACTCGGGTACGTACCGAGCGACCGGCCGATTCTTCGCCGCCCGCGTCGCGCACGTCTGGCGCCTGATCGATCACAGGGTCGTCGCTTTCGAGCAGTTCACCGACACCGAACTGGTCAACCGCGCGTTGCGCGACTGACCGCAGCAGTCCCGAAGCACACGAGAGGCAGGAATCACATGAACAAGCGAGTATCCGGCACTGCGGCGCTCATCGCCGTGGCGGCCCTCACCCTGGCCGGCTGCGCCGGCGGAGACGGCAGCGGGGGCGGCGAAGGCTCCCCCATCGTCGTCGGCTCCGTGAACACGATCAGCGGCCCGGCGACGTTCCCCGAGGCATCCCTCGCGGCCGCCGCCGTGTTCGACGCGTTCAACGAGGCCGGCGGCCTCGACGGACGCACCATCGAGTACAAGACCCTCGATGACAAGGGAGACCCGGCGACCGCGACGGCATCCGCCCGCGAGCTCGTCGGCAGCGACGGGGCCGTCGCCCTGGTCGGATCGGCGAGCCTGATCGAGTGCGAGATCAACGCGAAGTACTACGAGCAGGAGGACATCCTGTCGCTTCCCGGCATCGGGGTGGACACCGGCTGCTTCGCCAGCGACAACATCTCGCCCGCGAACGTCGGCCCGTTCAACGACATGACCCTCACCCTGCAGTACGGCTCCGAGGTGCTCGGGCTCGATGACATCTGCATCCTGCTGGAGATCGCAGGTTCCACGCGCCCGACCTACCAGGCCGCGATCGACAAATGGACCGAGATCACCGGCAAGGAGCCGAAGTACGTCGACGACACCGTGCCCTACGGCGCATCGGACTACACGCCCTACATCGTGAAGGCCCGCGAGCAGGGGTGCAAGGCACTCGCGATCAATCCGGTCGAACCCGACGCGATCGGCCAGGTCAAGGCTGCGAACGCCCAGGGATGGGATGACGTGACCTGGCTCTACCTGACCAGCGTCTACAGCGAGAACTTCGCCGACGCGATCGACGATGCGGGCGCCGGCATCTACGTCCCCGCCGAGTTCTACCCGTTCACGGACGACGACGAGATCAACGCCGACTGGCGGGAGCTGATGGAAGCGAACGACATCCCCCTCACCTCGTTCAGTCAGGGCGGATACCTCGCGGCGACCTACTTCATCGAGGTGCTCGAGGGCATCGACGGCGACATCACGCGCGAGACCGTCACCGAGGCGCTGCGAGGGATGGAACCGATCGAGAACCCCATGGTCGGAACGCCCTATGCCTTCGGCACGCAGAACACCGCCGGCTGGCCGATCATCCTCGAATCCGGCACGAACGCCTGGGAGAAGGTCGCCGACGACTGGCTCCGCATCGGCGAGTAGCCGCCCCTCGCCTGCCGCCGAGCGCATTCTCGGCGGCAGGTCCTCCTCCCCCTCACACCAGAAAGGACGCCTCATGCTGCAAGGCGCCATCGCCGGTCTCGCCGCCGGCGGTCTCTATGCGGTCATCGGAGTGTGCCTGACTCTGATGTCACGTCTCGTTCGTGTCGTCAACTTCGCCCAGGCCGCGACCGGGATGTTCGGCGCCTTCAGCGCCGTATGGTTCGTCAGCGAACTGGGGCTGCCGATCTGGCTCGGCTCCGCGCTCGGCGTGCTCATCGGCGGGGTGCTCTCAGCCGCGATCGGATGGATCGCCGCGACCTGGCTCTCCGAGGCCTCCACCACCACCCGATCGGCGATGACCGTCGGTCCCCTGCTGCTGCTGATCTCGATGTCGTTCATCCTGTTCGGCAACAAGCCGCAGCCCTTCACGCCGATCATCGCCGGTCCTGCGTTCTCCTTCGGCGGGGTCGTGATCAGTCAGGTGACCATCGCCACAGTCGTCATGGCGATCGTGACGGCGGTCGCGGTGCGGATCGTCCTGCGCCGAACGAGGGTCGGCACGCAGCTGCGCGCGCTGTCGGAACGCCCGACGACCGCCGAACTCCTCGGCATCCGATCGCGCCCGCTGTCGATCGCCGTGTGGTTCGTCACCGGCGTGATCAGCGCGATCGCGATCATGATCGTCGCGCCGTCGCAGTCGAACGACGCGACCAGCCTCGCGATGCTCATCGTCCCCGCCGCAGCCGCCGCGCTGCTCGGGGGCTTCCGCCGACTCGATCTCGCCGTCGTCGGCGGAGTCGTGCTCGGTGTGCTCGGCGGTCTCGTCGCGCAGATCGACGAGGTCGCGCTCGTGCGCAACTTCCTCCCGTTCCTGTTCATCGTCGTCCTTCTCCTGTGGACGCAGCGCAAGGAGGTGTGGGATGCCGCTCGCTGATCGTCCCTGGTTCCGTCTGTCCTGGCCTCTCGCCGTCGCCGCCGTCGCGGTCGGGGCGGGTGCCGTCCTGAGCACGGCGCTTCCCGGCTACTTCGTCTTCCTCGCGATCAGCGCGGTCGTCGCGGCCATCGCGATCCTGGGACTCGGCATCGTCACCGGGTCTGCCGGAATGATCGCGCTGTGCCAACTCACCTTCGCCGCGGTGGGTGCCTGGATCGTGTCCCTGCTGAACGTCATGCAGGCCCCGGGCGGGTTCGTCGTCTGGCTCGTGGTGGGCGGCATCGCGGCGGGCCTCGTCGGCATCCTCGTCGGTCTTCCGGCGCTGCGGCTGCGCGGTGTCAACCTCGCCGTCGTCACCCTGGGATTCGCCGCTGCCGCAGACGTCACCCTCGTGCAGATCCAGTTCCCGGGCTCCGCCGACGGCACGGCCGTCGAGCGCCCCACGTTGTTCTCGAACGACCGAGAGTTCTTCTTCCTCTCGGTGGTGGTGCTCGCCGTCTGCGCATTGGGCGTGTTCTTCCTGCAGCGCGGACGCTGGGGCTCGAGCTGGAAGGCCGTCGCCTTCTCGGAACGCGGCACCGCGGCTGCCGGCCAGAGCGTGCAGAGCGCGAAGCTCACCGCGTTCGCTGTCTCGGCCGCACTCGGCGGCATCGCCGGCGGGCTGCTCGCCGGTCAGGTGCAGCTTCCGTTCGCATCGAGCTTCACCCCGCTGCAGTCCCTCGCCCTCTACGTGCTCGCCGTCATGTCGGGAGCGCATCTGATCGACATGGCGATCCTCGGCGGCATCCTCTGGGTGCTGGTCCCCGAACTTCTGAAGCGCTGGGGAGTGCCGCAGGACTGGGCATTCGTCGTCTTCGGAGTGCTCGGCGTGCAGGCGATCACCAGCGGAACCAACCTCGGGCAGGGCATCCGCACCCTCCTCTGGAAACGCGCGGATCGCAAGACGGCGTCGGCGACCCTGACGGCGCTGCCTCCGGATGCCGAAGCGGGCGACACGGTCATCACGACCACGACCACCGCGACCGTCGACGAGCGCGCGCTGGACGGCGCACCCGTGTTGACGGTCGAGGGGCTCACGGTGCAGTTCGGCGCGCTCAAGGCACTCGACGACGTGTCGTTTGAGGTGCCCGCGGCGTCGATCATGGGGCTCATCGGCCCGAACGGAGCGGGCAAGTCGACCTTCGTCGATGCGATCAGCGGATTCCTGCCGAAGCACGGAGGGCGGGTGCTGCTCGGAGATCGAGACCTGGCCGGCCTTTCACCCACGCGTCGCGCACGACTCGGTCTGCGCCGCACCTTCCAGCAGGACAGGGTGCCGCCGGCGCTCACCGTGGGCGCATACGTCAGGTTCGTGGCGCGGCGGCGACTGGCTGCCTCCGACATCGACGAGGTGCTGGAGTTCTTCGGATGCCCCCCGGCGCGTGCGCGTCTCTCGAGCATCGATGTCGGCACCAGACGGCTCGTCGAGGTGGCGGCGAACGTGATCTCGCGGCCGCGACTGCTGATCCTCGACGAGCCGGCGGCCGGCCTGTCGCATGATGAGCACCTCGCTCTCGCGGCGAGACTGCGTGAGCTGCCCGCTCGCTACGGCGTGGCGCTGATCATCATCGAGCACGACCTGGATCTGGTGCGCTCGGTGTGCCCGACGCTCACCGTGCTCGACTTCGGTCGGGTGCTCGCGAGTGGGCCGCAGGCAGAAGTGCTCGCGAACCCCGAGGTCGTGAAGGCCTACATGGGAGAGACGGAGCTGCTGAAGTGAGCGAACTCGTGCTGAATTCGGTGACCGTGAGTCGCGGCGCAGGACCCGTGATCTCGGATGTGAGCCTGACGGTCAGAGGTGGAGAGGTGCTGGCCCTGGTCGGACCGAACGGAGCGGGCAAGACGAGCCTGATCGAATCGGTGTCCGGCGTGACCCCGCACTCCTCGGGGTCGCTGATGCTCGACGGCGAGCCGATCGACAAGCTGTCCCGGGTGTCGAGGGCGCGCCGCGGCATCGTGCACATCGAGCAGGGGCGAGCCGTGTTCCCGTCGCTGACGGTGCGCGAGAACATCTCGCTCACTGCGCGGACGCCTGCGGAACTGGATGCTGCGCTCGCGCAGTTCCCCGAACTCGAGAAGCGCATCGACTCCCCCACCGCTCTGCTGTCCGGTGGCGAGCAGCAGATGGTGGTGCTCGCCCGTGCGTTCGCCGCGAAGCCCCGGATCCTGTTGATCGATGAGATGTCGCTCGGGCTCGCGCCGGTGGTCTTCATGCGGCTCATGCCGATCGTGAAGTCGATCGCCGCATCCGGCGTCGGCGTGCTGCTCGTGGAACAGTTCACGCAGCTCGCCCTCGGGCTCGCTCGGGAGGCCGTCGTGGTCGCCGGCGGCCGCGTCTCTTTCCAGGGCACCGCCGAGGAGTTGAAAGAGGACTCGCAGCTGCTGCATCGCGCGTACCTCGGTGGGTGATGGTCGGTCGCCTCGGACTCAGGCTGCTGCGCAGTAGCCTGAGGGGATGACTGAGACCATCAGCGCCCGCGCCGTCCTGCTCGACATGGACGGCACTCTCGTCGATTCGACCGCCGTCGTGGAACGGCTGTGGCTGGAGTGGGCCGCGCCGCACGGAATCGACCCGGCGACGGTGCTGCATGTCGTGCACGGTCGCCAGGGACATCAGAGCATGGCGATCATGCTTCCGGAGCGGGATCACGAGATCAACATCCGAGAGAACGCCGTGATGCTGGCGAACGAGAGCAAGGACGTCGATGGCGTCATCGCGATCGAGGGCGCCGACGTGCTGCTCGATGCTCTGCGCCCCTATCCGCATGCGATCGTGACGTCCGCCGACGTGACGCTGATGAACGCCCGCATGGGCCAGGCGGGGCTCACGGTGCCCTCGCTGACCGTGACCGCAGAGAGCGTGTCGGCATCGAAGCCGGACCCTGAAGGCTTCCTGCTGGGTGCGAAGCTGCTCGGCATCGACCCCGCCGACTGCGTCGTGTTCGAGGACTCCGGCGCGGGTATCCAGGCCGCCCATGCTGCAGGGATGCGGGTCATCGGCGTGGGCTCTCACGCGACGTCTCACCAGCCGACCTTCCACGTCGACGACCTCACGCAGGTGGCCGTGGTTCCGACCGCTGACGGCTTCGAGCTCACCGTTCGGTGACGCGGTGGCGTGGGCACGGCGGTGACATAACGACCCGCTGACGCTGCTGCGGCGCTGCGGCGCTGCGGCGCTGCGGCGCTGCGGCGCTGCGGCGCTGCGGCGCTGCGGCGAGATCATCGCATCCGGAGTGCGGCGTGACGCCGCTCCGAGGACGCGCTGCGACCCGACACGTCGGAGGCTCGCGAGTAGCCCCTCGGCCGAGCACCGTCGAGGCGTGCTCTGACCGGTCGTGGCGGTGTGGTTGATTTCGCCCATGTCATCCGGTGCGGGTGAGGTGCTTCCGGGGCAGGTCAGCGGGGAGGCTGAGTTTCGGGGTGCGCCAGCGCTGGTCGGGGTCCCACCACGCCGGTCCGCGCACTTGCGGGAGGCCGTCGTTCATCCGGATCTCCCATCCGGAGGTGCCGAGGGAGCGGTGGTGCCACCAGCACAACGGCACACCGTTATCGGTGTGCGTGGGGCCGCCCCTGGCGTGTTCGGTGACGTGGTGGATCTCGCACCATGAGGCGGGGACGTGGCATCCGGGGATCAGGCACTCTTTATCGCGGGCGATGATCGCCCGCCGTTGACGCACGGTGAAGATCCGATCCGTGGTCGTGATCCCGATGATCCGCCCCTCGTCCATGAGCACGCGCTGAATCGCTCCGCTGCACGCGACCTGCGCCGCGACGGAGACGGGAACATGAGCACCGGATCCGGGGATCGTCGCCCACCCACCATTGCCGCGCGCCCCGGCCGCAGCACCGGCACCTCCGAAGGTAGCGCCTCTGAAGGCGGCACCTCCGAAGGCAGCACCGGTGGCAGCGCCTCCGAACACAGCACCGGTGGCCTGAGTGGCGTGGGTGGCGAGGTCGTTGGCGTCGACGGTGACGACGACGACCGGTGATGCACCGCCGAGGGTGGGCATGTCCTTGTGCCGCGCCGCGATCCCGAGCGCTGCGGTCAGGGCGTCGTGGCGTTTCTGCGCCGCGGTGCGGTCATCGAGCACAGACCGCGGGTCGGAGTTGAACGGATCGGTCTCCTCCGGATCGCGCCCCCTCTCGGCGTCAGCGTCGACGCCAGAACCGGCACCAGCACCAGCGCGCGAAGAGTCGGCGTCGCGAGAGTCGGGATCCCAAAACTCGGTATAGCGAGAGTCGGGATCGTGAGAGTCGGGATCGTGAGAGTCGGGACCGCGAGAGTCGGCGTCGGGAGAATCGGTGTCGGCACCGGGGGCCCCGGTCGGGGCGAAGAACACCCCGGGCATCGGCGGTCCGTCGCCCTTCGGGTTGAGGATCGCGTCCAGGATGAGTTGCAACTGGGCGGCGGCATCCGGGGTCAGGTAGCCGCGGATCGCATGCATGCCATCTTTCACCCGGCCGATCGTGATCCCCCGACGACGCCGCGCATCCTCGTCTTTCGGTTCCTCACCATCCGGATCGAACATCGACGCGAGATCCTCCGCCAGAGCCTTCAGATCCTGCACCGTCGGCGACGGACCCGCCGCACCCTCATCAGAGTCCGGGTCGTCGCCGGGTTCCGTGTCGAGGCCGTGGCCGCGGGCGCACCCCGCCAATGCGACATCCGCCGCCAACCGCTGATCGACCGTGAGCCGATCCCACACCTTCTCGATCGGACCCGTCGCCGCCAGAAACCCCGCGACACCGACCACCCCGTCCAGCAGGGCGAGCCGCATCTCCGCCCACCGTGCCGGCATCCTCTCCCCCGCCAGACTCATCGGCCGCCGCACCAGATCGACCACCCTGTCGACCCGGGTCGCACCCCGCACATCCACACCCACCGTCCGCTGCAACAGCTCATTCAGCCCCCGGCAGCCCGCCGAATGCGGAAGGTCGCCCGGATCCCCCGTCGCGATCGTCTCCACGATCACCGCCTCGGCACGCCGGAACGCCGCCCCCGCCCCCTGCAACACCGCAACCCGCTCCGCATCCGACAACCCCGCCAGAGCGTCGTCGGACAGCACCGCGTCGAGGTCGGCGACGACCCGATCCAAAAGCTCCGCGGTGCTGTTCATACCCCCCAGTCAACCGGGGACCACCGACATTCGAGACCCGCACAGTCCCGAATTTTTCCTAGGTCAGGAGGGAATTCCAGTCTTCCGGGATGCTGCTCAACGACAGGGGGCGGCATAGCACCGCTCGCCCGACACAGGTCGGCACGCACAGCCGGCACGGTACGCACGGCCGGCACGACACGGCACGACACGGCACGACACGGCACGGCACGACACGACACTGCACGGCATTGCACGACGCCACATGGAACGGCCAACCCAACCCTGCCCTCCCCTGCCCTGCCCAGTCCAACCCAGTCCAACCCAACCCAACCCTGCCCGGCCCAACCCAACCCAACCCAACCCAACCCAACCCAACCCAGCCCAACCCAGCCCAACCCAGCCCAGCACCGAACACCGAACAGATACTCCCTACATCCCCGCCCGATCGAACGCGATCGTCGGCACATCCACCACGTGGGATCCGCCGTCCGCCACGATCACGGCACCCGTGACGTACGACGACTCCCCCGACCCGAGGAACCGCACGACCGACGCGATCTCGGCGGGGCGAGCCGGTCGCTGCAGCGGCACGTCCGCCGTCACGGTCGCATATGCCTCCTCGCGCGATCCGAGGCCCGCCTGCGTGGCGAACTCGTCCATCTCGTCGTCCGCCATCGGCGTCTGCACCCACCCGGGGCACACCGCGTTCACGCGCACACCCCGTCGTCCGTAGTCGCGGGCGAGGGTCCGTGTCAGACCGATCAGAGCATGCTTGCCCACCGTGTATCCGGCCACAGACGGCCCAGCGAAGAGACCGGCGAGCGACGACACGATCACGATCTGCCCCTTCGCCTCGATCAGCGACGGCAATGCCTCCCGCGCCATGACGAACGCCGTGGTGAGGTTGGCGCGGATCGCCGCATCCCAGCTGTCGTCGTCGGTGTCGGCGACGGGTGAGAACCCGTGTCCGCCGGCGTTCGCGACCAGAACGTCGAGCCGCCCGAACGTCGCGAGCACCTCAGCCACCGCAGCCTGCGCGGATGCCGTGTCGGCGGCGTCCGCGACGATCGGATGAGCGCCCACCGCATCCGCCACGGCGCGCAGCGGCTCAGGCCGCCGCCCGACCACGACGACGTGAGCGCCCTCTGCGGCATACCGTTCGGCGACCGCCGCGCCGATGCCGGTTCCGCCGCCGGTGATGACGACGACGTGCCCCGAGACCGTCGATCCGACTGCAATGCCCATGTCTGCTCCTGTTCCTGATGCGCTCCCGCGCAGTTAACGCGCTCCCGCGCAGTTCACGCGCTCACGCGCAAGTCCACGCGCTCACGCACCATCCGCTGCCCCCGAGGTCATCAGGCGGGGAATCCTGATCGGGCCGAATACCCGAAGTCGCTGACGATCGTCGTGCCGTTGATCGCTCCACTGCGTCGTGACACGAGGTAGAGCACGTGAGAGGCGACGTCTTCGGGCGTCTGCACCGCGAACGATGGATCGACGAACGCATCGGCGCCGAGGTCGCCCCGACTCATCGGCGTGTCGACGATCGACGGCGCCACCGTGTTCACTCTGATGCCGTCTCGGGCGAGATCCACCGACAGCGACCGGCCCAATTGGACGAGCGCCGCTTTCGACGCGCAGTACGGCGCCATGCCCGGCGATGACACGAACGCGGAGTCGCTCGCGAGCAGCACGACGGATGCGGTGGCCGAAGCGCGCAGCGCGGGGAGCGCCTGCGCCAGCACGAGGAACGCGCCCGTGACGTTGACGGCGAACACCGTGTTCCACTCGAGCAGCGAGATCTCATCGATGGGCGACCCGACCGGGCCCGAGATCCCGGCGCAGCAGACGACAGCATCCAACCCACCGAGCTCTTCGACGGAGGTCGAGACCGCATCCGCGACCTGTGCCTGGTCGGTGACATCAGCCACGCGCACCACGGCGTCATGGCATCCGCGTGCCGTCTCAGCGAGCGCAGCACCGTCGCGATCGAGCAGGGCCACACGCACCCCTTCCGCGGCGAGCGCGAGCGCCGTCGCACGCCCGATGCCGCTCGCTGCTCCCGTGATCAGCGCGGTCGTGCCGCTCAGCTGCAGGTCCATGATCTCCCCCGAGACTCCGCGGCAGCGCCGGGCGGCGCTCCTCAAGGACGGCGGTGTCATCACGGTCATCCTGCTCCGCCGTGCGCAAGCCGGGAACACGGCATGGACGGCTGTGCGCGCTGGCACCATCGTCCTTCGCTCAGGGTCAACCGCCGGACTCGCGGCGCGAGCAGACTCGCTCTATCGACGATCCCCCTCATCCTCGATGCCGTTCGACACGGCCGTCACCCAGCAAAGGAGCCGACGTGGCAGACCCGATATCTGCGTCCACGACGCAGCAGGACCACACCTCTCTTCGACCCGGCGCGCTCGGCGTCGCCGGGATCGTCTTCCTCGTGCTCGCCGCCGTCGCACCGCTGACGGGCATCGTGGTCGTCGCCTCCCTGGCGATCGCCCTCGGAAACGGTGGCGGCACACCGATGGCCTTCTTCCTGGTCGCCGCGATCCTGCTGCTGTTCGCCGTGGGATACGCGCAGATGTCGAAGCAGCTCGTGAACGCCGGCGGCTTCTATGCCTTCGTCGTGAAGGGTCTCGGCCGCACGGGCGGTCTCGTCGCGGGCCTCATCGCCACGCTCGGCTACAACTTCTTCGTGGTCGGCACGATCGGCACCAGCGGCTTCTTCATGCAGAACATCATCCGTGACCTCACGGGCCTCGACGTGCACTGGCTGATCTGGGGTCTGCTGTCGATCGTCGTCTGCTTCGTGCTGGCGAGGGTCGGCGTCGACTTCAGCTCCAAGATCCTCGGGGTGTGCCTCGTGCTCGAGGTGCTGATGCTCGTGGTCTTCGACGTCTCGGTGCTCGTGCAGACGGGATACGACGTGGCCGCCTTCAGCCCCGAAGCCGTGTTCTCGGGCTCCCTGCCGATCGGCCTGCTCCTGGCCGCGACAGGCTTCCTCGGTTTCGAGGCGACCGCCCTGTTCAGCGAGGAGGCGAAGCAGCCGCTGCGCACCATCCCGCGCGCGACCTACACCTCGATCATCGCGATCGGCGTGATCCTGGGCGTCACCACGTGGGCCGTCGTGAGCGCGACCGGCGTCGCGCAGGCACAGACCACGGCTCTCGAGCACCTGCCGACGGGCGACCTCATCTTCACCCTCTCGCAGCAGTACCTCGGCGGTCCGCTGACCACGGTGATGATGATCCTGCTGCTCGTCAGCCTGTTCGCGGCGATGCTCGCGTTCCACAACTCCGCCACGCGCTACCTCTACTCCCTCGGGCGCGCGCGGATCCTTCCGCATGCACTGGCCCGCACGCGACGCAACGGCGCCCCGCAGATCGCGGGGATCGTGCAGGCCTCATTCGCCGCGATCGTGGCGATCATCTTCGCGATCGCCGGTGCCGACCCGATCCTCACCCTGGTGCCGGCGATGCTCGGCTTCGGCACCCTGAGCGTGTTGATCCTGCAGGGACTCGCAGCGATCTCGATCGTCGTGTACTTCCGTCGTTCCCGTGACCCGAGGTGGTGGAGCACGTTCATCGCTCCGGGCATCGGATTCCTCGGCATCGCCGCGATCTCGGTGCTCGCGATCGTGAACTTCAACATCGTCGCCGGATCCGAAGAGCTCGCCATCCGCCTCATGCCGCTGCTGCTCGTGGTGGCTCTCATCGGCGGGATCGCCTACGGCGCCTATCTGAAGCGCTCGAGGCCCGCCGTGTACGAGGGCCTCGCATCCGACCTCGAGCGATTCAGCGACCGCTGACGCTCACCCGACCCGCACCCCATCTCGAGGAGAGACATGACGACTCTGAACCCCGCCGACACGTCCACCTGGCTTCCGCTCGAGGGCCTCGCCCCCGGGTTCGACGCCAACAAGGCCCCGCACACGACCGCGCTGAGCGGTCGGGAGATCACGGTCGTGGATGCGCGCGGAACCCGCATCTCGCACCGATTCGCCGACACCACGGTCACGTGGGACTACCGCCCCGGTGCCGAGGATTCGACAGCGCCGGCATCCGACACCGACGACTACGAGGCCTTCGAGGTCGATGACGACCTGTACTTCGTGCAGTTCCACCACAGGTACCTGCCGAACGAGGCCGTGTCGCTCGTCGTCGACCTCCGCCACGGGCGCGCCCTCGCCGTCATCTCGGTGATCCTGCCTGCGCCGGAACAGGGGCGCACCCGCGTGCAGCACGTGTTCGCGCCGAGCATCATCGAAGGCGCGACCGTGACGGGCGCCGAGCCCGCCCCGGCGACGACTCTCATCGGGCGGCGGGTCGAGTGGGTCTACAGCGAGGAGCACGCATACGAGCACGTCTACCTCTCGGAGCGCTGGTACTCGTGGCAGTGCCTCGCCGGCCCCGAACGAGGTCTCGCCGACACCGACGAGAACAGCGTCTGGGAGGTGCGCCCCGGCATCTACATCTTCGCGTGGCGCGAGAAGGTCATCCCGTGCGCGTCCGTCACGATCGCCGACCACCGCGATGTGAACGCGATCCGCTCGCACGGCGTGCTGTTCGGACTCGACGAGTCGGGCGAGGTGCCGACGCACTTCACGTTCGGCGCGCACGGCAGGCTGCTCTCGACGACGCATCACGCAGAGGGTCTCGAACCCGCCCTGTTCGGAGCCGTCTGAGATGGTGTCGGCCGAACTGATCGTCACGGGCTCCGTGATCCGCACGGCGGATCGCCGGAAGCCGGTCGTCGAGGCGTTCGCCGTGCGCGACGGCCGGATCCTCGGCGTCGGGACCAGGGCCGAGATGCAGGCGCACCGCGGGCCGGGCACGCGGATGCTGGACGTCGGCGACGCCGCGGTCTACCCCGGTTTCGTCGATGTGCACAACCATCACGCCATGGCCGGCCGCACAGAGCTGTTCGAGCTCTCGCTGCCGCCGTCGCTCGCTCTCGACGACGTCCTCGACCTCGTGCGCGACAAGGCGCAGACGCTGCCGCCTGACGCGTGGATCGTGGGCGGCCCGGTGTCGACCACGCTGCTGCCGACCCTCGCCAACACTGCGACCAGGCAACGTCTCGATGAGGCGGCCGGAGGGCGACCGGTGGTGCTGGTCGAGGACTCGAGGCACAACAGGTGGGCGAGCACCCGGGCACTCCAGCTCGCCGGCATCACCGCCGACGGCATCCCCTCCGCCGGCGTCACCCTGCTCGATCCCGAGGACGGAACACCGACCGGGGTGCTGCTCGAGGCCGCGGGCATCCCGGTGCAGGAGGCCTACGACCGCAGTGGCGGGCTGACGGCCGAGCAGCACATCGCGGCGTCGCGCCGCGGCGTCGAGATCCTCAACTCCTTCGGCATCACGACGTTCCAGGATGCCGGGGTGTCGACAGACATCCTCGCCGCGCTCGCGGCACTCGACCGGTCTCAGGAGCTCAGCGCCTGGGTCGTGTCGTCGCTGCTGATCAACGACGAGATCTTCGGGTTCGATCCGATCGGCGCGGCGCTCATCGACCTCGGCGAGCAGTACCGGACTCCGCACCATCGACCGGACTTCGTGAAGATCTTCCTCGACGGGGTGCCTCCCGCGCGAACGGCGTCGTTCCTCGAGCCGTACGTGGCGGATGCCGTGCACGGCGCCCACTTCCACGGCGAGACGACGATGGACTTCGACGAGCTGCACACATGGCTGCGCTCGGTCGCGGAGCGCGGACTCGGCGCCAAGGTGCATTGCACGGGTGACGGGTCGGCACGTCTCGTGCTGGACGTCGCCGCACGCATCCGCGCCGACGGCTTCACCACCCCGATCCAGATCGCGCACGGCCAGTTCCTCGCCTCGGACGACATCCCCCGGTTGCGAGCCCTCGATGTATCGGCCGACATCTCGCCGTTCATCTGGTTCCCCGGTGTGATCCCCCAGGCGCTGGCCGAGGTGCTCGGTGATCGAGCCGAGCATTCGCAGCCCAACCGCGCCCTGATCGATGCAGGAGCGCTGGTCGCCGGCGGTTCCGACTGGCCGGTGAGCGAGTCTCCGAACACGCTCGAAGGACTGCAGGGACTCGTGACGCGCGCCGACCCCCTCGGTCGCGCACCCGGCGTCCTCTGGCCCGAGCAGGCGATCACCGCCGAAGAAGCGCTGGAGGTCTTCACGATCAACGCCGCGACCGCGATGGGTCTCGGATCGGAGACCGGGTCGCTCGTGCCGGGCAAGTCGGCGGACTTCGTCGTGCTGGCCCGTGATGCGATCGCCGGCCCCGCCGACGAGATCGTGCACACCCCGGTGCGCTCGACGTGGTTCGCCGGTCGCGAGGTCTACACCGCGGGCTGACAGACACGCACGCCCGACGAGACGCCGAAGCCCCCTCCTGCACTTCGCAGGAGGGGGCTCTTCGCGCGTGCACCCCCGTCAGCGTCCGAGCAGCAACCTCGCCCCGAGCTCGCCGATCATCGCGGCGGGCGCATTGGTGTTGCCCGTCGGAACGGTCGGGATCACCGAGGCATCGATCACGCTCAGCCCCTCGAGGCCGCGGACGCGCAGCAGTGGATCGACGACCGCGTCGGCATCCGACCCCATCCGGCAGGTGCCCACCTGGTGGTGGTAGGTGATGGCGGTGCGCCGCACCCAGTCCTCGATCCCCTCGTCCGGCACGTCGGGGCCTGGATACACCTCGGTCGCTCCCCACGCGTCGGCGAGCGCCGGCTGCCCGCCGATCCGACGGCACTGACGCACGGATGCCGCGAGCGAGGCGACATCCCTCTCGTCCGCGAGCGCAGCGAGGTCGATCAGCGGAGGGTCGGCGAGGTCGGGACCAGACAGGGTGAGCGTGCCCCGGCTGTGCGGCGTCACGAGGCCGGCCATGAGCGTGAATCCGTCGTCTCCGCGAGGTTCGAGGTCGCCCCACATCGGCACCGAGAAGTGGATCGGCTGCGTGTCGGGCTCTGCGAGGTCGTCGTGACTGCGCCAGAAGAGGTGCGACTGGGTGACCGAGACGCCGGGCTGCGGCGGCCCCACCGGCCGCTCCGTCGTGAAGACGACCGGAGAGAGCAGGTGGTCGTGCAGGTTCCTGCCCACGCCGGGCGCATCGACCACGACCGGGATGCCGAGGGCTGCGAGCTCGTCGGCGGGGCCGATGCCGGAGCGGAGGAGGATCACGGGCGATCCGATCGCACCGGCGGACAGCACGACCTCGTCGGCGAAGACATCCTCGGAGTCGACCCCGGATCCGAGCCGGACGCCGACGGCACGACCCTCCTCGACGATCACCGAATGCACCTCGCGTCCGGTGAGGATCGTGAGCCTGTCGGCGACGGGCTGGGCGTAAGCCATCCACGTGTTCACCCGGCGTCCGTCGCGGATGGTCACCTGCTGCTGGGAGACGCCGTCGAGGGTGCCGCCGTTGTAGTCGGGATTGCGGGGCAGCCCTTCTTCGACCGCCGCGTCGATGATCGACGCCTGGATCGGCGAGAGCTCGTAGTCGTCGGTGACGGGCAGCACGTCGTGCTCGAGCGCGTCGAAGACGGGTTCGACGGTGCTCCACCCCCACCCGGTCGCGCCCGCGCGCTCCCACGCGTCGTAGTCGGAGGCCGCGCCGCGCACCCAGATCATGGCGTTGAGCGCGTGAGACCCACCGGTGACCTTTCCGCGCGGAAGATGCAGCCGGCGACCGCCGGCGTGCTCCTGCGGCACGGTGAAGAAGTCCCAGTCATCGGCCGAGTGCCAGAGCTCCCCCGCCCTCGACGGATCGTGGATCGCGGGGTTCGAGTCGTACCCTCCGGCCTCGATCAGCGTGACCTCGACTCCCGCATCCACCAGCCGTCGTGCGACGATCGCTCCCGAGGTCCCTGCCCCGACGACGATCGCGGACTTCATGCCTGAGCCTTCCGCCCCGGACCCGAGACGACCTGGGTCACGGCGACGGACTTGAGCCCCTCGACGCCGAACTCGAGGCCGTAGCCCGAACTCTTCACCCCGCCGAACGGCACCATGGGATGCAGCCCGCCGTGCGAGTTGATCCACACCGTGCCCGACTCCATGCGCGTCGCCGCCTCGCGAGCGGCTTCGGGGTCGCTCGCCCAGACCGATGCGCCGAGACCGACGTCGACCGAGTTGGCGAAGGCGAACGCCTCGTCGACGTCGCTGTACCTGATCACGGGAAGCGCGGGTCCGAACTGCTCCTCCTGCACGAGGGCCGCGTCGTTGTCGATGTCGGCGACGATCGTGGGCCGGTAGAACAGCTCGCCGAGTTCGGGCGCCGCCTCGCCGCCGGTGACGACACGGGCGCCGCGGCCCTTCGCGTCCTCCACCAGCCTCGACACGATGTCGAACTGGGCGCGATTCTGCAGCGGACCCAGCACGTTGTTCTCGTCGAGCCCGTTGCCCATCGGCACGGATGCCGCGATCTCGGCGAGCGCGTCGACGACCTCGTCGTAGACCGAGTCGTGCACGTAGAGGCGCTTCATCGCCGCGCACGTCTGACCGGTGTTGATGAACGCCCCCCAGAAGAGATCCTGGGCGATCGCCGACACCTCGGTGCCGGGCAGCACGATGCCTGCATCGTTGCCCCCGAGCTCGAGGGTGAGGCGGGCGAGGTTGCCGGCCGAGCTCTCGATGATGCGGCGCCCGGTGGCTGTCGATCCGGTGAACATGATCTTGTCGATGTCGGGGTGCGAGGCGAGGCGGGCGCCGACCTCGCGGTCGCCGGAGACGCCGATGAGCACGTCGGCCGGCAGCACGTCGTTCATCACCGCCAGCATCGCGAGCACGCTCAGGGGCGTGTACTCGCTGGGCTTCGCGACGACGGTGTTGCCCATCCGCAGCGACGGACCGATCTGCCAGACGGTGATCATCAGCGGCCAGTTCCACGGACCGATCGCGCCCACGACCCCGGCGGCCTTGTAGACGAGCTCGGCATGCAGGGTCTCGTCATCGACGAGCACCTGCGACTCGATCGGGATCGTCGCGTTGGTGCGCAGCCACGCCGAGCACGCACCCAGCTCGAAGCGCGCGTTGGGGCCGTTCAGCGGCTTGCCCTGTTCGCGAGAGAGGAGGTGCGCGAGCGCTTCGGCGTTCGCGTCGATCGCATCGGCGGCCGCGATCAGCAGCTCGCTGCGCTTCGCGTGCCCGAGAGACTCCCAGCCGGGCTGCGCGGCCCGCGCCCGCGCGATCGCCTCGTCGAGGTCACCGACCGAATGCTCGGGCGCACGACCGATGACGTCACGTGTGGCGGCATCCGGGATGTCTCGTCCGGCGCCCTCCGGCGCCTGGATGCGGTCGAGCAGCGCAGTGGCTGCGGATGCGGCGGATTCGGACATCGGGACTCTCCTTCGAGCGGGACGCGTGCCAAGGAACTGGCGGTCGTCTCATTGTCGGACGCCGTCGGGCGGCCCACTTGTCGAGGAGTGCGCCGCAGATGTCCGAGTGCGAAGGGATGACCTCGGCGTCCCCGCTCGGACACCGGATCAGACGAGGGTGAAGTCCTCGAAGATGAGAGTGGTGCGGGTGGACCTGATCGACGGGATCGCCTGGATGTCCTCCAGCACGATCCGACGGAGGTCGCGCGCGTCGCTCGCTCGGACGAGCAGGATCACGTCGAAGTCTCCGCCGACGAGTGCCATGTGCTCGATCTCGGGGATGGCGCGGAGCCGGGCGCTGACCTCCTGCCACGTCGCCTGCTCGATCGCCAGCGTCACGTATGCGCTGGCGTGGTGGCCGAGCAGCACCGGATCCGTGCGCACCGAGTATCCGGTGATGATGCCCGCATCGGTGAGGCGCTTGATCCGCGCATGCGCGCCCGCCCTCGAGATGTGCACCGCTTCGGCGATGGCGGTCATGGACGCACGCGCATCGGCCCTCAGCTCCGCGAGGATCGCGTGGTCGGTCTCGTCGAGCGTGATCATGGAACCCCTTCGTCCGTGCCTGAATTCTGACATTTCGTCGTACGGATGGGCAACCCGACAGCAATCGTCCACGATCCGTCGATTGTTCTTGGACGACTGTCTCCCGAGGCGCATGCTGTCCTCATCGGGTTCGGCAAGGAGGGCGAACGGATGGAACATGCAGATCTGCTGCCGCGCGACACAGCGGTCCAGCTCATCGATGCAGACGGCAGGGTCATCGAGGACGAGCGCTACGCGCTCCCGGACGCCGACGCCCTGCTCGCCGCCTATCGGGGTCTCGTCGAGGGTCGACGCATCAACGACCAGGCCAGCGCTCTCGTGCGGCAGGGTCGCCTGGCCGTCTACCCGTCGTCGCACGGTCAGGAGGCGTGCCAGATCGGCGTCGCTCTCGCTCTCGCCGATGACGACTGGCTCTTCCCCACGTACCGCGACTCGGTGGCGGTCGTCGCGCGGGGCGTCGCCCCGGCCGACGCGATGGTGCTCCTCAAGGGCGACTGGCATTCGGGCTACGACGTGCGGGCGCACCACGTCGCTCCTCAGGCGACTCCCCTCGCCACGCAGCTCCTGCACGCGGTGGGCTTCGCGTATGCCGCGAAGAGGCGCGGCGAGAGCACCGTGGTCGTGGCCCTGTGCGGTGACGGCGCGACCAGCGAGGGCGACTTCCATGAGGCCATGAACTTTGCCGCGGTCTTCCACGTGCCCGTCGTCTTCTTCGTGCAGAACAACGAGTTCGCGATCTCCGTGCCGCTCAGTCGTCAGACCGCGGCGCCCTCCCTCGCCCACAAGGCGATCGGCTACGGGATGCCGGGGCAGCGCCTCGACGGCAACGACGTCGCCGCAGTGCTGGCAGTGCTCGGCGATGCGGTCGATCGGGCGCGCGCCGGCGGCGGACCGACGCTCATCGAAGCGCACACCTACCGGATGCAGGCGCACACGAACGCCGACGACGACACCCGCTATCGCGAGCGCGCGGAGGTCCAGGCGTGGGTCGCGCGTGATCCGCTGACACGTCTGCGCACGTACCTCACCGGCACGGGCGCGCTCACGGAAGAGCTCGAGGCGGAGTACGCCGACGGAGCCGAGCAGACGGCTGCGGCGATGCGGGAGGCGCTCAACACGGACGCCGACATCGACCCCGAAGACCTCTTCCGCTTCGTCACCGAGTCTCGCTCGCCGCAGCGAGAAGAACAGTGGCACCTGCTGAGGGGCGAGATCGAGCGCACGCACGAACCCGCAGGAGGTGCACGATGACCATCGCCCACGACGACGTCCGCGTCGACATGCGTGTCGCGGCCGTATCTACCATGAGCATGGCCGCCGCTCTGAATCTCGCCCTCGCGGACGCGATCGAGAGCGATCCGGAGGTCGTGGTGTTCGGCGAAGACGTCGGCGCGCTCGGAGGCGTCTTCCGGATCACCGACGGGCTCACCGCGCGGTTCGGCGAGGATCGCTGCTTCGACACCCCGCTCGCCGAATCCGGCATCGTCGGCACAGCCGTCGGCATGGCGATGAACGGCATGAGGCCCGTCGTCGAGCTGCAGTTCGACGCCTTCGCGCTTCCCGCGTTCGAGCAGATCGTCAGCCACGTCGCGAAGCTCGGCAACCGCACGCGCGGCGCCGTGCGGATGCCGCTCGTGATCCGCATCCCGTTCGGGGGCGGCATCGGAGGAGTCGAGCACCACTGCGACTCGTCCGAGGCGTATTACGCCCACACCCCCGGGCTCACGGTCGTGAGTCCGTCGACGCCGCAGGACGCGTACTCGATGCTGCGAGCGGCGATCGCCTCGCCCGACCCGGTGATCTTCCTCGAACCGAAGAAGCTGTATTGGACGAAGGGCGAGGTCGACACCTCGGTGGTCGCCGAGATCGGCACCGCCAGGGTCGCGCGCGAGGGCACGGATGTCACCCTGATCGCCTATGGCGCCTCGGTGCCGCTCGCTCTCGAGGCGGCAGACGTCGCGGCATCCGAGGGGCGCAGCGTGCAGGTCATCGACATCCGCTCGCTGTCTCCCTTCGATGACGAGACGGTGATGGCCGCCGTGCGTGCGACCGGACGAGCGGTCGTGATCGCCGAGGCCCCTGGTTTCGCCAGCGTCGCCTCCGAGATCCAGGCACGGGTGTTCGAGCGCTGCTTCGAATATCTGGAGGCGCCGGTGCGACGCGTCACCGGCTTCGACACCCCGTATGCGCCGCCGAAGCTCGAGCACTGGTACCTGCCCGATGTCGACCGCGTCCTCGACGCGATCGACTCGCTGCACTGGGAGGACGCGTCATGACCGCACTCACCACCCGCGTCTTCCGGCTCCCCGATCTCGGCGAGGGCCTGACCGAGGCGGGCCTCGTGCAGTGGCTGGTCGCGGTCGGCGACACCATCGTCACCGACCAGGCGATCGCCGAGGTCGAGACGGCCAAGAGCATCGTCGAGCTGCCCTCTCCCTTCGCGGGAGTCGTGACCGCCCTGCACGGAGAGCCTGGCGAGACGATCGACGTCGGCGCCCCGGTTCTCGAGGTCTCCGATGCGACGCAGCCGGCGAGCACGACCGACTCGGGCGCACCGAACGGTTCGGATGCCGCAGAGCACGCGGCCTACCGAGAAGAGGAGCGAGCGGGCTCGGGCAACGTCCTGATCGGCTACGGCACCTCCGACCGCGTGACGACCGGTCGTCGTCGTGCGCGGGCGACCGTGGTCCCGACGTCGAGCGTCCGTGATGCCGCTCCCTCAGCAGAAGCGACGCTGCCCGAGCCGACGCCGACGGAGCCTGGCGTTCCCGCCCCGCCGACGACCGCCTCGCGGCGCACGGTGGCCGTGCGCTCACCGCTCGTCCGACGCCTGGCGCGAGATCTCGGGCTCGACGTGCACGAGATCACCCCGACCGGACACGACGGCTCGATCACCCGCGCCGACGTCCTGGCCGCGGCCGTCGACGATGCCGTCGACGGCGCAGCCGCACAGCATCGCAGCGCGAGCGGGCAGAGCCTCGACGGCCTCGCCGTGGTCTCGCGCGAGCGTCTGTCGGCTCTGCGCCGCGCCGTGAGCGCGAAGCTCAGCCGCAGCCGCTCCGAGATCCCCGAGGCGACCGTGTGGGTCGACGTCGACGCCACCGAGTTGTGGACGCTGCGCGCAGGCATGGCTCCCGAGGGCGGCAGATCCCCCTCGCTCACAGCCCTCATCGCGCGCTTCGTGCTGCTCGCCCTGGAGGATCATCCGGTGCTGGCATCTCGACTGAGCGACGACGCCTCAGAGCTCATCTCGTTCGAGGGCGTCAATCTCGGCGTCGCCGCCGACACCGCACGCGGGCTCGTCGTTCCGGTCATCCCCCGCGCCCACGAGCTCTCCGTCGAGCAGCTCGACGCGGCGCTGCGCGAGTTGACGACTGCAGCCCGCTCCGGGTCGATGCCGCCGGAGCGCCTGCGCGGATCGACGTTCACCCTGAACAACTACGGCGGACTCGGGGTCGACGGCTCAGCCGCGATCATCAACCACCCCGACGTCGCGATCCTCGGAATCGGTCGCATCATCGAGCGGCCGTGGGTGATCGACGGGCAGATCGTCCCCCGCCGCATCGTGCAGATCTCGCTGGTGTTCGACCACCGGGTGTGCGACGGCGGATACGCCGCCGGCTTCCTGCGTCGAGTGACCGAGCTCATCGAGCATCCTCTGCGTGCATTCGGGCGGGTGTGAGGGCCGCGCACGTCGCACTCCCGCGCCGCCATGGACGCAGCGCTTGGGCCGCGGGTCGGCGTGCGCTACTCTCGTCAATTACTGACCGATCATTCGGTAAGTGATTCGGAGCGGCACGTCGTCGCTCTCTCCCCCCACCCGCAGAACAATGGAGTTCGCATGACGTCAGCAGTCTCCGCAGACAGCACGAGAACGAGGATGCCCGCCGAGGAACGGCGGGTGCTCGCCAGCACCCTGGTCGGCACCTCGATCGAGTGGTACGACTTCTTCATCTACGCGCAAGCCGCGGGCCTCGTGCTCGCTCCGCTCTTCCTCGCTCCGATCGCCGAGGAGAACAAGGGGTTCGCGCAGATCCTGTCCTTCGCCACGATCGGAATATCCTTCCTCTTCCGCCCCCTCGGAGCCATCGTCGCCGGGCACCTCGGCGACAAGCTGGGCCGCAAGAGGATGCTCGTCTTCACGCTCGTGATGATGGGGCTCTCCACCTCCCTGATCGGCCTGCTGCCGACCTATGCGGCGATCGGTGTCGCGGCGCCGATCCTGCTCATCGTGCTCCGCATCCTGCAGGGGTTCTCGGCCGGCGGTGAATGGGGCGGTGCGGCGCTGATGGCCGTCGAGCACGCGCCCACGAACCGACGCGGACTCTTCGGCGCCTTCCCGCAGATCGGTGTTCCGATCGGCATGATCCTCGCGACAGCGACACTCTGGGTGCTGACGAGCTCGATGTCACCCGAGGCGTTCCTCGAGTGGGGCTGGCGGATCCCGTTCCTCATGTCGATCGTGCTGATCGCCGTCGGCTACGTGATCAGGCGCGCAGTCGATGAGAGCCCGGTCTTCGAAGATCTCCGGCGCCGCCGTCAGGAGGCCTCGGCACCGCTGGGCCGCCTGTTCCGCAAGAACACCAAGCAGGTCGTCCTCACCGCACTGATCTTCATCGGAAACAACGCCGCCGGCTACCTGCTCATCGCGTTCTTCGCCACCTACGCTGTCACCGCTCTCGGCATGGAGCGTCCTCCCGTGCTGCTGGCGACGACGCTGGCCTCGTTCGGATGGCTCATCTTCACGCTCTGGGGCGGTCACCTCTCCGATCGTCTCGGGCGGGTCCGCACCTTCCAGATCGGCTACATCGCACTCGCGCTCTGGGCTGTGCCGATGTGGTTCCTGATCGATACGGCGAACATCTTCTGGTACTTCGTGGCACTGTTCGTGATGACGTTCGCACTCGGGCTCTCCTACGGCCCGCAGGCGGCCCTCTACGCCGAGATGTTCCCGGCCAACGTCCGCTACTCGGGCGTCTCCATCGGATATGCACTGGGTGCCATTCTCGGCGGGGCGTTCGCTCCGATGATCGCAGAGACGCTGATGAACCAGTTCCACGCGGCGTGGACGATCGGCGTCTACATCGCCGCCGCGGCGCTGATCTCCCTCATCGCAGTGACGATGGTGAAGGAGACGAAGGGCGTCGACCTGCACGCCTGACGGAGCCGCTGACAAGGCCGGGCGGCGGGTCGGTCGGTGGAACGACCGGCCCGCCGTCAGCCGAAGACGAGCGGCGTGCGGGCTGTGGCGTCCTCGACCGTGATGCCGACGATCATCGACCCCTCCTCGGCGACATCGCGGTCGGCCTGGAACCGGAAGACCTGGCCGTCGCGCGTCGTGACGGCGTAGAAGTCATCGCCTGCCGCCACGACATCGACGACGGTGCCCCCGGGGTAGGCGGCCATCGCATCCGCCACGGGAGCGCCGAGGCGGATGTCTCCCCGGTGCGGCAGCGCCGCTCCGTCGTCGACCGACTCATCGAGGCTGCGATCGCTTCCGACGGTGATCGACCACACCGCGTCACCGTCCTCGACGGGCTGCACCAGGATGGACCCCGCGCCCCCGGGCGCGACGAGCCTCCACGGTCCGCCGTCGTACTCCGGCTCCATGACCTGCGCGTCCTCGCCCGCCTTGGCGAGAGCGGCATCGACCGAGTCGCCGAGGCGGAGCGGACCCACCCCGCCGACACCGATCTGCCACTCGCTCCACACGGCTCCGGGGTCTCCCGACGGATCGGTCTCGGCGACAGGCGGGTTCTCGGTGAGCTCGTCGATCAGTCCCGACCTCGCCTCACCGGCGCGGGTCTGCAGCAGCAGGGCGGCGGCTTCGGCGTCGAAGTCGCGGTCACCGCTGAAGGGCTGCCAGAGCTGCACGATCACGTTGCCGGTCGACGCAAATGCGTCGAAAGACCGCCAGTCGAGCCCCGCATCGACCAGCGACCCCGCGAAGGCTCGAACGTCCTCGGAGGGTTCCGGAATCGCGGCATCGAAAGTGATGGTTCCCTCCTTGGCGAACTCGGCGCACTGCTCGGCAGCCTGGAGCAGCTGATCCATTCGCCCCTGGGCCTGCGCCTCATCAGCGAACTGCATGATCGTCATCCGACCGGACCCGTTGGCGGGATCCGTCGGCACCTGCCATTCGACCGTTCTCGCCCCCACGCTGCCGAGCGACTGCTCGGCGTAGAGGGCATCGCAGATCGGCGGATCCGCAGGGAGACTTCCGCCATCCGACACCTGCTCGAGCACCGGCGAAGGATCACCGACGTCGGTGGCCTCCGGCACGATCCCCACGATCTCCTCAGGGGTGAGCGCGAACGCGTCGAGTTCGTCTCCGACGAACACGATCGGTCCGGCGTAGGGCTCGGGGGACGCGGTCGACGGCGACGGCGAGGGCGAGGGCGAGGGCGACGACGAGGCCTGAGGAGTCGGGGCGCAGGCGCTCAGGGCGACCAGCGCGCCGATCCCGATCGATGCGAGCATCATTCGCGCTCGCCACGTGGTGAAGACAGTCATGTGCATCCTCCGACTCGTCATGCGCCGCTGCGGGCGCCCCCTCCTCGGAGCCTATGGCGCTGCGGCACCCTCGACCAGGGGCGCGCGCATGTCGAGATCAGAACGAGAGGAAGAGCATGCCGAAGATCGCATATATCCGCCTGATCGGACGACGTGAACTCTTCAGTCGCCACTGAGCACAGCGGCCGCAGCGGCGCGCGCATCGGCCGCCGTCGCCGCTCTCAGCACCGCTTCCGCGGCTGCGTCGCACTGATCACCCGTGACGTCTGCCAGCGCGGCCGCGACGCGGCCCAGCGCGCGGGGCGTCATCGACAGGGAGGTGACCCCGAGGCCGACCAGCACCGCGGCCAGTGTGGGATCGGCGCCGGCCTCGCCGCACACGCCCACCGGCAGGTTCCACCGGCGTCCGGCAGCACCCGCCTGGCCGATCAATCGCAGCACGGCCGGCTGCCACGGATCGTTCAGGTCGCCCAGCTCGCCCAGCAGTCGGTCCACGGCGAGCGTGTACTGGGCGAGATCGTTGGTTCCGATGCTGACGAAATCGACGACCTCGAGCATCTCTGAGGCGAGGAGCGCGGCGGAGGGCGTCTCGACCATCACTCCCACCTTCTCGAGTCCGGCCGCCCGCGCACGGTCCGCGAAGTCGCGCGCCTCATCGACCGTGGCCACCATCGGAGCCATCACCTCGACGAGCGCCGACTCCGCCGCTGCCGCGAGCGCGAGGGCCCGCAGCTGATCATCGAGCAGCGCGGGTGATCGCCGTGCGATCCGCAGACCGCGGACTCCGAGAGCGGGGTTCTCCTCCGTGTCGGCGTTGGCGAACGGCAGAGGCTTGTCGCTGCCCGCGTCGAGCGTGCGCACGACGACCTTCCGCCCCGGGAAAGCCGCGAGGACGCCTCGGTAGGCGTCGACCTGCTCGTCGACCGACGGCGCATCGGTGCGGTCGAGGAAGCAGAACTCGGTGCGGAAGAGACCCACTCCCTCTGCCTTCGATGCCGCAGCCGCCACCGCTTCGGCCGCGCCGCCGACGTTGGCGAGCAGTGCGATCCGGCGCCCGTCCGCGAGCACGCCCTCTCCGTCGAAGGGCACGACGATCGACGCGGCCTCCGCCTCGGCGATCCTGGAACGGCTCGGGTCGACCTCGACCGTTCCCCGGTCGCCGTCGACGAGCAGATCGGCGCCGGATGCGATGCCCGTGGCCCCGCCGACCCCGACGACCGCGGGGATTCCGAGTGAGCGGGCGATGATCGCGGTGTGCGATGTGGGCCCGCCCTGCTCGGTCACCAGAGCGACGCAGTTGCCGCCGTCCAGGGCGGCCGTGTCGGCGGGTGCGAGGTCGGTGGCCACGAGCACGAAAGGCTCATCCCGCTCCGGAACACCGGGCATCTCGACCTCGAGGATCTCGGCGATGATCCGGTCTCGGACGTCACGGATGTCGGCGGCACGCTCGGCCATACGACCACCCAAGGCTCTGAGCGCCTTCTCGTGCGCGAGAGCCGTCTCCCAGACGGCGCGGGCGGCGGTGCGCCCCTTCGATCGGACGAGCGCCGTCGCATCTGCGACGAGCTCGGGGTCTGAGGCGAGCAGACGCGAAGCATCGAGGATCGCCCGAGCCTCTCCGGTCGCCGCCGATGTGCGGCGGCGGAGCTGATCGGCAACCGCGACGGCTGCCCACTCGATCGCCGACACCTCGCTCTCACGCTCAGTCGCATCGACCGTCAGGCCCGGGTCGGGCTCGTCGAGTGGCGCAGCCAGCAGCACGGCCTGCGCCGCTGCCCGCCCGGCGCTCACACCTCGCCCGCTCAGCACCGTCCCGGACACCACGGGCGCCGCACTCACCGCCGACTCGGTCGACCGCGTGTGCACGACCTCTCTCGGGGGCGCGGCGACCGCGGTTCCTTCACCGAACCCCTCGTCGAACAGCGCGACCAGTCGATGGATGGCGAGCTCGGCGTCCGCCCCGGTCGCGGAGAGCCGCACCTCGTCGCCCTGCCTGGCGCCGAGCATCAGCAGTCTCGACAGGCTGGCGCCCGCGGCCTCCGGCCCATCCGGCAGCCGCGTGAGCCGCACATCCGCCCCTGCGGAGGCCTCGGCGATCAGCGCAGCCGGACGAGCATGGATGCCGAGTGGGTTGAGGACGGTGACCACGCGAGTGACCGCCTCGCTCGGCCCGTGCGTCGGTGCGAGCGTCGGTGCGAGCGCCGCGGCGGTCGCGGCGGGCTCGTCCGGGTCGCCGAGCTGGCCGGTCTTCGCGCCGAGCGCAGCGGACGCCTCCTCAGCCACGACCTCGAGCGATGCGCCCGCCGCCGCGGACACGACTGCGGCGAGCAGCCCTTCCACGAACGGCGCGGGCGTGAGGCGGACGGGCACGTCGCTCGTGCGCAGCTCGAGCGCGAGCTCCGCGCTCAGCACCGCCGAGCCGAGGTCCATCAGCACCAGGACTCCGTCGCAATCCGCGGCCAGTTCGTCGATGGCCGCGGCGACCGCTACGGCATCCGTTCCGAGAACGGCTGCGCCGTCGGCATCCGTCCCCGCGCCGGCCGCCACCAGGACGCGCGCTCCCCCGCCTCGCACCATCTGCAGGGCAAGCTCCAGGGCCGCCTCCCCGAGTCGAGCGCTGTGGGAGACGGCGACGATGCCGATCATCAGGACGATTCCGCGGTGGCCCGGGCGAGCGCCTCGAACAGCAGCGTCGTGGACGCCGCACCCGGATCGATGTGCCCTGCGCTGCGCTCACCGAGGTAGCTCGCGCGTCCCTTGCGTGCCACCAGGGGCTCCGTGGCGTCACGCCCCGCAGCCGCAGCATCGGCAGCCGCAGCCGTCGCCGCTGCGAGATCCGCCCCGCCTGCGATCTGCGCATCGAGTGCATCCACGGCGGGCGCCATCGCATCGAACATGGTCTTGTCGCCGGCTTCGGCCTTGCCCCGGGCGACGATCCCGTCGAGACCCGCTCGCAGCGAGGCTGCGAGCCCGGCGGCATCGAGTTCGTCCACCGTGCCGGCCGCCATCCCCATCCGCAGGAACAGCGTGCCGTAGAGCGGCCCGCTGGCACCTCCGACCGAGCTCACGAGCGTCATGCCGACGGTCTTGAGCAGTTCGTCGACGGTGGGCGGCACCGCCGAGTCGAGCTTCGCCACGACCGCGTCCATGCCACGGGCCATGTTCGCGCCGTGGTCCGCGTCGCCGATCGCCGAGTCGAGCTCGGTGAGCCATTCGCGCTTCTCGGCGATCACGTCGCGGAACCGCCGGATCCAGTCGACGAGGGCCGCGGTGTCGATCGCCGCCATCATGCTCCCCATCGCAGTCCTGGCGTGTTCACCGGGGCATCCCACAGCCGCAGCAGCTCGTCGTCCGCCTTGAGCACCGTGAGCGAGCACCCGGCCATGTCGAGCGACGTGATGTAGTCGCCGACCAGGTTGCGGGCGATCTGCACCCCCGCCTTCTCGAGCAACGACGCGACCTCGCCGTACATCAGGTACAGCTCGATCAGCGGCGATCCGCCCATGCCGTTGAGCATCACGATCGCGGGTCCGGCGGCGTCGAGGTCGGCGAGGATCGGCTCGACGAGCTGGCGGGCGATCTCGGATGCGGGGGCCAGCGGCTCGCGATGCCGACCGGGTTCGCCGTGGATGCCGATGCCGATCTCCATCTGGTCCTCCGGCAGGTCGAACGTGGGTCTGCCCGCTGCGGGAACCGTGCAGCTCGTGAGCGCCATCCCCATCGAGCGACCCTGGCCGTTGATGCGCTGGGCGAGTTCGACGACCGCGGCGAGATCCTGTCCTTCTTCGGCCGCCGCGCCGACCAGCTTCTCGAGCAGCACGGTCAGTCCGACACCGCGACGCCCGGCTGTGTAGAGAGAGTCCTGCACGGCGACGTCGTCGTCGACGATCACGGTGCCGACCTCGATGCCCTCCATCGATGCGAGCTCGGCGGCCATCTCGAAGTTCAGCACGTCGCCGGTGTAGTTCTTGACGATGTGCAGCACGCCGGCGCCGCGGTCGACGGCCTTGGTCGCCGCTTGCACGCGGTCGGGCGTCGGTGACGTGAACACCTCGCCGGCGACCGCGGCATCGAGCATGCCCACCCCCACGTATCCGCCGTGCAGCGGTTCATGGCCTGACCCGCCACCGGAGACCACCGCGACCTTGCCCTGCGCCTTCGGCGTCGCGCGCGTGATCACGTGCGTCTCGAGGTCGACCGACAGCTCGGGATGCGCGAGGGCGACGCCTCGCAGCGACTCGACCAGCACATCGGCGGGGTTGTTGATGAGCTTCTTCATCGTTCGATCTCCCTTGATCTCTGCGGTGGCGATCTTTCGCAATATTGGAAAGTCATTCGTCAATGTCGAATATGCTCGGGCGCAGTCGAGTTGTCAAGATCGACTCGGACACACGACATGACGGCCCGGCTCGACGACGAACCGGAGGGAGGACGCACCGTGATCCAGGCCATCGATCGCGCCGCCAAGGTGCTCGAGCTGCTGCAGGGTGCGCGCCACCTCGGCATCACCGATCTCGCTCTCGCACTGAGCCTGCCGCCGTCGACCGTGCACGGGATCGTCAAGTCGCTGCGAGAGCACGGGCTGGTCGCGAAAGAGCGCGGCGGACAGCGCTACATGCTCGGACCGACGCTGCTGCGCCTCAGCAACGTGTACCTCGACACGCTCGATGTCAGGGCACGGGCGATGCGGTGGACGCAGGAGCTCGCGCGGCGCACCAATCTGCCTGTGCGCCTCGGTGCTCCGCATTTTCACGAGGTGCTCGTCATCCACCACGATCTGCGCCCGGACGACAGCCAGCAGATGCTCGAGACCGGCGTCGCGATCCCCGCTCACGCCTCGGCGATGGGAAAGGTGCTGCTCGCACATGACCTCGGCTTCCAGCGCACCGTCTTCGAACGACCGCTGCCCAGCCTCACCGGAGACACGATCACCGACATCGCCAGGCTGATGCTCGAGCTCCCCGCGATCGCCGAACGCGGCAGTGCGTCCGAGACGGACGAGGCGGTGCTCGGAGAATCGTCCGTCGCCGCACCGGTCTCCGACGCCTCGAACGACATCGTCGCCGCGGTCGCGGTCGTGATGCCCACCTCGCACGCGCCCGCCTCCGACGCCGTGCTGAACGCGCTCCGAGAGACGGCCCGCAACATCTCACGCGAGCTCGGAGCGACCAGCTGGCCGCCTCGGGTGGCTCCGGCCGACGACTAGTCGGCTCAGCGCGACTGCAGTCCGTCCAGGCTCACCCGCAGGATGTCCTCGCCCAGCTCATCGGGGTCGACGGGCCCGCCGGGGCGATACCACTCCACGACCGAGTTGATCATGCCGAAGATGAGCCTGGTCGCGACCGCGGCATCCACGTCGTCGCGGATCAGCCCCTCGGCCTGAGCCTCGGCCACGATCGCCGTCACCCGCTGATCGAACGCGCGCCGACGCACGAGCGCGGAGGTCTCGACGTCGCCGTTGCCGCGCACACGCAGCAACAGCGTCACCGAGGGCAACTTCTCGGTGAGCACACGCACGGCCCCGCGGATGATCGATCGCAGGCGATCGGAGGCGAGCGGATGCCGCGCCGTGGCGTCGTCCACGACGGCCTCGAGAGCGTCGAGGGCATCGTTCAGCGCGAGCTCGAGGATCGCCGACTTCGACTCGAAGTGGTGGTACAGCGCCGACTTGGTGAGGCCGAGAGTGGCACTGAGATCGGCGACGCTGGTCGCGTCGTAGCCCTGTTCGTTGAACACCTTGACCGCGACCGCGAGCACCTGCTCACGGTCGTAGCCTGGCCGGCCGCGTTTGGGGGCCGGCGCGTCGAATCCGAGCTGCGCCATGGCCCCAGTCTGTCAGTCCCGATGAGTTGCCATCCGTCCGAGGATCTGAGATCGTATTCCTGACCGATCGGTCTGAAATTATCGCCAGCGTGGGCGTTCGAGAGGATGACGATGTCCGAGGCCTATCTCGTCGACGGGGTCCGCACCGCCGTCGGTCGGCACGGCGGCGCACTCGCCGGCATCCGCCCCGATGATCTGGCAGCCCTCGTGGTCGGCGAGACCGTCACCCGGTCGGGGATCCCCGCCGAGGCGATCGACGAGGTCATCCTCGGTGCAGCGAACCAAGCGGGCGAAGACAACCGCAACGTCGCCCGCATGGCCGTGCTCCTCGCCGGCCTGCCCGATTCGATCCCCGGGCTCACCGTGAACCGGCTGTGCGCCTCGGGGATGTCGGCCATAGCTCTCGCCGCGAACGCCGTGCGCGCGGACGACGCCGACCTCATCGTCGCCGGCGGCGTCGAGTCCATGACACGAGCCCCCTGGGTGCAGGCGAAGCCCGAGCGCGCATGGGCCAAGCCCGGCGCGGCCTTCGACACGTCGATCGGATGGCGCTTCACCAATCCGCGGCTCGCCGCGCGCGAGAAGGCCACCTTCTCGATGCCCGAGACGGCGGAGGAGGTCGCACGCGTCGACGGCATCAGCCGGGCGGATGCCGATGCCTTCGCCCTGCAGAGCCATCTGCGCGCCGTCGCCGCGATCGACGCGGGGCGCTTCGCCCCCGAGATCGTCGGGGTCGAGACCGACCGCGGAATCGTCGACACCGACGAAGGACCGCGACGCGACACCACCCTCGACGCTCTCGCGAAGCTGCGCGCCGTGGTCGCAGGCGGCGAGGTCGTCACGGCCGGCAACTCCAGCTCGCTGAACGACGGTGCCTCCGCGATCGTCGTGGCGAGCGCCGAGGCCGTCGAGCGACACGGACTGCGACCGCGTGCACGCATCATCGCCTCGGCGACCGCCGCACTCGCCCCCGAGATCATGGGACTCGGCCCCGTGCCCGCGACGCAGAAGGCTCTCGCGAAGGCAGGGCTGCAGATCGCCGATCTCGGCGCCGTCGAGCTGAACGAGGCCTTCGCGTCACAATCGCTCGCCTGCATCCGTCGCCTCGGCCTCGACCCGGCGATCGTCAACGCCGACGGCGGTGCGATCGCGCTCGGGCATCCGCTCGGCTCCAGCGGATCCCGCCTGATCGTGACCCTGCTCGGTCGGCTCGAACGCGAGGGCGCTCGCTACGGCCTCGCCACGATGTGCGTCGGAGTCGGACAGGGCACGGCCATGATCGTGGAGCGTCTGACGTGAGCCTGCAGATCGAGGAGCAGCGCGACAGGGTCATCGCGACGCTCGATCGCCCCGAGAAGCGCAACGCGATCGACCAGGAGACGGTCGACGCGCTGCACGAGCTGTGCGCAATGCTCGAACAGACCCCCCGCACCCTCATCCTCACCGGCTCCGGCGGTGTCTTCGCGGCGGGTGCCGACATCGCGCAGCTGCGCGATCGCACCGCAGATGACGCCAGGCGCGGCATCAACGCGACCGTGTTCATCCGCATCAACGAGCTGCCGATGCCGGTGATCGCGGCGATCGACGGCTACGCACTCGGGGGCGGAGCCGAGCTGGCCTACGCCGCCGACATCCGCATCGCGACGCCGTCCCTCCGAATCGGCAACCCCGAGACCGGACTCGGCATCATCGCCGCGGCCGGTGCGACGTGGCGGCTTCCCGAGATCATCGGCGCGGCGCGAGCGAGCGAGATGCTTCTCACCGGTCGAGCGCTCGATGGCGAGGAGGCACTGCGATGGGGACTCGTCTCGTCGCTGCATCCGTCCGACGAGCTGATCGCGACCGCGCACGCGATCGCCGATCGCATCGCGAAGAACGACCCGCTGGCCACGCAGCACACGAAACACGCTCTGCGCACTCCGCGCTCGGGACATCCTGCGATCGAGCTCGAGCTGCAGGCCGAGCTCTTCGAGTCGCCGGAGAAGCACCGTCGCATGACCGCGTTCCTCGAGAGGAAGAACCGATGAGCGAGCAGCCCTCGTCCTCGAGCGACCCCCACCCCGGGACCTCGAGCGAACGGAGCGTGACGAGACGCCCGGACCACGTGCCCGCGGCCGTCGGCGTGCTCGGCGGAGGACGAATGGGCGCCGGCATCGCGCATGCCTTCCTGCTCGCGGGATCCCGTGTCGCGGTCGTCGAACGCGACACGGCGAGCGCGGATGCCGCACTGCAGCGGATCCGCGAGAGCACCCGCCGATCCGTCGCCCGCGATCCCGCTCTGAACGAGGTCGAGATCACCGGCCGCCTGACGACTGGTCGCGACATCGCCGCCTTCGCCGTGGTCGACCTCGTGATCGAAGCCGTTCCCGAAGACCGCGAACTCAAGGAACACGCGCTCGCCCGTGCAGAGGCGGCGATGCCCGCCGACGCCACCCTGGCGAGCAACACGTCGTCGATCTCGATCGACGATCTCGCCGCGAGCCGCCGTCGTCCGGAGCGCTTCCTCGGCCTGCACTTCTTCAACCCTGTGCCCGCGTCTGCGCTCGTCGAGATCGTGCGAGGCGCAGCGACCGACACCGCGGTCGTCGAGAACGCGGCCGGATGGGTGAGCTCCCTCGGCAAGACCCCGATCGTCGTCACCGACTCCCCCGGGTTCGCATCGTCTCGACTCGGCGTCATGCTCGGCCTCGAGGCGATCCGGATGCTCGAGGAGGGCGTCGCGTCGGCCGTCGACATCGACGCGGCGATGACGCTCGGATACCGGCATCCGATGGGGCCGCTGCGCACGACCGACGTCGTCGGACTCGATGTGCGGCTCGGCATCGCCGAGGAGTTAGAACGCACTCTCGGTGAGCGGTTCTCTCCGCCGGATCTGCTGCGGCGGATGGTCGCCGAAGGAAAGCTCGGCCGCAAGAGCGGCGAGGGGTTCTACGCATGGAACGAGGAGAGATGACCGAGTATCTGCCGAGCTACATCCAGGGCGAGTGGTGGACGCCGACTTCGCCCGCACGATTCACCGAGGTCCGTGACGCGTCCACCGGCGATGTGGTCACGCTGGTCTCCACCGACGGCCTCGACCTCGCGGGGGCGCTTGCCCATGCCCGATCCGTGGGGCAGAAGAGCCTCGGTGCGCTCACCTTCCATCAGCGCGCGGTGCTGCTCAAGCAGTTCGCCCTGGCGCTCACCGAGCGCAAGGACGAGCTCTATGCGCTGTCGGCGCGCACGGGCGCGACGAAGAGCGACTCCTGGGTCGACATCGACGGCGGCATCGGCGTGCTGTTCTCGTATTCCGGCAAGGGGCGGCGCGAACTGCCGAACAGCCGCGTGCACGTCGACGGCCCCGTCGAGCCGCTCTCGAAGGACGGCTCGTTCCTCGGGCGCCACGTCTACACGACGCTGCCGGGAGTCGCCGTGCAGATCAACGCCTTCAACTTCCCCGTGTGGGGGTCGCTGGAGAAGTTCGCACCGGCTTTCCTCGCCGGCATGCCGACGCTCGTGAAGCCCGCGACGCCGACCGGATATCTCGCCGAGGCGATGGTGCGCATCCTCGTCGAGTCGGGCCTGCTGCCGGACGGATCGCTGCAGCTGGTGAGCGGCAGCGTCCCCGACCTCTTCGAGAACCTGCGCCTCGGCGACATCGTCGGCTTCACCGGCAGCGCCTCGACAGCCGAGAGCCTGAAGGCCCACCCCGCCGTGCAGACCGGCGGAGTGCGGTTCACCGCGGAGACCGACTCGATCAACGCCTCGGTGCTCGGCACCGACGCCATCGAGGGCACCCCGGAGTTCGACGCCTACGTCCGCCAGCTCGTCACCGAGATGACCACCAAGGCCGGGCAGAAGTGCACGGCGATCCGCCGGGCGATCGTGCCGACCGGGTCGGCGGATGCCGTGATCGCCGCCGTGCAGGCGCGCATCACCGAGAGGACGGTGCTGGGCGATCCCCGCGCCGAAGGTGCGACGATGGGCCCCCTCGCCTCGACCGCGCAGCGCGACGAGGTGCTGCGTCAGGTCGCGAAGCTGCAGGACGCCGGCGGACAGATCGTGGTGGGGTCGACGGATGCTCCCGAGGTGCGGCTCGCAGACGGAACCACCGCGCTCTCGCCCGACGGCGCGTTCGTCTCGCCGCTGCTGCTGCGCTTCGACGATCCGCAGTCCGACGCCGCGCACTCGGTCGAGGCGTTCGGTCCGGTGTCGTCCCTGCTCACCTACGACACCATCGCCGACGCCGCCGCACTCGTCGCCCGCGGCGGCGGCTCGCTCGTCACCAGCATCGCGACGCACGATCCGGTGCAGGCGGTCGAGCTGGCCACGCGCATCGCGCCGTTCAACGGTCGGATGCTGCTGCTCGACCGCGACGACGCGCGCTCCTCGACCGGTCACGGGTCTCCCCTGCCGAACCTCGTGCACGGCGGGCCCGGTCGGGCAGGAGGCGGCGAGGAGCTCGGCGGCATCCGCGCGGTGCTGCACCACATGCAGCGCACTGCGGTGCAGGGATCGCCCGAGATGCTCACGGCGTTGACCGGTGTCTGGCACGCGGGAGCCGCGGCGCGCAGCGGCGGTCGGCATCCGTTCCGCAAGTCGCTCGCGGAGCTCCTGATCGGAGATCAGATCGTCTCGGCATCACGCGAGGTCACCCTCGACGACATCGAGACCTTCGCGCACTTCACCGGTGACACGTTCTACGCCCACATGGACGACGCGGCGGCCGCAGCGAACCCGTTCTTCCCCGGCCGTGTGGCACACGGGTACCTGCTGGTCTCGTGGGCGGCCGGTCTGTTCGTCGACCCCGAACCGGGCCCCGTGCTCGCGAACTACGGTCTCGAGAATCTGCGGTTCATCACGCCGGTCTCCCCCGGTGACACGATCCGCGTCGAGCTCACCGCCAAGCAGATCACCCCCCGCGAGACCGATGACTACGGCGAGGTGCGCTGGGATGCGGTGATCCGCAACCAGGCCGACGAGCTCGTCGCGACCTACGACGTGCTCACGCTGGTCAGCAAGGAGTCCACCTCCGAGGTCGCGGCAGCATGAGGGCCATGATGCAGCGCGATGCCGCGTCGGCGATGCTCGGCATGACCGTCGAGCTCGACGAGCCCGGCGAGGCCGTGGTGTCGATGACGGTGCGCGACGACATGCTGAACGGCTTCGCGATCACGCACGGCGGCCTGGTGTTCACTCTCGCCGACACGGCTTTCGCGATCGCCTGCAACGAGGACGAGCGCGTCACGGTCGCGGGCGGCGCGGACATCACCTTCCTGAAGTCGACGACCTCCGGGCAGCGGCTCACGGCACGTGCGAGTCGCCGCGTCGTCAGCGGTCGCAACGGCATCTACGACGTCACGGTGACCGATGAGTCCGGCGACGTCGTCGCCGAGGTGCGCGGCCGCTCGCTCACCACGAACCGATCGCACCCGGGCTGACCGGCACACCTGACATGGCCCTGCCCGCGACGAAGGAGTCGACGATGACCCACACCCGTGCCGAGATCGGCACCGAGATCGAGCTGCACTCCGCCAGTGCACTGGCCCAGCTGCAGCTGCAGCGCCTGCAGTGGACTGTGCGCCACGCCTACGAGAACGTGCCGACGTACCGTCGCAAGTTCGACGAGCACGGTGTCCACCCCGACGAGATCCGCACCCTCGACGACGTGCAGAGGCTGCCGTTCACCACCAAAGCCGACCTGCGAGAGAGCTACCCGTTCGGGATGTTCGCCGTGCCGATGGCCGACGTGCGCCGCATCCACGCGTCGTCCGGCACGACCGGGCGGCCGACCGTCGTCGGCTACACCGAGGGCGACCTCGACAGGTGGGGCGACCTGATCGCGAGGTCGCTGCACGCCGCGGGGATCCGCGCCGGCATGAAGGTGCACAACGCCTACGGATACGGGCTGTTCACCGGTGGACTCGGGGCGCATGCCGGCATCGAACGTCTCGGCGCCACGGTGATACCCGTCTCCGGTGGTCAGACCGCGCGCCAGGTGCAGCTGATCGCCGACTTCGAGCCGGACGCCATCCTCTGCACGCCGAGCTACCTGCTCACGATCGCCGATGCGATGGAGGCGGCAGGCGTCGACCCGACGCGGACCTCGTTGCGGGTGGCCGTGCTCGGAGCCGAGCCGTGGACCAACGAGATGCGCCGCGAAATCGAGAAGCGACTGAACATCGACGCCGTCGACATCTACGGGCTCAGCGAGGTCATGGGGCCGGGCGTCGCAAGCGAGAGCGTGCTCACCAAAGACGGCCCGCACATCTGGGAAGACCACTTCCTTCCGGAGATCATCGATGGCGACACCGGCGACCGCCTGCCGGACGGCGAACTGGGCGAACTGGTCTTCACCTCGCTCACCAAAGAGGCCTTCCCGGTGATCCGCTACCGCACACGGGATCTGACCCGCCTGCTGCCCGGAACGACGTATCCCGCCCTGCGGCGGATCGAGAAGATCACCGGGCGCAATGACGACATGATCATCCTGCGCGGAGTGAACCTCTTCCCCACACAGATCGAAGAGCTCGTGATGGGCATCGAGACCCTGACGCCGCACTTCGTGCTGGAGCTGCACCGTGCGGGCCAGCTCGACACCATGACGGTGCGCATCGAGCGGCACCCGTCGTTGAGCATCGAGGAGTGCGACGCCGCCGCTGCAGTGCTCACGCATCGCATCAAGGTGCACATCGGCACCAGCGTCGACGTCAAGGTCGAGGAGCCCGGCGCTCTGCCGCGCAGCGAAGGCAAGTACAAGCGCGTGTACGACCTGCGCTGAAGTCTTCCCATCGGAATGGATCGCCGACCTCAGCCGCGAAGCGCGAGCACGAACGGAAGCACGTCTGTGGCGCCGGCCTGGCGCAGTGTGCGGGCGGCGACCGTCAGAGTCCACCGGCTGTCGGCCAGGTCGTCGACGAGGAGAACCGGCCCCTCGGGGATGTCGAGGCCCTGCGCGCTGAACCTGTCCCACAGACCTGCGAGACGGAACACGCTGTTGCCTCCGGGTTGACCGCTCGGGCCGCCATCGACCGGGTCGAGCGCACCGAGGTACGGCAGCCGACCGATGTCGGCGATCCCTCGGGCAAGGGAGTCGACGAGCAGCGGATGCGACCGTGAAGGCATCGCGACCACCGCGACAGGGCGCTCTGTCCAGCCCCAGTCTGCGAGCACTCGCACGCAGCCGCCGAGCACCTGGGGCGTCACGGCGGCATCGGGCGCTCCGGCGGCGAACAGCTCGCGCAGGGTGCCGCCCCAGCCGAGGTCGGTGAGCCGGGCGAGCGCCCTCCCCTCTCCCGCCTGCTCACCCGGCGCGATGCGCCCCTTGACGGGCACGTCGAGCTTGTCGGCGCCGGTCGGCCAGGCCCGGCGCGGCTCGACGGGAACGCCCACTCGGTCGAGCGACTCCGCAGCCTGAGTCGTCGCCGATTCGCCGATCTCGCTCGGGAACCAGATGCCGGCGCAGTTGTCGCATCTGCCGCAGGGCGCTGCCGTGTCGTCGTCGAGCGAGCGCTGGAGGAACTCCATGCGGCATCCGTCGGTCTGCTCGTAGTCGATCATGTGCTGCTGCTCGGCTCGGCGCTCGCCCGCGATCCGCTCGTAACGCTCGGCGTCGTAGCTCCAGGGCTCGCCCGTGGCGACCCACCCGCCCTGCACACGTCGCACCGCGCCGTCGACATCGAGCACCTTGAGCAGCAGCTCGAGAGGTGTGCGGCGGATGTCGACCATCGCCTCGAGCGCCGGCGTCGAGATCGGCTGATCGCCGAGCGCAGCGATCACCCTCTCGGCGCGCTCACGGTCGGGCATCGACGCGGTGGCGAAGTAGTGCCAGATATCGCGGTCTTCGACGCCCGGCAGCAGGAGCACGTCTGCGCTCTCGCTCGCGCGCCCGGCGCGACCGACCTGCTGGTAGTACGCGACCGGCGACGACGGCGCACCGAGGTGCAGCACGAATCCGAGGTCGGGTTTGTCGAAGCCCATGCCGAGTGCGCTCGTCGCGACGAGGGCCTTGACCTCGTTGCGCTTCAGCATCCCTTCTGACTCCGTGCGCTCGTCGGTGTCTGTCTGCCCCGTGTACGCACGCACGTCGTGGCCGTGGTCGCGCAGCAGCCGAGCGGTGTCGACCGCTGCAGCGACGGTGAGCGTGTAGATGATGCCCGAGCCGGGCAGGTCGTCGATGTGGCTCAGCAGCCAGGCGAGCCGGCTCGCCGAGGTCGGCAGACGCAGCACCCCGAGCCGCAGCGAGGTGCGGGCGAGCGGGCCACGGATCGTGAGCACCTCGGAGGCCCCGTCGCCCGATGAGCCTCCCGTGCCGAGCTGCTCGGCGACGTCGGCCACGACCCTGCTGTTGGCGGTCGCCGTGGTCGCGAGCACCGGAACCTCTGGCGGCATCTGCTCGATGAGATCGCGCAACCGACGATAGTCGGGGCGGAAGTCGTGCCCCCAGTCGCTGATGCAGTGCGCCTCGTCGACCACCAGCATGCCGATCCGTCGCACGAGCGCCGGCAGCTGCTGCTCGCGGAACGCCGGGTTGTTGAGTCGCTCGGGAGAGACGAGCAGCACGTCGACCTCGTCTCGGTCGAGCTGCTGCATCACCTCCGACCATTCGTGCGCGTTGGTGGAATTGATCGCCACGGCTCGGACGCCTGCGCGCTCGGCGGCGGCGATCTGGTCGCGCATGAGAGCCAGCAGCGGCGAGACGAGCACGGTCGGTCCCGCCCCCTGCCGACGCAGCAGCAGCGTCGCGACGAAGTACACCGCCGATTTGCCCCAGCCGGTGCGCTGCACGACGAGCGCGCGGCGGCGCCCCTCGACCAGCGCCTCGATCGCCTCGTACTGGCCGTCGTGGAAATCGGCGTCGGGGCGGCCGACCAGTTCGCGCAAGGCGGCGAGCGCAGCAGTGCGGGTGTCGACAGCAGAGGGGGAAGTCATGTCTCCACTGTGCCTCATGTCACCGACGTCGGGCCCGAGGCCGCCGACACCCGGGGCATCGTCATCCACTGGTGAGATCCGCGCCACCGACCCACCCCGTCGTCTAGCGTGGAACGATGATCACCCGAGAACTGGCCGTATCCCTGCGCGATGCCGGGCTCGTGTGGCATCCCTCCGAGGGCGATCGCTTTCAGCTCGACCTCCCGAACGATGTCGAGCTCGAAGCCGAGGCCGACGTCTTCACGGTCAGCGCGATGACGATCGAGGCGAGGCAGACTCCGAGCGGCACCGACCTCGCCTTCAACGGCACCACAGAGTGGGCGCTCGACGCGGTCACCCTCGCGGACGCGGTGTGGCTGCCCCGCGAGGATCAGCTGCGCGAACTGCTGCGGGGCACGTTCCGGGCACTCACCCGCCTTCCCGACGCCTTCGTCGTCGATGTCGAGATCGCCGGCGAGACGCTGCGTTTCGAGCACCCGGACCCCTCGGAGGCCTACGGGCTCGCCCTTCTCGACCTGGTCTCCCGCTCGCGCTGAGCGCCGCTTCTTGCGCACGGCGGACCGGCATGTCAGAATTACCTAACGACCGGTCAGTAAAGCGGATCGGATACCGAGGAGTCGATGATGACAAGCCCCGCAGATCTCTCCCTAGTCGATGGCGAGCTCTCAGACGACGAGCGCCTATTCGACGAGCTCATCGCGAACGAGCAGCGCATCGAGCCGCGCGACTGGATGCCCGACGCCTACCGCAAGACGCTGATCCGTCAGATCTCGCAGCACGCGCACTCCGAGATCATCGGCATGCAGCCCGAGGGCAACTGGATCACCCGGGCGCCGAGCCTCAAGCGCAAGGCGATCCTGATGGCCAAGGTGCAGGACGAGGCGGGCCACGGCCTGTACCTCTACTCGGCGGCGCAGACCCTCGGCATCACCCGTGACGAGATGATGGACCAGCTCATCAGCGGCAAGGCCAAGTACTCCTCGATCTTCAACTACCCCACCCCCACCTGGGCCGACATGGGCGCTATCGGGTGGCTCGTCGACGGCGCCGCGATCTGCAATCAGGTGCCGCTGTGCCGCGCCTCCTACGGCCCGTACGGCCGCGCCATGGTGCGCGTGTGCAAGGAGGAGTCGTTCCACCAGCGTCAGGGTTTCGAGATCCTGCTCTCGCTGATGCAGGGAACCGACGAGCAGAAGCAGATGGCGCAGGACGCCGTGAACCGCTGGTACTGGCCGAGCCTGGCGATGTTCGGCCCGCCCGACGACCAGTCGCCGAACTCGGCCCAGTCGATGAAGTGGAAGATCAAGCGCTTCACCAACGACGAGCTGCGCCAGCGCTTCGTCGGGATGCTGGTGCCGCAGGCCGAGATCCTGGGCGTCACCCTGCCCGACCCCGATCTGCGCTTCGACGACGAGACGGGCCAGTACGTGATCGGCGAGATCGACTGGGACGAGTTCTTCGAGGTGCTGCGGGGCAACGGCCCCTGCAACGCCGAGCGTCTCGAACGTCGCCGCACGGCGCACGAGGAGGGCGCGTGGGTGCGCGAGGCCGCAGCCGAGTACGCCCGCAAGCAGGCGCTGAAGACGAAGGCGGCGGCGTGATGGCGACGCCCGGTGCCGACGAACGCGAACCCTGGCCCCTCTGGGAGATCTTCGTCCGTGCGAATCGCGGCCTGAGCCACGTGCACGTCGGATCGCTGCACGCCCCGGATGCCGATATGGCGATCCGCAATGCCCGAGACCTCTACACGCGCCGTGGCGAGGGCGTGTCGATCTGGGCCGTGCCCGCCGACGCGATCACCACGAGCGACCCCGACGCCAAGGGCGCCTACTTCGAGAGCCCCGCGGGCAAGAACTACCGGCACGCCGTCTATTACACGGCCTCCGAGGGGGTGCCGCACCTGTGAACGACATCCGCACGGACGTCCATGGAGACATGCACGGGGATGTCTCGGTCGACGAGCTACGACTGAGCGAGGAGCTCACGGGAACCGGCTCCGCGGCGGCATCCGCCGACATCGCCGAGTACGCACTGTGGTTGGGCGACGACGCCCTGATCCTCTCGCAGCAGCTCGGCGAATGGATCTCCCGCGCGCCCGAACTCGAAGAGGATGTCGCGCTCGGCAACATCGCCCTCGATCTGCTCGGTCATGCCCGCTCGTTCCTGCACTTCGCCGGTTCCTACGACGGACGCTCCGAAGACGACCTCGCGTACTTCCGCGACGAGCCGGAGTTCCGCAGCGCCTGGATCGTCGAGCAGCCCAACGGCGACTTCGCGCAGACGATCGGACGTCAGTTCGTCGTGTCGACCTACATGTTCGAGCTGTACTCCGGGCTGAGGGCCAGCACAGACGAGACGTTCGCGGCGATCGCCGAGAAGTCGCTCAAAGAGGTCGACTACCACCGCGACCACTCGGTGCAGTGGGTGCTGCGCCTCGCCGGAGGCACCGACGAATCGCGGCAGCGGATGGTGCGCGCGCTCGGCGACGTCTGGCCGTACGTCGACGAGCTCTTCCGCGATGAGCCACTGATCGACCGTCTCGGCGATGCCGCCGTGCGCCCGTCCACCCTTCGCGCCGGTTTCGACGCGGTCGTCGACACCGTCTTCACAGAGGCGGAGTTGACCGCGCCCTCAGTGGCGGCATCGTCAGCGGGAGGGCGCCGAGGTGCGCACGCGACCCCGATGGGCCATCTGCTCGCCGAGATGCAGGTTCTCGCGCGACGTCATCCGGGGGCGTCATGGTGACCGACACGCTGCAGACCGACGCCTGGCGGATCGCCGCTGCCGTGGCGGACCCCGAAGTCCCCGTGCTCACGATCGAAGACCTCGGAGTGCTCCGAGCCGTCACGGTCGACGGCGACGTCGTGCGTGTCGACATCACCCCCACCTACAGCGGGTGCCCGGCGATGGACACGATCCGCGACGATGTCATCCTGGCCCTCACCGCTGCCGGTCACTCGCAGGTCGAGGTGCGTCTCGTGCTCTCCCCCGCGTGGACGACGGACTGGATGTCGGATGCCGGCAAGCAGAAGCTCTCGCAGTACGGCATCGCGCCTCCTTCGGGGCGCTCCGCGCTGTCGTCCGGCCCGATCCGCCTCGCGATCAGCGTGCGCTGCCCGCGGTGCGGCTCGCTCGACACCCGCGAGGTCTCGCGCTTCGGTTCCACCTCGTGCAAGGCGCTGTTCGAGTGCCGCGCATGCCTCGAACCCTTCGACCACTTCAAGGTGCACTGATGTCGCTGTTCGCCCCGTCCGGTGCCGTCGCACCGACATCCGTTCGTTCGCCCTCCGCATCGACGGCGAAGAAGCGCGCGCGGTTCCACACTCTCGTGGTCGACGAGGTGAGGCCGCTCACCGAGGACTCGGTCGAGGTGTCCTTCACGGTTCCCGCCGAGCTCGCCGACGACTACGACCACCTGCCGGGCCAGTACGTGGCGCTGCGCACCACCCTCGACGGCACCGAGGTGCGCCGATCGTATTCGCTGTGCCGCGCGCCCGAGCATCGCACGGCCGAGCAGATCGCGGCGGGCACGCCCACCCGGCTGAGTGTCGCGGTGAAGCGCGACGAGGGCGGCCTCTTCTCCACGTGGGCCCAGACCGGGTTGCACGCCGGGTTCGAGATCGACGTGATGAGTCCGCAGGGCACATTCACCTCGGGGCTCGACGATCTCGATCATCGCCACGTCGTCGGCATCGCCGCGGGCTCGGGCATCACCCCGCTGATGGCGCTCGCGCACACCGTGCTGACGCGCTCGGACTCGTCGCGCTTCACACTGCTCTACACGAACCGGTCGACACTCGACGTGATGTTCCTCGAGGACCTCGCCGACCTCAAGGACCGGTATCCGACGCGAGTGACGCTGCACCATGTGCTGTCCCGTGAGCAGCGCACGGCTCCCGTGCTGTCGGGGCGTATCGACGAGGAGAAGCTGCGCACCATCCTGAGGATGCTCATCGACCCGAGCGACGTCGACGAGTGGTTCCTCTGCGGTCCTCTCTCGCTCGTCGACCTGTGCCGTGAGGTGCTCGCCGACGTCGGCGTGCCGCGGGAGCACATCCGGTTCGAGCTCTTCACCACCGGCGACGAACCTGTGCGCGCCGCGCGCCCGGTCGAGGTGCGGGCGGGCGCGAAGACGATACGCATCGAGGTGAACCTCGACGGCGTCTCGTCGACCGTCGAGAGCCCCGTCGACGCGCACGAGTCGGTGCTGAACGCGGCTCTGCGGGTGCGGCCGGACGCCCCGTTCGCGTGCGCCGGCGGCGTGTGCGGCACGTGCCGCGCCAGGGTCATCGAGGGCAGCGTGACGATGACGGAGAACTATGCGCTCGAGCCCGACGAGCTGGACCGCGGCTATGTGCTGACCTGCCAGTCCCACCCGACGAGCGACCGCGTCGTGGTCGACTACGACGTCTGAGGAGCATCCGATGATCGATCTCACCATCTCCGACGACGTCGCGACGGTCGTGCTGAATGCACCGTCCACGCTGAACTCCCTCGACGAGCAGGCGCTGCGCGATCTCGGCCGTGCATACGACGAGGCCGACGCGGCGGGAGTGCGCGCACTCGTGCTCCGGGGCGAGGGGCGCGCGTTCTGCGCCGGACGCGACATCTCGGCGGTCGACCCGCGCGACGACGACGTGATGGGCTACCTCGGCGGGCTCGTGACTCCGCTGCTGCAGCGGATGGCGCGCTTTCCCGCGCCGACGTTCGCGGCCGCCCACGGTGCATGCCTGGGCGTCGGGCTGGGACTGCTGATCGCCACGGACGTCGTCTACGTCGCGGAGTCGGCGAAGATCGGCTCGCCGTTCGCAGCGCTGGGCGCCACGCTCGACTCGGGCGGACACGCCCTGTTCGTCGACCGCCTCGGCGCGCACAAGACGCTCGACCTCATCTACACGGGGCGCCTGATGAGCGGCACCGAGGCCGTGGCCTCGGGTCTCTTCTCACGTGTGCTCCCCGACGACGAGGTCCTCCAGACGACGACGGATGCCGCCGCCACCGCCGCGCGCGGTGCCACCGCCGCGTTCCTCGCGAGCAAGCAGCTCGTCTCGCGCATCCGCGACGAGAGGCTGGCGCTGTGGGAATCGATCGAGGTCGAGAACACCGCTCAGGCGGCGCTGTGCGACAGCGACGACTACCGCGAGGGCTTCGCCGCCTTCCAGGAGAAACGGAAGCCTGAGTTCCACGGGCGCTGAGCTCTCGCTGCTCTACTGCGACGGAGAGGGCGAAGGCAAGGGCTTCGCCGATGTCGGATGCCGGTGACAGACTGCATCCATGTTGCTCTCGGAGCTCGTCTCCACCGCTGAAGAGGTCACCGCCACCGCATCGCGTCTCGCCAAGGTCGATGCACTCTCGCGGTTGCTCGCGCGCGCGGACGCGGACGACGTCCCCGCCCTCGTAGGGCTGCTTCTCGCGACGCCGCGTCAGGGACGCCTGGGTGTGGGCTGGCGCGGGATCTCCGCCCTCGAGGTGATGCACGCCGACGAGCCGTCCCTGTCGATCGGTGACGTCGACGCGGCGTTCGAAGCGCTGGCCGGCGCTTCGGGCTCGGGGTCTGCGGCCGCCCGGACAGATCTGCTCTCCGCTCTCGCCGGCCGCGCCACGGCCACCGAATGGGACTTCCTGTCGCGCGCGATGCTCGGCGAGCTGCGCACCGGTGCGCTCGGCGGCGTGCTGCTCGATGCGATCGCTCGCGCCTCGGATCGCCCTGCGGCATCCGTGCGACGAGCAGCGATGCTGTCCGGCGACCTGGGTGACACGGCGGTCATCGCCCTCACAGGCACCGCGGCCGAGCTCGACGAGGTCGGCCTCGTGGTCGGCCGTGCCGTGCTGCCGATGCTGGCCTCGACCGCGGCGACTCCGACTGCGGCTCTCGAGGTCACGGGCAGGGCATCCGTCGAATACAAGCTCGACGGAGCGCGCATCCAGGTGCATCGCCGCGGAGACGACGTGAGCGTGTACACCCGCAGCCTGGCCGACATCACCCACCGCGTGCCCGAGATCGTCGAGATCGTGCGAGGCCTTCCCGCCCACGACCTGATCCTCGATGGCGAAACGCTGTCGCTCGATGAGGACGGCGGTCCGCGGCCGTTCCAGGAGACGATGTCACGGTTCGGGGCCGACGTGTCGCGCGAGCTCGTGCTGCGCCCCTGGTTCTTCGACATCCTGCACATCGACGGACGCGATCTGCTCGACGAACCGCTCTCGATCCGGCTGGCCGAACTCGAGAAGACCGTCGGCGAGTGGCGCATGCCGGGGGTCGTCACCGACGACCCGGCTGCTGCCGAGCAGCTGTCACGAGAGGCGCTGGCGGCCGGGCACGAGGGCGTCGTCGTCAAGGGCGTCGATGCGCCCTATGCGGCGGGCAGGCGCGGCAAGTCCTGGGTCAAGGTCAAGCCCGTGCTCACCTATGACCTCGTCGTGCTCGCAGCCGAGTGGGGCTCGGGTCGACGACAGGGGTGGCTGTCGAATCTCCATCTCGGCGCTCTCGATCCGAACGGAGAGTTCGGCGAGCCGGGCGGACTCGTGATGGTCGGAAAGACGTTCAAAGGTCTGACCGACGAGCTGCTGCGCTGGCAGACCGAGCAGTTCCCGTCGTTCGAGACACGACGCACGCAGTCGACCGTGTTCCTGCGCCCCGAGTTCGTGGTCGAGATCGCGATCGACGGGGTGCAGCGCTCTCCGCGCTACCCCGGTGGCATCGCGCTGCGCTTCGCACGCGTCAAGGCCTACCGCCCCGACAAGAGCGTCGCAGACGCCGACACGATCCAGACTCTTCGCGCACTGCAGCGCGGCTGAGACGAGGTCAGGCCGACGGCGCGAGCCCGAGATCCTCTTCACGCACCGTGCCCTGGAACGACCAGGGGAAGTTGATCCACAGATCGGTGTCCTTCCACGCGTAGTCGGGCTGGATGATGGTCGACGGCTTCGTGTAGATCGTCACCGAGCGCACGTCGGCGCCCTTGTCCTTCAGCAGCTGCACCGCGAGCGCGAGCGTCCGGCCCGAGTCGGCGACGTCGTCGACGAGGAGCACGCGACGACCGTCGAGATAGGCCATGTCGAGTTCGGGCGGCAGCACCTCCGGGGCATCGAGCACGGTGCCGATGCCGGTGTAGAACTCGACGTTGATCGCGCCGCAGTTCTTGACACCCAGGCCGTACGCGATGGCGCCGGCGGGAAGCAGACCACCGCGGGCGATGGCCACCACGACCTCGGGCACGAAGCCGCTCTCGAGGATGCTGCGCGCGAGATCTCGCGTCGCGGATCCGAAGCCGTCCCAGGTGAGCGTCTCGCGCTCGATCGATGCATCCGTCATCGTCTCATTCTTCCCCACTGCCGTGCGTCGTCAGGCCATGCAGTCGCCTCAGCCGAGGCGCGTGATCTCCACCGAGACGAACAGCTCCGACGCGCTGGGTCCGGCATACACCCCGCGGAGCGGAGCCACATCGGCATAGTCGCGGCCGTGGCCGACATAGACATGGGATTCGCCGATGTCGACGAGGTTGGTGGGGTCGTATCCGCGCCACTCCCCGGAGTACCACTCCACCCAGGCGTGCGATTCCCCCGTCACGGCCTGCCCGATCGCGGCCGTCGGGTCGGGGTGCAGGTATCCCGACACATAGCGTGCCGGAATCCCCGCGGCGCGCAGCACCCCGAGAGCCACGTGAGCGATGTCCTGGCAGACCCCTGATCGCGCAGGCCAGGCGTCACGAGCCGTCGAGCTCACGCCGGTGACGCCGCTGCGGTACTCCATCGCCTCCCCGACCGCGCGGCAGATGTCGAGGGCGGTCTCGTCCACTCCGCCGCCCTCCGCTTCGAAGTGCAGGGCGAGATCGCGCATCTCGTCATCCGGGGCGGTGGCGGGAGTCTGCGCGACGCACTCGGCCAGAGCGAGCGACTGCGGGATCCGGGATTCGAGCTCGTCCCAGTCGATTCCGGCGGTCGCCGTCGGGAGCGGCCTGACGTCGACCACGCTCGTCGCGGTGACCGAGAGCACCTGATGAGGGGTCAGCAGCTCGAAAGTCGAGACCCGCGTGTCCCAGTAGTCGGAGTACGAGTGCTGGGTGGCCGTCGGCGAGATGTCGAGCGTCGCCTGCAGCACGAACTGCCCCTCTCGGGAGTGCGGCAGCATGCGCGCCTCGTTGTACGACGCCGTCGCCGGCTGCTCGTAGCGGAAGCCGGTGCGATGCACGATCTTGAGGCGGCTCACAGCGCCTCTCCGATCCACACCGGCATCGCGATCGACGGGAAGTACCGCTCCCTGATCGCGTCACTCGCCACTGACATCCCCACCTGGACCTCCTCCATGCTCTCCGACAGACGATGCACGGTGTCGCCGATCGGTCGGTACTCCAGCTCCGACCGCATGCGACCGAGCACGCGATGAGCCCGGTCGGGCACGCCGAATGCGCCGGCCGGATCGATGCCGCGCAGGCATTCCTCGGCCTGCAGGATGCTCGAGAGCACCGATCGGGGGAACAGGCGGTCGATCAGCAGGAACTCCACTGCCGACGCGCCTGTCGGCACCGCTCGGTGGCTGCGCAGGTGGGCTTCGTATGCGCCGCAGCTGCGCAGCAGCGTCGTCCAGCTCGGCCCACCGGCCTCGGTCAGCGAGCGCGTCGCCAGCAGACGCGCGGTCATGTCGGCGCGCTCGATCGACCGGCCGAGAACGAAGAAGTGCCATGCCTCGTCACGGCTCGTCGAGGAGTCGACGACGCCGAAGGCCAGCGCCGAGCGGTCGCGCACCCAGCGGAAGAACGGATGCGTCTTGTCCGAGGCGATACGACGTGGCATGCGCGCATTCGACTCGTTGAGCGTCTCCCAGAGGTCGGTCGAGATGATCTCCCTGGCGCGCCGGGCGTTCTCCCTGGCGGATGCGATCGAGTGGGCGATCGACGCCGAGTGCTCGCGGTCGAGCGCGAGAAGCCGCACCACGTCGTCACGACTCAGCACGGTGTCGGCATCCGCTGTGGTGCCCATCACCGAGAGCAGCGCACGGCAGGCCGTGTCCTCCTCGACCCACGGGTCTTCGAGCAGCAGCTGCAGGTGCACGTCGAGGATGCGCGCGGTGCCATCGGCCCGCTCGACGTAGCGGCCGATCCAGAACAGCGCCTCGGCGATGCGGCTCAGCATCCTGTTCCTCCCCGCTGCTGTTGCTGCTGTTGCTGCTGCTGCTGGTGATGGCGCAGCTCGAGGTCCTCGTCCTGCGGCGATGACAGGAACGGCGGGTGCGGTTCTTCGCGCGCCGGCGCCACGACGGCGATCGCCCCGGTGGCGAGCGACACCTCGTCCGCCGCCGCATCGGGGTCGCCCTCCACGGTCGTCGTCGGCCCGGTGAACAGCGAAGGGTCCAGCACCCAGGTGTCCTTCGAGCCGCCACCCTGGCTGGAGTTCACGACGAGCTGTCCCTCGGGCAGAGCGACCCTGGTGAGACCGCCGGGCAGCACCCAGATGTCGTGCCCGTCGTTGACGGCGAAGGGACGCAGATCGACGTGCCGCGGGCGGAATCCGTCTTCCACGAGTGTGGGAATGGTCGACAGCTGCACGACCGGCTGGGCGATCCACCCCCGAGGGTCGGCCCGCAACGACTTGCGCAGAGCCTCCAACGTCTCGCGCGACGCATCGGGCCCGACGACCAGCCCCTTTCCTCCCGAGCCGTCGACCGGCTTCACCACCAGCTCGTCGAGCCTGTCGAGCACCTCCTCGAGCGCACCCGGATCCTCGAGCCGCCAGGTGTCGACGTTCGGGATCACCGGCTCCTCGCCCAGGTAGTAGCGGATCAGGTCGGGGACGTACGTGTAGACCAGCTTGTCGTCGGCCACGCCGTTGCCCACGGCGTTGGCGAGCGTGACATTGCCGAGGCGAGCAGCGAGCATCAGCCCGGGGGCGCCCAGCACGGAATCGGGGCGGAAGCTCTGCGGGTCGAGGAACTCGTCGTCGACCCGTCGGTAGATCACGTCCACCCGCGTGGGGCCGGAGGTGGTGTGCATCCACACCCGCCCGCCCGAGCAGAACAGGTCGCGCCCCTCGACGAGCTCGATGCCCATCATCCGCGCGAGCAGGGTGTGCTCGTAGTACGCGGAATTGTGCACGCCGGGGGTCAACACCACGACGGTCGGATCATCGACGCCGTCAGGCGCGGCGGCACGCAGCGCCTGCAGGAGGCGGCTCGGGTAGTCGACGACCGGGCGGACTCTGAGACTGGTGAACAGCTCGGGGAGCGTCTGCGCCATCACGCGGCGATTCGCCAGCACATAGCTCACACCGCTCGGCACGCGCACGTTGTCTTCGAGCACACGCCAGGCTCCGCGCTCGTCACGGATGACATCGATGCCGGCGACATGGATGCGCACCCCGTTCGCCCCGACGATGCCGGCCGCCTGACGGTGGAAGTGAGCGGACGAGCTGATCAGCGACGCGGGGATCACACCGTCCTGCACCGCGAGCTGCGGACCGTAGACATCGGCGAGGAATGCCTCGAGAGCCCGCACGCGCTGCTTCACCCCCGACTCGACATAGCGCCAGTCATCGGCGGCGACAACGCGCGGAACCACATCGAGCGGGAACGGACGCTCCTCCCCGGCGAAATCGAACGTGACTCCCTGTGCGAGATACGAGCTGGCGAGGGCGTCGGTGCGAGCCCTCAGCTCTGCGTCGTCCATGGCCGCGAGCGCCGGATACATGTCCTGGTAGGGCAGGCGCACGCCCTCGCCGCCGGATGGCGCGTCTGAGGGGAACATCTCGTCCCACGGTGCGGCGCCTGCTCGGCGCGGCGACCGGCGCGAGGTGTATCCGTCGAACAGTGACTCCATGACGGCATGTTTCCGCGTCGCGGTTTCGGCGGTGTTACGCGCGCAAGTCGGCGCCGCGTCGGCCCGGGAGCGATAGGATCTACCTGTCCGGCGCTCTCTGACGCCGGTGCCTGAAAAAGAGGCACGAAGCTCCCCACGAAGACGCGGGGGCGAGACACATACGGAATACGAATGTTCTCCGTCCCTGTCTCGAAAGGCTTTCGCATGCCCTCCGTCTCCGCGCACGTCGCACTCACTCTCGCTCAGCACATCGACGCCGTCTTCGGCGTGATGGGCAACGGCAACGCCTACTTCCTCGACGCGATCGAGACCCGGACGGACGCGGTCTTCACGGCCGTCCGCCACGAGCAGGGCGCCGTGGTCGCCGCCGACGCGCACTTCCGCGCCTCCGGGCGGATCGCCGCCGGCACCTCGACCTACGGCGCAGGCTTCACCAACACCCTCACGGCCCTCGCCGAGGCCGTGCAGGCCCACGTGCCGCTCGTGCTCGTGGTGGGCGACGAGCCGACCTCCGGCCCTCGCCCGTGGGATGTCGACCAGATCGCCCTGGCATCCGCCGTCGGTGCCCGCACCTATACGGTCGGGCGTGCCGATGCCGCAGCGACCACCGTCATCGCGATCGAGCACGCCCTGACCTACCGCGTGCCCGTCGTCCTCGCCATCCCCTACGACGTCGCATCGCTCGAGGCCGGCCCTGTGCCGGAGGCGCCCGCGCCCGGCATCCCGGCGCCGCTCGCTCCGCGCGGGGAGTTCGCCGAGGGCACGCTCGACGATATCGCCGAGGCGCTGCGCGGCGCATCGCGCCCGTTCCTGCTCGCCGGCCGCGGCGCCTGGTTGGCCGGAGCCGGCTCGGCGCTCGGCGAACTGGCGGCGCTGACCGGCGCACTGACCGCCTCGTCCGCTCTCGGTCGCGGCGTCTTTCCCGAGACGCAGTACGACCTCGGAGTCACGGGTGGATTCGGCGCGGACGGCGCGATGGAGCTCGTGCGCACGGCAGACGTCGCCGTCGTCTTCGGCGCGTCACTGAACCAGTTCACGATGCGGTTCGGTGAACTCTTCGCGCCCGGCACCAGGGTCTTCCAGGTCGACATCGCGCCGGCGGCCACGCACCCGCACGTCGGCGGCTTCGTTCGTGCCGACGCGCGTCTCGCCGCGGAGGCGCTGGTCGCCAGGGTCGGCTCGCTCGGCTCCGCTCTCAGCCCCGCAGTCGAGCACGACTGGGGAGCAGCGGCCCGCCCCGCCGAGACGACGGCGATCATGCGCGGCGCGTCGACGCCGGCATCCGACGCCGTGCCCGGGCAGCCGTGGCGCGAGACCGTCGATGTCGCGGCCGCCCGAGCCTACGACGAGGGAGACGAACTCGCCCCCGACGGCCGTCTCGACCCCCGCTCGGCCGCGCGCCGCATCGCCGAGCTGCTGCCCGCAGACCGGGTCGTCGTCTCGGACGGCGGTCACTTCATCGGCTGGGCGAACATGTACTGGCCGGTCGAGGCACCCGATCGGATGATGATGGTCGGCACCGCCTTCCAGTCGATCGGCCAGGGCTGGCCGAGCGTCGTCGGTGCGGCTCTCGCCCGCCGGGATTCGACGGTCGTCCTCACCTCGGGCGACGGAGGCGGGCTCATGGCGATCGCCGACCTCGAGTCCGCCGTCCGCGCGGCAGCGGGACGCGGCATCGCCGTGATCTGGAACGACGCCGCCTACGGCGCCGAGGTCAACCTCTACGGGCTGAAGGGACTCGCCGAAGGTCCGATGCTGATCCCCGAGGTCGACTTCGCGGCGTTCGGTGCTGCGGTCGGCGCAGAGGGCGTCGTCGTCACGTCCCTCGCCGACCTCGAGCGGCTCGGCACGTGGGCGCAGGAGGATGCCGCGACACGGCGCTTCCTGCTGCTCGACCTCCGGATCTCGGGCGAGGTCATCGCGCCCTACCAGCAGGAGATCATCCGCGTGAACTCGTGACCCCGAGGCATCGCTAGGCTCCTCGTCATGACCGATGATCTGAGTGTCCTGCGATACAGCGCCTTCGCCGCGACTCCGGAGGGCGGCAACCCCGCGGGAGTCGTGCTCGATGCCGGCGGCATGACGGAAGAGCGGATGCAGCAGATCGCCGCGGACGTCGGATTCTCAGAGACCGCGTTCCTCGTCGGTCGCACGGACGAGTCCGGTGTGCCGCGATATCGGGCACGCTACTTCTCGCCCGCGGCGGAGGTGCCGTTCTGCGGACACGCGACGGTGGCGACGGCTGTCGCCCTCGCGGAGCGTGACGGACCGGGCGAGGTGGTGTTCGACACGAACGCGGGTGCCGTGACGCTGCGGTCGGTCGTGGACGCGCACAGCGGTGTGACCGTGTCGTTCACCAGTGTCGAACCCCAGGTGCGCGACCTCGACCCCGACGTGCTCGAGCGCCTGCTCGGAATGCTCGGCCTCACCGGGTCAGACCTCGACGACCGCTTCCCTGCGAGGGAGGCGTTCGCCGGGAACTGGCATCCGATCCTGGTCGTCGACGACCGCGAGCTGTTCGACCAGTTCCGCTTCTCCCCCGACGAGGTGGCCGCGCTCATGCGAGAGAACGGCTGGCTCGGCACCATCACCGTGCTGCATTCCGTCGGCCCCGCCGACTTCGACGCCCGGAACCTCTTCCCGGTCGGTCGCATCACCGAAGACCCGGCGACCGGCTCGGCCGCGGCATCCACCGGGGCCTACCTGCGCGCGCTCGGCCACCCGGAGACGACCGTGCGAATCCATCAGGGAGCCCATGTGCGCCGACCGAGCCTGCTCACCGTGACCATCCCTCCCCGCGGCGGGATCGTCGTGTCCGGAGGCGCGACGCAGATCGTCTGAACCTCCGAGCCCGGCGGTGCGTTAGTGTTCCGGGATGCCTGCCATCCGGAACATCGCTGTCGGCCTGCCTGTGAAGGACGGGCACCTGCTCGCCCTCGAGGGACACGACAGCTCGCGCCGGCTCGATTTCCTGCGCGCGATCGGCGGAGGCATCGAGTTCGGCGAGACGGCGGGCGACGCGCTGCGCCGTGAATTCATGGAAGAGCTCGGCGTCACACTCGAGGATGCCGAGCCACTCGGCGTCTTCGAGAACATCTTCACGTACGAGGGCGAACCCGGACACGAGATCGCCCACGTCTTCGCCGTGACCTGTTCGGAGCTGGACGCGGTGCCCCTGGACGCCGAGCTCCGCATCCTCGACGAGGGCAGCCCTGTGCGCTGGGTGCCCATCGACGACATCCGCTCCGGCGCACGAGTGCTGTTCCCCTCGGGCGCACCCGAGGCACTGTTCTCAATCGCCGGACGCTGAACTCGACGCCCGCGGAACTCAGGCCTGAGCGCTGTAGTCCGGCAGCTCCTGCAGCGTCCACGTGTTGCCGTCGGGGTCGTCGAAGGTCACGAACCGGCCCCACGCCTGCTCATCGACACCCTGCGCTGCGACCCCGAGCCCCTGAAGATGGGCGAGCGCCTCATCGGCATCCGGAACGACGACCTGGATCGTGTTCTGCTGCCCGGGCAGCAGCCCCTCGCCCAGATTGGTGCCGAAGGCGATCGAGCAGGCTGAGCCGGGCGGGGTCATCTGCACGAACCGCAGGCCCTCGTAGGGAACCTGATCGTGATCGGCATGGAAACCGATCTTCTCGTAGAACTCCTTCGACCGGTCGACATCCGAGACCGGGACGAAGATCAGCTCGATCTTCCAGTCCATCACACGCTCCTCCTGTCGGGGCGACTTCGCCCATCGGCCCTCAGAGTACGCGCGGGCTCCGACGCTCGCCAGAGGTGCCTCACTCGCCGGAGATGACTCGCTCGTGCGAGGCATCCGACCCGTGCGAGGCATCCGGCCCTCGCGAGCCGTCTCCCCGACCAGTGCGTCGCCGCACCCGTACGCCCTCGGGAGGAGAACTGCGCCTCGGGAGGAGATCCCGCTGGAGATCCTCCTCCCGAGGGGATATCTCCTCCCGAAGGACCCAGGGCCCCCGCGGCAGAGTCAGGATGCCGGCAGCAGTGCCCCGCCGAAGAAGTCCCCCAACTGGTCCGTCGCATCCAAGGGCAGGATCGCGGCGACGTACTGGTCGGGACGCACCACGATCACGACGCCGTCGCGCGACAGCTCCCGCGCGTCGAAGATGTCGGTCTCCGTCCACTTCGACGGCCCCGCCGCATAGACCTTCTCCCAGTCGGTGAGCCCGAGCGGACCGGTCTTCGGCTGGAACAGAGCCGGAGTCGAGGTCACCTCGATCTCTTCATACGGCTGCTGGTAGATCGCCTTCACATCGAACACCGCATCGGTGTCGGCATCTGCGGGCGTGAACCGTTCGAAGACGGGCGCAGCTGCGGCCGCCCACGCGTCGAGCGTCGCGGCTTCGCGGCCCGCGAAGGCGTACACGCGCCAGCGACCGTCGGCCTTCGCGTGGTGGCCGAGGTGGATCGCGTTGCCGTCGCCGACCCTCACGACCTCGGCGGACTTGAAGCGCTTGCCGAGCGGGTAGCCGACCGCGAGACTCTGATGCGCGTCCGAGCCGGTGATCATCGACGACGTGTACTGGGTCATGAACCCGGAGGGGAACTCGGCCGTGGCGAGATAGTACGTCGCGAGGTCGGTCGGGTCGGTGATCTCCGAGGGCTTGCGCGCCATGAGCGTCGACCACTCCCGGTCGAAGTCGATGAGCTGCTGGGCGACGGGCCGACGCTCGGCACCGTATGTCGCGAGCAGCGCCTCGGGCGCGCGCCCGGTGAGCACCGACCCGAGCTTCCACCCGAGGTTGAAGCCGTCCTGCATCGACACGTTCATGCCCTGGCCCGCCTTGGCGCTGTGCGTGTGGCAGGCATCGCCCGTGAGGAACACTCGCGGCGTGCGGCCCGACCCGTCGATCACGTCGTCGAACCCGTCGGTGACCCGGTGCCCGACCTCGTAGACGCTGTGCCAGGCGACCTCCTTCACATCGAGCGTGTAGGGGCTGAGGATCGCGTTCGCCTTGGCAATGATCTCGTCGATCGGCGTCTGGCGCACGCGGTGGTCGTCGTCCTCGGCGACCTCGCCGAGGTCGATGTACATGCGGCTGAGGTAGCCGCCCTCGCGAGGGATGTGCAGGATGTTGCCCGCCTCCGAGTTGATCGCGCACTTGGTGCGCCAGTCGGGGAAGTCCGTGTTGACGAGCACGTCCATGACACCCCAGGCGTGCGCGGCGCTGCCGCCGACGTGCGTGCGTCCGATCGCCTGGCGTACGCCGCTGCGCGCGCCGTCGCACCCGGCGACGTACTTGGCACGGATCGTGCGCTCCTCCCCCGCCCGCTCACCCGCGACGTAGCGCAGCGAGACCTCGACCGGGTACTCGCCCTCGTCGTGCACGGTGAGTCCTGCGAACTCGATGCCGTAGTCGGGGGCGATGCGGCCAGGGCCGTTCACCGCGGCCTCGGCGAAGTAGTCGAGCACGCGCGCCTGGTTGACGATCAGGTGCGGGAACTCGCAGATGTCGTAGGCGTAGTCGGCGGTCCGCGAGGTGCGGACGATCTCGTTCGGCCGCTCGGGGTTCGGGCCCCAGAAGTTCATCCAGCCGATGTTGTAGGCCTCCGCGATGATGCGCTCGGCGAAGCCGAACGCCTGGAACGTCTCGACGCTCCGCGGCTGGATGCCGTCTGCCTGGCCGAGCACCAGACGACCCTCGCGCTTCTCGATGATGCGCGTCGAGACATCGGGGTATTGCGACATCTGGGCGGCGAGCAGCATGCCGGCGGGGCCGGAGCCGACGATCAGCACATCGATCTCGTCGGGGATGTCTGCGGGCCGCTCGGTGCCGATGCCTGCGGCATCCTTCACACGCGGGTCTCCCGAGACATAGCCGTGGTGGTGGAACTGCATCGTCGTCGATTCCTTCCGGACGTCACTGTCGGGTGTTGCGATCGAATCGATCGTGTTCTATATTCGAACACGACGTTCTACTATTGAACACAGCTTAGGGACGCCTGTCCCGAAACGCAAGGGAGCGCACGCATGCCCGAAGGCACTCCGGCCTCGCAGACCCTCAGCCGTGGCATCCGGATCCTCGAGGTGCTCGCCGATGCGCGGATCCCGCTCACGATCGACGAGATCGCCGTGAGACTCGACGTCCATCGCTCGGTCGCATACCGGCTTCTGCGCACGCTGGAAGACCACCGACTGATCGGGAGAGACGCGTCAGGCGCTGTGACGCTGGGCCCGCGCATGGCAGCGCTGGCCGCCGGCGTCGCCCACGATCTGCAGGCCGAGGCGATCCCCGAGCTGACCGCGATCGCGAACGAACTCGGCATGACCTGCTTCCTCGGCGTGCTCGACGGAGACGACTGCATCACACTCGCGAGCATCGAGCCTCGTCACGCGATCGCGAGCGTCGCACAGCGGCCGGGCGCCCGGCATCCGGTCACGGTGGGGGCACCTGGCAAGGCGATCCTCACGCAGCTCCCGATCTCGCAATGGCCGGGTGATGCCCGCGCGGCCCTGCACGCAGAGGTCGACGAGGCGCGCGTGCGCGGATACGCGACGAGTCACGACGAGGTCATCCCCACCGTGCAGTCGGTCGCCGTGCCGCTCGCGCTTCGCGGTCAGCGCCCTGCGGCGATCGCGGTCGTGCATGTCGCCACCGACCTCGACGACGCAGAGATCGCGGCGCGTCTGCGACGCTCTGCAGCATCGATCCGCGAAGCCCTCGACGGCTGAGTCGCAGATAAGCCGAACGCACGCCCGCGAGGCGGACGTGCGTTCGGCGTGAGGGCGTGCGTCAGACCTTGGCGAGCCCACGGATCGGGCTCACCGACTGCTCCTCCTCGTGATCCGGACCCAGGGGGATGCCGGAGCGATCACGCAGCAGCAGCGTCGCGATGAGTCCGAGCAGTGTCATGCCGGCGAGGTACCAGGTGACGGCCTGCGTCGAACCGGTGGCCTGCACGATCGCGGTCGCGATGGTCGGCGCGAACGCCCCGCCGGCGATCGCGCCGATGGCGTACGAGATCGAGACGCCCGAGAAGCGGATGCTCGCAGGGAAGAGCTCGGTGTAGAGAGCCGCCTGAGGTCCGTACGTGAAGCCGAGACCGATCGTCAGGATCGCGAGCCCTGCGAAGAGCAGCCCGACGTCGCCGGTGTTGACGAGCGGGAACAGCGCGAACACACCGACGAGCTGCATCACCCAGCCGATGATGTAGGTGGTGCGTCGGCCGATGCGGTCCGACAGCCACCCTGCGATGAGAGTCGTGATGAGCCACGTGACGGCCGACCCGGTGACCGCCCACAGCACGGGTCCGCGCTCGAGGCCGATCGGGCCCTCGGGGTTGGTGGCGTATCCCTGGATGTATCCACCGGTCGTCATGTAGCCGACCGCGTTGTTGCCGGCGAAGACGAGTGCAGCGACGATCACGAGCAGGAGGTGCTTGCGGAACAGCTGCACGATCGGCATGCTCGCCTTCTCCTTGCGCTCCGCGAGCTCGATGAAGACCGGGCTCTCCTCGACCTTCCGGCGCACGTAGTAGCCGACGAGGATCAGGACGACGCTCAGGAGGAACGGGATGCGCCAGCCCCACTGCAGGAACTGATCTCCCGGTGCGATCGCCGTCATCAGCGCCATCACTCCCGACGCGAGCAGCAGGCCGAGCGGCACGCCGATCTGCGGCGATGCGCCGAAGATCCCGCGCTTCGCCTTGGGAGCGTGCTCGACGGCCATCAGCACCGCGCCGCCCCACTCGCCACCGGCCGAGATGCCCTGCAGGATGCGCAGCAGCACCAGCAGGATCGGCGCAGCGACACCGATCGCGTCGTATGTCGGCAGCACACCGATGAGGGCGGTCGCGGCACCCATCAGGATCAGGGTCCACATGAGCACGGCCTTGCGGCCGAACTTGTCACCGTAGTGGCCGGCGAGGAACGCCCCGAGAGGACGGAAGAGGAAGCTCACGCCGACGGTCGCGAACGCGACGATGGCGCTGTTCGCTCCGAGCGGCTCGAAGAACAGCTGCCCGAAGACCAGGCCGACGGCCGTGGCGTAGATGAAGAAGTCGTACCACTCGACGGTGGTGCCGACGACGGTGGCGAAGACGACGCGGCGCCGATCCGCCGGTGTCGCGATGGTTCCGGTGGGCGTGAACCCAGCCTGTGACTGCCCGCTCATGGGGTGTCTCCTTTGATTGTGACCGCATTGTCACGGCTCGCGCACGAGGTGTTCGAGTTGCTTGCCGAGGGGTGACACGATGATATATGATTTCGAATACGACGCACAAGGCGTCGACCAAAGCGCGAGGAGGCGCCCCGTGACGGCATCCATGACCCGCCCCGGCAAGATCATCGCGATCCACCTGAGCTACGCCTCCCGTGCCGATCAGCGCGGCCGTCGCCCCGCAGCCCCCTCCTACTTCTTCAAGCCGGCCAGTTCGGTCGCCGCCTCGGGCGGCACGGTCGAACGCCCGGCCGGCACGGAGCTCCTCGCCTTCGAGGGGGAGATCGCGCTCGTGATCGGGACCCCCGCGCGTCGCGTCTCGCTCGACGACGCCTGGAGCCACGTCGGCTGGGTCACCGCCTCGAACGACCTGGGGCTCTACGACCTGCGCGCCAACGACAAGGGCTCGAACGTGCGCTCCAAGGGCGGCGATGGCTACACGCCTCTCGGCCCGGAGCTCATCGACGCCCGCATCGTCGATCCCGCCGCACTGCGCGTGCGCGCCTGGGTCAACGGCGACCTGCGTCAGGACGACACCACGGCCGGACTCATCTTCCCTCTGGCTCAGCTCGTCGCGGATCTCTCTCAGCACTTCACACTCGAACCGGGCGACGTCATACTCACCGGCACCCCCGCTGGGTCCTCCGTGATCGTCCCGGGTGACGTGGTCGAGATCGAGGTCGATGCTCCGGATGCCCCGGGCGCGCCGTCCTCCGGTCGGCTCGTCACGACGGTGACACAGGGCGACGTGCCCTTCGACGGCGATCTCGGATCGCTTCCGGCCGTCGACGACCTGCAGCGCACCGAGGCCTGGGGGTCGCGCGAAGAGGCCGGCCTGCCCGCCGAGGCGACAGCGCCGGCCCTCTCCCCCGAGCTGCGCGCCAAGCTGCTCGAGGCCCCCACCGCCGGTCTCTCGGCGCAGCTGCGCAAACGAGGACACCACTCGTGCTTCATCGACGGGGTGGCCGCGAACATCCCGGGCAGCAAGATCGTCGGCACGGCCAAGACGCTGCGCTTCGTCCCGTTCCGTGAAGACCTCTTCAGGACCCACGGAGGCGGCTACAACGCCCAGAAGCGCGCGTTCGACGCCGTCGACGAGGGCGAGATCATCGTGATCGAGGCCCGCGGCGATGCGACCACAGGCACGCTCGGTGACATCCTCGCGCTGCGCGCTCGTGCCCGCGGCGCAGCCGGCGTCGTCACCGACGGCGGTGTGCGCGACTTCGACGCGGTCACCGAGATCGGGCTCCCGGTGTTCTCGCAGGGCGCGCACCCCTCGGTCCTCGGCCGCAAGCACGTGCCGTGGGACTCCGACATCACCATCTCCTGCGGCGGCGCGACCGTGCAGCCCGGCGACATCATCGTCGGCGACAGCGACGGCGTCATCGCCATCCCGCCCGCTCTCGCCGAGCAGATCGCCGACGACACTCTCGCGCAGGAGATCGAGGACGCCTGGATCGCCGAGCAGGTCGCGGCCGGGCACCCCGTCGACGGGCTGTTCCCGCTCAATGCGGAATGGCGCGCCAGATACGAGGCCGCGACGGGCGCAGGGTCCGACACCGGGTCCCGCTCATGACCACGGTTGCGAACTCGAGCAAATCGGAGCAGGCGTACGTCTGGATCCGTTCGCGCATCTCCGGCCACACGTTCGGCCCCGGCTACCGCCTCGTTCTGGGGTCGCTGGCCGAAGAGCTCGGCATGAGCGTCGTGCCGGTGCGCGAAGCCATCCGCCGCCTCGAAGCCGAAGGCCTCGTGACCTTCGAGCGCAACGTCGGCGCCCGCGTCACCCTCGTCGACGAGAGCGAGTACGCGCACACCATGCAGACGCTCGGGCTCGTCGAAGGCGCGGCCACCGCCCTCTCGGCACCGCTGCTCGACTCCGAGACGCTCGATGCGGCCGAGGCGGTCAACGAGCGGATGACGCAGATGCTCGGTCACCTCGATGCGCACGCGTTCACCGAGCTCAACCGGCAGTTCCATTCGCTGCTCTTCGAGCCGTGCCCGAACCCGCATCTGCTCGACCTCGTCCACCGCGGCTGGGCGCGACTGTCCGGCATCCGCGACTCGACGTTCGCCTATGTGCCGGGCCGCGCGCAGCACTCGGTCGAAGAGCACACCCAGATCCTCGAGCTCATCCGAGCGGGTGCCGACCCGCTCGAGATCGAACTCGCCGCCCGCAACCACAGGCTGCGCACGAGGGACGCGTTCCTCGACGCGCTGCACGCCCGTTCTCACCACAACTCAGGAGACGAGTCATGACCGATTCCCGCATCCCCGCCGATCTGCCCGACCACATCCAGCACTACATCGACGGCGCGTTCGTCGACTCGGTCGACGGCGACACGTTCGATGTGCTCGACCCCGTGACCAACAAGACCTACACGACGGCCGCCGCCGGCAAGAAGGCCGACATCGAGCTCGCCGTCGCCGCAGCGAAGCGCGCGTTCGACGAGGGCCCGTGGCCGCGGATGCTCCCCCGTGAGCGCTCGCGCGTGCTGCACAGGATCGCCGACCTCGTCGAGTCGCGCGATGCCCGTCTGGCAGAGCTCGAGTCCTACGACTCGGGCCTCCCGATCACCCAGGCCCTCGGCCAGGCCCGCCGCGCCGCCGAGAACTTCCGCTTCTTCGCCGATCTGATCGTCGCGCAGTCCGATGACGCCTTCAAGGTGCCCGGCAAGCAGATGAACTACGTCAACCGCAAGCCGATCGGCGTCGCGGGGCTCATCACGCCGTGGAACACGCCCTTCATGCTCGAGTCATGGAAGCTCGGCCCCGCACTCGCGACCGGCAACACCGTGGTGCTCAAGCCCGCCGAGTTCACACCTCTCTCCGCCTCGCTCTGGGCCGGGATCTTCGAGGAGGCCGGTCTGCCGAAGGGGGTCTTCAACCTCGTGAACGGCCTCGGCGAGGATGCCGGAGACGCGCTCGTGAAGCATCCGGACGTGCCGCTCATCTCGTTCACGGGCGAGAGCTCGACCGGACAGCTGATCTTCGGCAACGCCGCCCCGTTCCTCAAGGGACTCTCGATGGAGCTCGGCGGCAAGTCGCCCGCCGTCGTCTTCGCCGACGCCGACCTCGAAGCGGCGGTCGACGCCACGATCTTCGGTGTCTTCTCGCTCAACGGCGAGCGCTGCACCGCAGGATCCCGCATCCTCGTCGAGCGCTCGATCTACGAGGAGTTCGTCGAGAAGTACGCCGCGCAGGCGAAGCGCGTCAAGGTCGGCTACCCGCACGACCCCGCGACCGAGGTCGGCGCCCTCGTGCACCCCGAGCACTACGACAAGGTGATGAGCTACGTCGAGATCGGCAAGACCGAGGGTCGGCTCGTCGCCGGTGGAGGACGCCCCGAAGGATTCGACGAGGGCAACTTCGTCGCCCCCACGGTGTTCGCGGACGTCTCCCCCGACGCCCGCATCTTCCAGGAGGAGATCTTCGGTCCGGTCGTCGCGATCACCCCGTTCGACTCCGACGACGAGGCGCTCGCCCTCGCGAACAACACGAAGTACGGCCTCGCCGCCTACATCTGGACGAACGATCTGAAGCGCGCGCACAACTTCGCGCAGTCCGTCGAGGCCGGCATGGTGTGGCTGAACAGCAACAACGTGCGCGACCTGCGCACCCCGTTCGGCGGCGTCAAGGCCTCGGGCCTCGGCCACGAGGGCGGCTACCGGTCGATCGACTTCTACACCGACCAGCAGAGCGTGCACATCACGCTCGGCGGCGCTCACAACCCGACCTTCGGCAAGAACTGATCAAGGACCCTGACATGACCGACAAGACTGCGAAGACGCTGACCTCATCGGGCTACTACGTGAGCCAGGAGGCTCCGATCCAGACCGACAACCCCATCGCGACGCCCGAGAGCACGCCTCCGGATGTGCTCCGTTGCGCCTACATGGAACTGGTCGTGACCGACCTCGCCGCCTCGCGGGTGTTCTATGTCGACGTCCTGGGCCTGTACGTCACCGAGGAGGACGACGAGGCGATCTACCTCCGCTCGACGGAGGAGTTCATCCACCACAATCTCGTGCTGCGCAAGGGCCCGATCGCCGCAGTCGCCGCGTTCTCGTACCGCGTCCGCGACGCCTCCGACCTCGACCGGGCCGTCGCGTTCTACACCGAGCTCGGCTGTGACGTGCGCCGCAACCCCGACGGCTTCGTCAAGGGCGTCGGCGACTCGGTGCGCGTGGTCGACCCGCTCGGCTTCCCGATCGAGTTCTTCCACCAGTCCGACCACGTCGAGCGCATGTCGTGGCGCTACGACCTGCACATCCCGGGCGAGCTCGTGCGTCTCGACCACTTCAACCAGGTCACCCCCGACGTCCCCCGTGCGGTCAAGTTCATGCAGGATCTGGGCTTCCGCGTCACGGAGGACATCCAGGACGACGAGGGCACCGTCTACGCGGCGTGGATGCGCCGCAAGCCGACCGTGCACGACACGGCGATGACCGGCGGCGACGGACCGCGCATGCACCACGTGTGCTTCGCGACCCACGAGAAGCACAACATCCTCGCGATCTGCGACAAGCTCGGAGCCCTGCGCCGCTCCGACGCCATCGAGCGCGGCCCCGGCCGCCACGGCGTCTCGAACGCGTTCTACCTGTACCTGCGCGACCCCGACGGCCACCGCGTCGAGGTGTACACGCAGGACTACTACACCGGCGACCCCGACAACCCCGTCATCACGTGGGACGTGCATGACAACCAGCGCCGCGACTGGTGGGGCAACCCGGTCGTGCCCTCCTGGTACACCGAGGCCTCGCTCGTGCTCGACCTCGACGGCAACCCCCAGCCCGTCGTGGCTCGCACCGACGACTCCGAGATGGCCGTGACGATCGGGGCGGACGGGTTCTCGTACACTCGCCCGGACGACGACAAGGACATGCCCGAGTACAAGCAGGGCGAGTACAAGCTCGGTCACCAGCTCTGAGACGCTTCGTGCCCCGCTCATCGAGCGGGGCACGAAGCACCGAGACGAAACGCACCCACAGGAAGCAGGAACGGATGCTGTCAGCAGACACCGTCGCGCAGATCGCCGCGGAACTGGCCGAGGCCGACCGGAACCACGCGGTGATCCCGCGCATCACGGCGCGCTACCCCGAGGCCACCGTCGAGGACTCGTATGCGATCCAGGGCGTGTGGCGCGATTCGCAGATCGCCACAGGGCGTCGTCTCGTCGGTCGCAAGATCGGGCTGACGTCGAAGGCGATGCAGCAGGCCACGGGCATCACCGAGCCCGACTACGGCGTGATGTTCGACGACACCGTCTACGAGTCCGGCGCCGAGATCCCGGTCGACCACTTCTCGAACGTGCGCATCGAGGTCGAGCTCGCGTTCGTGCTCAAGCATCCGCTCGAGGGCCCTGACTGCACGCTCGAGGACGCACTCGCGGCGATCGACTACGCGGTTCCGGCGCTCGAGGTGCTGAACTCGCACATCGAGCTCGAGGGCCGGACGATCGTCGACACGATCAGCGACAACGCCGCGTACGGCGCGATGGTCCTCGGCACGGTGCGCAAACGCCCGGACGAGATCGACCTGCGCTGGGTGCCCGGAGTGCTGTCACGCAACGGCGAGATCGAGGAGACCGGCGTCGCGGCCGGTGTGCTCGGTCATCCGGCGACAGGTGTGGCGTGGCTCGCGAACAAGTTCCACCAGCACGGCGCGCGGCTCGAGGCCGGGGAGATCATCCTGGCAGGATCGTTCACACGCCCGATGTGGGTGTCGCGCGGCGACGAGGTGCTGTGCGACTACGGACCGATGGGAACGATCGCATGCCGCTTCATCTGAGCCCCTCCTTCCGCGAGCAGCTCGCCGCCTCCGACCGATCGCTCGTCGGGATGTGGGCGTGCTCGGGCAGCCCGCTCGTCACCGAGGTCGCCGCCGGATCCGGTCTCGACTGGCTGCTCATCGACATGGAGCACTCGGCCAACACGCTCGAGTCCACTCTGCTGCAGCTGCAGGTCGCGGCCGCCTACCCCATCGTCCCCGTCGTGCGCGTCCCGTTCAACGATGCCGTCGCGATCAAGCAGGTCCTCGACCTCGGTGCGCAGAACATCATCGTCCCGATGGTGTCGTCTGCCGATGAAGCGCGCGCCGCGGTCGCCGCGACGCGCTACCCGCCGCACGGTGTGCGCGGAGTCGGCAGCGCGCTCGCCCGCAGCGCCCGCTGGAACCGCGTCGACGGCTACCTGCAGGATTCGGCACGGCACACCTCGCTGACCGTGCAGATCGAGACGAGGGCCGGAGTCGACGCCGCCGCCGAGATCGCTTCGGTCGACGGCGTGGATGCGGTGTTCGTCGGCCCGTCCGACCTCTCGGCATCGATGGGGCTCCTCGGCCAGCAGACGCACCCTGATGTCGTCGGCGCGGTCGAGCGGGTCTTCGCTGCAGTCAAGGGCGCGGGCACTCCCGTGGGCGTGAACGCCTTCGACCCCGCCACCGCCGATTCGTACATCGCAGCCGGCGCCGATTTCGTGGCCGTCGGCGCCGACGTGGCGATGCTCGCACGAGCATCCGAGGCTCTCGCCGCGCGCTTCATCCCGGCCTCCGACGACGCCGCCCGCGCCAGCTACTGACGCCGACCGCCCGGCCAGGGGCGTGGCAGGATTGACGGATGCAGAGAAGCGAGGCGCCGTCATGATCCGCGCCCTCGCCGCGATGCAGGACCGCGGATTCCGCTGGTTCTTCCTCGCCCGAGCCATCACCCTGATCGCCGGCTCGATGTCGTCGATCGCTCTCGCCTTCGCGGTGCTGGAGATCGACAACGATGCGCGATCGCTGTCGCTCGTGCTGGCTGCCTTCACGGTCAGCAACATCGTGTTCCTGCTGTTCGGCGGGGTGATAGCCGACCGGCTCCCGCGCGCGCTGATCATCCAGTCCTGCTACGTCATCGACATCATCACGGTCGGGGTCATGGCCGCGCTGCTGTTCACCGGCACGGCCACGGTTCCGCTGCTGGCGCTGCTCTCCGTCGTCAACGGCGCATCGACCGCGTTCGTGCTGCCGGCGATGCAGGGCATCATCCCGCAGCTGACCTCTGCTGAGCACCTGCAGCAGGCCAACGCCATGCTCTCGTTCGTGCGCTCGGCGACGACGATCGGCGGGCCGATCATCGCGGGCATCGTGGTCGCCACCGCAGGGCCCGCCTGGGCGATGGTCGTGCAGGCGATCGGATGGGTCATCGCGATCCCCGTTCTCGCGATGGTGCGGCTGCCGCCACCCGATCACGGCGGCGGGACCACGATGTTCCACGACCTCCGCGTCGGCTGGCAGGAGTTCTGGAGCCGCACGTGGCTCTGGGTCATCGTGATCGCGTTCATGGTGATGAACGCGATCCACATCGGGGCGTGGGGTGTCGTCGGCCCGTACATCGCGAAGAACGACGAGCGACTCGGCATCGCGGGCTGGGGGTGGGTCGTCAGCGCCGAAGGCGTCGGCATCCTGCTGATGACCCTCATCCTGATGTGGCTGCCCCTGAAGCGACCGCTGCGCTACGGGATGATCGGCATGGCCGCGTTCGCGATTCCCCTGACTGTTCTCGGGGTGCACCCGGCCGTGGTCCTCCTGGCGATCGCCGCGTTCATCGCGGGTGCCGGCGTCGAGCTCTTCAGCACCGGCTGGAATCTCGCGATGATGGAGAACATCCCCGGAGACAAGCTCTCGCGCGTCTCGAGCTACGACATGCTCGGCAGCTACGTCGTGATGCCGATCGGCACTCTCGTTTACGGCTGGCTGATCACCCACAGCGACGTCGAGACGGTGCTCGTCACCTCGGCGATCCTCTATGCGTCGATCGCCGTCGCAACTCTGATCGTGCCCAGCGTCTGGCGCATGGGTCGGCCGGCAGGTGCCCTCTCCGCACAGGAGAAGTTGGCGGATTCATAGCAATCCGGGCGAGACTGTGGGCATGACCTTCGCCGCGCTCCAGCCGCTCGCAGACCGTGCTGCACTGTTCTCCGCCCTCCGTCAGGATTCCCTGGCCACCGCCCTCGAGGACCTCGGCGACAACCGCTGGGATGCCGACATGGCCGCCGGAACGCTGACCTTCACGTCGAACGCCGACTCCGCGCGCCAGCTCGTCACCCGCGCCCACCTCGTCGCGACGATCGCTCCGGGGCCGCGATCGCTGCTCTGGGCATGGGCGCACCCGCAGGGCGACCCTGCAGGCGTCGCAGCCCAGCTCCGCGACTACGGCGTCCAGCACGGCATCGTCGAGCTGAGCGAGACCGAGCTCCCCTTCCCCGCCGACGCCGCGGGCGACGCCGAGTGGATCGCCGCCGCCGCCCACACCGTCGGCACGGTGGCCGTCGAGCTCACCGGCCGCGCCCCCTACTACCTGGCTCCGGTGGGCGGTGGCACCTACGCGGTGTTCCTGCTCGATGCACCGCTCCCGCCGCTCACGGTCGCCTCTGCCGCGATCGTCCTCCCTCGCATCCTCTCGACCGTGGCTCTGCCCGATGCCCGCACGGCCGTGTGGGATGCCGCGCGCCTCGCCGGGTGGAACCTCACCTGGTCCGACGAGGCCTTCTCGGGCGCCACGGTCGCCGATGCGACAGGAACCGCGACGTTCCGCTTCGACGAGCAGGCGCGCATCACGAACATCGAGAGCAGCCTGCACCCGCAGGCCTGACCCCTCGCGAGAACAGCGCGTCAGCGACCCAGTCGCTGGCGCGCTGTCTTCGTCCCGGAGCCGACCGGCGCATGTGCCGTGGCCGCCGCCAGCCCGAATGCCGGCATGTCGACGTACACCGCCTCGAGGTCGGCGACGGGCACCTGGTAGGTCTCATGCCAGACGCCCACGCTTCCCGTGCCCTGCAGCGTCCGCATGAAGTCCCGCCAGGGCTGCAGATGCGGCGCATCGCGGTCGGCCGCGAATCGCTGCAGGTGCTCCGGACTCTCCCAGTACGACAGCAGGATCGTCGTGCGCCCGAACCAGCTGTGCGCACCGAGCATCCCCGCGTCCGGATGGGTCGCGAGGTGCTGCAGCATCGGCGGCATCTTGCTGGCGGTCCACCACACCTTGCCGAGCTGCCGCCAGCGGTTGGCACGCATCCCGATCAGGAAGACCGTGACATCCGATCGGTCGGGGGCCGCGGTGAATCGACCGGGGAAGACCTGCTGAGCCATGAGCCACTCCTTGGAACGTCGTTATGTAACTGCGTTATGCAACAACGTTACGATAGGATCGATCGCATGGCAAGACCTCCTCTGTATGACGACGCTCTGCGCGATCGTCTGCTCGCCGCGACAGCCGAGATGGTCGACGACAAGGGGCCCGAGCGGATCAGCCTGCGCGATATCGCACAGAACGCCGGCACGTCGACCTCGGCCGTCTACGCCCTGTTCGGCGGCAAGGCCGAGCTGCTCGTCTCCGTCATCGAGCACGGCTTCGCCTCGTTCGGTGAGGCGCAGGCTGCGGCCGAGTCCGAGGGGCTGCGCGCGCTCGGACTCGCCTATCGGTCATGGGCGATGGCCAACCCTGCGCTCTACCGCCTGATGTTCGGCGGGGGCGTGGCGACCGAGGACTGCCGACCCGACGAGGCGACCATGAGCACGGCGATGGCTCCGCTGATGCGCGCACTCGCGGCACGCGTCGATGAGCCGGACGTAGCGACCGCCGCCCTCACCGTCTGGGCACAGGTGCACGGCGCTGTGAGCCTCGAGCTCGCCGGTGTGACTCCCCCGCTGGTTCCGTGGGACTCGGTCTACGGCGCGGTGGTGGATGCGGTCGAACGCGCCTTTCCTGCACGCTGATCCGTCTGCACCATCGGAGATGCCGCGGCACCCGAGAGTGTGGAATTCTGGTCAAATGAAGAACGGAATCGTCCGATTCGCCGCGCTCTACGTGTTCAACGTGGCGGTCCTGCTGCTCATCGGCCTGCTGTCCGCCGGGGTCTCGGTAGGATTCAACGCGCTCTGGGCCGCGGTCGTCCTCACCCTTGCGGCGCTCTTCGTGAAGCCGCTGCTCACCGGCGCGTTCCGCAAGGCCGCGGCCAAGTCCGCCGCCGACCGCACGAAGACCGGAGAGAAGGTCGTCCAGTACGTCCTCGTCTACCTCGTCGAGCTCATCATCTGGGTGGCCGTCGTGTGGCTGAGCGGCGTCCGAGCCTCCGGATTCTGGAGCTACGCGCTTCCCCCGCTCTTCCTGCTGTTCGGCTGGATGATCTACGACCAGGTCGACGACAGGCTCCGCGCGAAGGCGAATGAACTGTACGACGTCGTGCAGGCGAAGGTCTCGGGTTCCGGAAAGAGGTCCGCGCCCGCCTCCACCGCCGCGCCCGCTTCCACGGCACCCTCCGCGGAGTCACCCGCCACCGCCGACGCGCGCGCGGAACTCTCCGACGGACTGACCCCCGAACAGCGTCGGATGCTGGACGAACTGGGTTGACCGCCCTATCGGATCCTCGGCATCCGCGTCGCCTCGCAGGTATGCAGAGAGGTCGCAGGGATCCGTGGATTCCCTGCGACCTCTCTGGTGTCCTGGGGCTGCTCCGATCTTCTGGAGCTCCGAGACCGCCCAGCGACTCAGACGAGCCGCTCGGCCGCCTCCACGACGTTGGTCATGAGAAGCGCGACCGTCATCGGGCCGACGCCGCCGGGGTTGGGTGAGACCCAGCCCGCGACCTCCGCGACATCGGGATGCACGTCTCCGAAGACCAGGTTCTTGCCCGTCTCGGGGTCGACCTCGCGCGTCACCCCCACGTCGAGCACGGCGGCTCCCGGCTTGACATCCTCGGCACGGATGAGGTGCTTCACGCCGGCTGCGGCGACGATCACATCGGCCTCCCGCAGGTAGCGCGGCATGTCGACCGTGCCGGTGTGCGTGAGCGTGACCGTCGCGTTCAGGTCACGCCTCGTCAGCAGCAACCCGATCGAACGACCGATGGTCACCCCGCGTCCGACCACCACGACGTGCTTGCCCGTGAGGTCGTAGTCGTTGCGCAGCAGCAGCTCGATCACACCGCGCGGCGTGCACGGCAGCGGGGTGTGGATCGGGTTGTTGACGTTGAGCACGAGCCTGCCGAGGTTGGTCGGATGCAGACCGTCGGCATCCTTCGCGGGGTCGATCCGCTCGAGGATCGCATCCGTGTCGATGTGCTTCGGCAGCGGCAGCTGCACGATGTAGCCGTGGCACTCCGGGTCGGCATTGAGCTCGTCGATCAGCGCTTCGACGTCGGCCTGGGTGGCGTCGGCCGGCAGCTCGCGCTGGATCGAGTTCATTCCGATCGCCTCGGACTGACGGTGCTTCATGCCGACGTAGAGCTGGGATGCCGGGTCGGCGCCGACCAGCACGGTCGCGATGCCCGGGACGATGCCCTTCGCCTTCAGTGCGGCGACACGCTCGGTCAGCTCGGCCTTGATCGCGGCCGACGCCGCCTTGCCGTCGAGGATCTTCGCGGTCACTGCTGCAGGTCCGGGTAGAGCGGGAAGACGGCGGCGAGCGCGTCGACACGAGCACGGAGCGCCTCGACGTCGGCCCCGGGCAGCAGCGCGAGAGCGATCACATCGGCGACCTCGGTGAACTCGGCGTCGCCGAAACCGCGGGTCGCGAGTGCCGGAGTTCCGATGCGCAGGCCCGAGGTGACCATCGGCGGACGAGGGTCGTTGGGCACGGCGTTGCGGTTCACCGTGATGTGGATGTCGTGCAGCAGGTCTTCGGCCTGCTTGCCGTCGATCTCCGCCTCACGAAGGTCGACCAGCACCAGGTGCACGTCGGTGCCGCCGGAGCGCACTCCGATGCCGGCATCCTTCACATCCTGCTGCGACAGACGCTCGGCGAGGATCGCTGCTCCGCGCAGCGTGCGCTCCTGGCGTTCCTTGAACTCGGGGGTGCCTGCGAGCTTGAACGCGGTCGCCTTGGCGGCGATCACGTGCATGAGCGGGCCGCCCTGCTGTCCGGGGAAGACTGCCGTGTTGATCTTCTTCGCGATCTCGGGGTCGTTCGTCAGGATGAAGCCCGAACGGGGTCCGCCGATGGTCTTGTGCACGGTCGAGGAGACGACATGTGCGTGCGGCACCGGGTTCGGGTGCAGGCCTGCGGCGACGAGGCCGGCGAAGTGCGCCATGTCGACCCAGAGCAGGGCGCCGACCTCGTCGGCGATCGCACGGAAGGCGGCGAAGTCGAGAGTGCGGGGGTAGGCCGACCAGCCGGCGATGATGACCTTGGGCTTGTGCTCGACCGCGAGGCGACGCACCTCGTCCATGTCGATCGTCGAGGTCTCGGGGTCCACTCCGTAGGCGACGATGTCGTAGAGGCGGCCCGAGAAGTTGATCTTCATGCCGTGCGTCAGATGACCGCCCTGGTCGAGAGCGAGGCCGAGCAGTGTGTCGCCGGGGCGGGCGATCGCGTGCAGCACGGCGGCGTTGGCCGATGCTCCCGAGTGCGGCTGGACGTTGGCGAACTCCGAGCCGAAGAGGTTCTTGGCACGCTGGATCGCCAGTGACTCGGCGACGTCGACCTCTTCGCAGCCGCCGTAGTAGCGGCGTCCGGGGTAGCCCTCGGCGTACTTGTTGGTGAGCACCGAACCCTGCGCCTGAAGCACAGAGACGGGGACGAAGTTCTCGGATGCGATCATCTCGAGGAACGTCTGCTGACGCTTCAGCTCGCGGTCGAGAACCTGTGCGATCTCGGGGTCGACCTCGGCGAGCGGGGCGTTGAAGTAACGATCGGTCATGACTTGCTCCTCTGACGACGGATTCGAAGGGGTATACCTATCGGCCCAGGCGCGCGGTCGAATTCCGTGGTCAGTCGCTCCCCGGTGGTAGTCCACCCAGACGCCAGTCGCGACGTGAGAAAGCATAGCGGATTTCCCTGTGCTGCCGACTCGGCGCAGGGTAGGTTTTGTTCATGGTCCTTCCCCATTCCATGCCCCTTGTTCCCCTCCCCTCCTCCGCCGTCGCCGGCGACGGCCGGTGGCCCGTCTCCGAGAACACGCGAGTCATCGGTGACTCGCCGGCCGCGCGGCAGCTGATCGATGCCGCAGAGCGACGCAGCGGCATCCGCTTCTCCCACTCCACGGACACGACAGACCCGACTTCGGCGATCGTGCTGCGCGTCGACCCCGCCGTCGCCCCCGAGGGCTACACGCTCACGGTCGCCGACTCCGTCGAGGTCGTCGGCGGCGACGAGGCAGGACTCTTCTACGGGGTGCAGACTCTGCTGCAGCTGCTCCGAGACGGCGACGAGGGGTGGGCGCTGCTGCACGCCGAGATCACGGACGCGCCGCGATTCGAGCGCCGCGGCGTGATGCTCGACGTCACACGGCACTTCTTCGACGTCGCCGAGGTCAAGAAGTTCATCGACAGCACCAGCGCTCTGAAGTTCAACCATCTGCACCTGCACCTCAGCGACGACCAGGGCTGGCGCATCCAGATCGACTCATGGCCCAAGCTCACCGAACTCGCGTCATCGACCGCATCGCTCGGCGATCCCGGAGGTTTCTACACGAAGGACGACTATCGCGAGATCGTGGCCTACGCGGCCGAGCGGCACATGCTCGTCATCCCCGAGATCGACCTTCCCGGCCACACGCACGCCATCGGCGTCGCGTATCCCGAGCTCGTCGAGGACCCGGTCATGAACGACAGCCTGATCGCCGAATCGGCGCGCCTCGGTCAGCCGCTCCCCGTGGCCGGCGAGCCCTACCTCGGGTGGGGCGTCGGACACTCGAGCGTCCGCATCCACGAGGAGCGCACGTACGAGTTCGTGCGCGACGTGGCGCGGGAGCTCGCCGAGATGACACCCGGTCCGTTCATCCACATCGGCGGAGACGAGTCGCTCGGCACCCCGCAGGCCGATTTCGATCACTTCGTCGAGCGCGCGACCGCGATCGTCTTCGAGGAGGGCAAGATCCCCCTGGCGTGGCACGAGGTCGGCGCGGCGAAGGACATCGCCGAGGGCACGATCGGCCAGTACTGGGGCAAGACCACGCCCGAGGGATCGCATGCCGCGGAGGCCGCGCACTTCGTCGAGCGCGGCGGCGCGCTCATCATGTCGACCGCCGACGTCGCCTACCTCGACATGAAGTACTCCGCGGACTTCCCGCTCGGGTTGACCTGGGCCGCGATCATCGACGTCCGCACGGCATACGAATGGGAACCGACCGCGGCGCTCGACGTGCCTGAGGCGGCGATCCTCGGCATCGAGGCTCCGTTGTGGAGCGAGACGACCCGCAGCCTCAGCGATGTCGAGCGGCTCGTGTTCCCGCGGGCCGCCGCCCACGCCGAGGTCGCCTGGTCGCCACAGCGCGCGTCCGGCCGCGACTGGGAGTCGTTCCGCGCACGGCTCGGCGGGCTGGCCCCGTTGTGGAAGGCTGAAGGCGTCGATTTCCACCCCGCAGCCGAGATTCCCTGGAGCGAACGATGACCACCGATTCCGCAGCGACAGGATCGCTCGTCATCCACTCCGCCCGACTGATCGACCACGGCGCCGAGGTCGCAGACTCCTGGGTGCGGATCGAAGACGGCCGAGTCGTCGCCGTCGGAACCGGACAGTCGTGGAGCAGGGCAGACGAGGTCGTCGATGCGACCGTCGTCGCCGGACCGGATGCCGTGCTCACGCCCGGCTTCATCGACATCCACTGCCACGGCGGCGCGGGCGCCTCATTCGACGACGGCGCGGAGGCGATCCGCGCGGCTCGTGCTCTGCACCGTTCGCACGGCACCACGCGATCGGTGATCTCGCTCGTCACGGCACCGGTCGACGCCCTCGCGCAACGCGTCGCCGAGATCGCCGACCTGATGGAGACGGATGCCGACATCCTCGGGTCGCATCTGGAGGGACCGTTCCTCGACCCTGCGCACCACGGAGCACATGAGCCGACGTTGCTGCTGGCTCCGGCGCGCGACGATGTCGCCCGACTGCTCGATGCCGGCCGCGGCACGATCCGGCAGGTGACGATCGCGCCCGAGCTGCCCGGTGGCCTCGACGCGATCCGGCTGATCGTCGATGCCGGCGCTGTCGCTGCGGTGGGGCACACGAGCGCGGATGCCGAGACAGCGGTCGCCGCGTTCGACTCAGGCGCGACCGTGCTGACACACGCATTCAACGCCATGCCCGGCATCCACCATCGCGCGCCAGGACCGGTGCTGGCCGCGGCCGGCGACCGCCGCGTGGTGCTCGAGGTGATCGCCGACGGCGTTCACCTCGATCCGCACGTGATCAAGCTCGTGTTCGACTCGGCACCCGGCCGCGTGGCGCTCGTCACCGACGCCATGGCCGCCGCGGGCAGTGCCGACGGCCACTACGACCTGGGCGCCGTGAGCGTGACGGTCGAAGACGGCGTAGCGCGCGCGGACGACACCGGCTCGATCGCCGGATCGACCCTCACCCAGGACGACGCGCTGCGCCGGGCGGTCGCTGCGGGGGCACCGCTCACGGAGGCCGTGCGCGCACTCACGGAGACTCCGGCGGCCGCCATCGGATACGGTGACCGACTCGGCCGCCTCGCGGTCGGGTACCTCGGTGACGCCGTGCTCATGGATGCGCAGCTGCAGGTCGTGCGCGTGTGGGTGGGCGATCGCCCGTAGTCGGATGTCGCGAGCGTGATGTCGAGCGACCCGGTGTCGCGCGGTCCGACGCCGCGAGCGAAGCGAAGTGCAGTGGTGCTCTGCCGCCACGCCGCCGAAGTGGGTGAAGGGCCGCCGTTCCCCAGATCGGCGGCCCTGTCACATTTCCCTCCCCTGCGCGAGAGCTGGCGGGCCGAGCGCTCCTCCCCCGAGGTGCCCGACCCGCCATGCCGGTGCACTTACCCCTTGCACCAGCGCCTGAGCTCCGCCCCCCGGTGGAGCCCCATGGCTGCCTCACCTGATGAGACGAAGGCGATGCCGATTCATTACGCGGTTCCCCGGATCTTTTTTTGAGGTTGTTCTCCAGAATCGATCGATCTGGGCGTGACCAGGGCTTTATCGGGGCGGGCAGTTCGCGGCCAGTTTCTCGGAAGGGGTGGCAAGCCTGGGAGATTGGAGAGAGAATGGGAGACGGCGCGTGATGAAAATGGGGTTCACGCGTCTCTTCATGTGGACGCGCACTCGCGCTCCACGACAGATGGACGACATGGATCAGGACAGCACTTCGCACGAGGAAACGATCGCCGACGCCGATCTCGTCCTGCGCACCCGCTCGGGTGACGCAGCGGCCTTCGGCGAACTCTGGAGGCGGCACTACCCCTCCGGCATGTCCGTCGCCCGGTCGATCACGTCGTCGATCGACCCGGACGATCTCGTGCAGGAGTCCTACACCCGCATCTATCAGGCGATCGTCAAGGGCGGCGGGCCCAACGGCTCGTTCCGCGCGTATCTGTTCACGAGCATCCGCAACACCGCCGCGGCCTGGGGCCGCTCTCGCCGCGAGTCGGCCATCGACGAGCTCGACAGCGTGGCCGACCCCGACAGCACCGACCAGGCGGCCAACGAGGCCCTCGATCGCAGCCTGACCGCGCAGGCGTTCCGCAGCCTTCCCTCCCGTTGGCAGGAGGTGCTCTGGTACACCGAGATCGAGCAGATGAAGCCGCAGGAGGCGGCGACCCTGCTCGGCATGAAGGCGGGCGCCGTCTCGCAGCTCGCGTTCCGCGCGCGCGAAGGGCTTCGCGAAGCATGGATCCAGGCCCATCTCCGCAGCGCAGCCGCGGGCTCCGACTGCCAGTGGACCATCGAGCATCTGGGCGCCTACTCGCGCGGCAACCTCAGCAATCGAGACCACAACCGTCTCGAGCAGCACCTCGAAGAGTGCGCACGCTGCATGATCGTCGCCGCCGAGGCCAAGGACGTGTCGAAGCGGCTGGCGCTCGTGCTGCTCCCGCTCGTCCTCGGCATCACGGGTTCCGCAGGTTATCTCGCCACGCTGCAGGGCGGCGGCACCCCGATCGTCGCGCTCGCGGCCATGCCTTCGGGAATCACCGAGGGCGCGGTCGTCGTCGCCGGAGGCGCGACAGCGGCGTCCTCGAGCGGTGCAGCAGGCAGCGGCACGACGGGCGGTGGCGGGGCAGCAGGCGGCGGGGCAGCAGGCGGCGGTGCAGCAGGCGGCGGAGCCGGTGGTGCGACCAGCGGCGGCATCTTCAGCGGTGTCGGCGCGCTCGTGGGCGCTGGCTCAGCCGCTCTCGTGGTCGCGGGTGTCGTAGCGGCTGCCACCATCATCCCGAGCCTCACCGGCGCGTCACCAGCGGCATCGCTGCCCAGTGCCGGCGACAGCGACTCCTCGTCGATCAGTGCCGATGTCGGACCCGACGAATCGATGTCCGACGAGAAGACGCCGATCGTCGACGATGCGGAGACCGAACCCGAACCGGTCACGCCGCCGGTCGAGGCGCCCGTCACCCCTGAGCCAGCCGAGGACATCGCGCCCGCTATCGTCGCGCCGTCGGCTCCGGTCGAGACATCGGAGCCGGCTCCGGAAGAGGATGTCCCCGGAGAAGAGACTCCCGGTGAAGAAACTCCCGGAGAAGAGAACCCCGGCGGCGAAACCCCCGGAGAAGAGAACCCCGGCGGCGAAACCCCCGGAGAAGAGAACCCCGGCGGCGAAACCCCCGGAGAAGAAAACCCCGGGGAGGAGAACCCCGGCGAACCGGCGGTCCCGACGACTCCGATCGTGGTCAGCCTCGCCGACCTGTGTCTCGACGCTCGAGCCATCACCTATGTGACCCTGAACGTGTCCGGTGAAGCGGGCGCCGACATCGAGGCCCTGCTCGGTGGCAGTCACGGTGGTGCCGACAGCACATCGCTGGGTGACGCCGGAACCGGAACGATCGAGCTGCGACCCGGACTCGTGCAGATCCTCCTCGGCGCGACGGTCGAGATCCACTATGCGACAGAGGCCGGTCCGGTCCTGCCGGTCACCACCAGCCTCTCGGCGCTCGGGGTGACCCTCGAATCCGTCCTGCTCGCGCCTGCCTGCGGTGCGCCAGCCGAAGATCCCGTCGAGGACGCGCCGGCGGTCCCGACCCCGGACGACACGGTCGTGCCTGCACCGGAGCCGACGGACGAGGCCGCCCCCGCTGCACCCGACGAGGCCGCCCCCGCGGCTCCCGTCGAGGCTCCCGACGCGGAGGTCGCTCCCGAGACTCCGGCTCCCGAACCGGCCGCGCCCGTCGAGCCCTCCGCTCCGGTGGAGACGGCTCCTCCGGCCGAGCCGGCGGTCGAAGAAGAGACCGCTCCCGTCGACGAGACTGCACCCGCAGTCGACGAGGCCGTCCCCGCGGCAGACGAGGCCGTCCCCGCGCTCTGACCCGTCATCTGCGGCGAATAGACTGGATCCATGCCCCAGGATCCCGCCTCCGTCCCCGGCGTCGACCGCCCGAACATCACCGCCCTCGACATCGTCCGATCGGTCGTCCTGATCGTCGCCGTGGGCACGCTCGCGCTGTGGGGATTCGCCCTGTGGCCGTTCCCGTGGAACGTCGTCATCGGCATCGGTGCTCCCCTGGTCGTGATCCTGGTCTGGGCTCTCTTCCTCTCCCCGCGTCCCGTGCTGCGCCTGCACCCGTTCCTGCGGGTCGTCGTCGAGCTGTTGATCTACGTCGGGGTCACGATCGCGTGGTGGCTGATGGATCAGCCGATCATCGGCACCGCATTCGCCGTGGTCGCAGTCGGCGCCGGAGTGGTGAGCGGGCGGCGTCGCATCCGATGAGCGCTCTCGACCAGCTCGTCGCCGCACTCGGCGACATCGTCGACACCGATGCCGCGATCCTCGAAGAAGCCCGCGCCGACCGGTCAGGGCACGCAGCGCCAGGTCAGCCCCTCGCGGTCGTGCATGCCGAGACCGTCGAACACGTCCAGACCGTGATGCGCATAGCCACCCGCACGGCCACGCCCGTCGTGGTGCGCGGGGCCGGCACCGGTCTCGCCGGTGCCGCGAACGGCGGCGAGGGAGAGATCGTGCTCTCCACCCGCCGTATGACCGCGATCCGCGAGATCCGCGCCGATGACCTGCTCGCCGTCGTCGAACCCGGCATCCTCAACTCCGACCTCAACGACGTCCTCGCAGAGCACGGACTCTGGTGGGCCCCCGACCCCGCCAGCCGGGCGATCTCGACCGTCGGCGGCAACATCGCCACTGGAGCAGGCGGGCTGCTCTGCGCGAAGTACGGCGTCGTGAAGGACGCCGTCCTCGGGGTAGACCTGGTGCTCGCGGACGGCCGCCTGATGCGCCTCGGTCACCGCAGCGTCAAGGGCGTGACGGGGCTCGACCTCACCTCGCTCGTGATCGGCTCGGAAGGCACTCTCGGCGTGGTCGTCGGCGCCACGCTGAAGCTGCGCCGACTCGTCGAGGGAACCACCTGCACGGTGACGACGATCTTCCCCGACGTGCGCACAGCGGCATCCGCATCCGCCGCGGTCACCGCGTCCGGTGTGCAGCCGGCGATCATGGAGCTGATGGACTCGGCGAGCCTCGCGGCTGTCGCCGCCCTGCTGGAGCTGCCCTCCCCCGCCGCCGGAAGCGCGCAGCTGACGATCCAGACGGATGGCCCGGCCGCCGTCGCCGAGGCGACGACGATCGCCGAGATCCTGACTTCTCACCGCGGTGTGACTCAGGTCTCGCACGACCGCGACGAAGGCGAGCGCCTGCTGGCGATACGTCGCGCCATGCACCCTGCGATGTCCGCTCTCGGCACGACCCTCATCGAGGACGTGTCGGTGCCGCGCAGTGCGATGCCCGCGATGTTCGACGAGATCGCCCGTATCGAGAAGGCCTACTCGATGACCATCCCCACGGTGGCGCACGCGGGAGACGGAAACCTGCACCCGAACTTCATCTTCGAGGGCGCCGAGCCACCCGCTGAGGTCTGGGCCGCCGCAGACGAGCTGTTCCGGGCCGCGATCGCCCTCGGTGGCACGCTGACCGGCGAGCACGGGATCGGAACCCTGAAGAGCCGCTGGCTGGCCGACGAGCTCGGAGACGACCAGTGGGAGCTGCAGCGTCAGATCACCCGGGTGTTCGACCCGCTCGGCATCCTCAACCCCGGCAAGGTGTTCGCACCCGATGCCTGACATCCACGTCAGCGCGGCGGTCATCGTCGACGACACCGGCCGGGTGCTGGTGGTCCGCAAGCAGGGCACGACGCGCTTCATGCAGCCCGGCGGCAAACCGGAGCCCGGCGAGACGCCGTCGCAGACACTGATCCGCGAATTGCACGAAGAGCTCGGCCTGCGACTCGACGAGGCCGACCTCGAGCCCCTCGGCACGTTCGTCTCCGAGGCGGCGAACGAGCCGGGTCACCGGGTCGTGGCCGAGGCGTTCTCGGTGTCCATCGCCGCCGCCGAGGTGGTCGTGCAGGCCGAGCTCGCCGAGCTGCGGTGGATCACCCCCGCCGACGCCGAGACGCTGCCGCTCGCGCCGCTCAGCGTCGAGCACCTGCTGCCGCTCGCGTGGCCCGCGACGCGGGCCTGAGGGCCGATCGGATCAGATGCCCTGCCAGCTCGGCTTGTTGGCGTAGGTGTAGCGGTAGTAGTCGGAGAGCTTGAGGCGAGACGCGGCGGCTTCGTCGACCACGACGGTGGCGTGCGGATGCAGTTGGATGGCCGAACCGGGGAGGATGGCCGACAGCGGCCCCTCGACGGCGTCCGCGACCGCCTGAGCCTTGCCCTCGCCGAAGGCGAGCAGCACGAGGTGACGCGCGCGAAGGATCGTTCCCAGACCCTGCGTGATGCAGTGCTTCGGCACGTCGTCGATCGAGTCGAAGAAGCGCGCGTTGTCTTCGCGCGTCTGCACGGTGAGTGTCTTGACGCGTGTCCGCGAAGCGAACGACGACCCCGGCTCGTTGAATCCGATGTGTCCGTCGGTGCCGATGCCGAGGATCTGCAGGTCGACTCCTCCGGCTGCCTCGATGGCGGTCTCGTAGTCGTCGCCCGCGTGCTGGATCGTCTCCTGTGCGCCGTTGGGCACGTGGATCCGGCGCGGGTCGAGCCCGAGGGGCTCCACGACCTCGCGGGTGATGACCGAGCGGTAGCTCTCGGGATGAGCCGGGTCGAGTCCCACGTACTCGTCCAGCGCGAAACCGCGCACCTGCGAGACATCGCGACCCGTGAGCTTCTCGCGCAACGCCTTGTAGACGGGAAGGGGCGTCGAGCCGGTGGCGAGGCCGAGCACGGCGTCCGGACGCCCGTCGATCAACTCGACGATCTCGGCGGCGACCAGTGCGCCCGCTGCTTCTGCGTTCTCGACGATGACGACTTCAGCCATGGGAAACGATCTCCTTGGAGGGGGTGGTTGCGCCGACGACCGCTGCCCCGAAGGCCGCGGCGGGAGAGCCGGCAGGGAGCAGTTCGATCCTGTCATCCAGGTGCAGCGAGCGCATGAAGGGCGAAGCCTCGGCGCCGGTCTGGAGGGCTCTGCGGACGCCCGCGAAGAGTCTCTCTCCGAGCGAGGTGAGGCCGCCGCCGATGATCACACGTTCGACGTCTGCGGAGAGCACGAGGGCCCTGACCGCCGCCGCTGCGCCGTGGAACAGGTCGGCGCGCAGGCCCGCGGCGCGCTCATCGCCCGCCTCGGCCGCGTCGAGGATGTCGCGCACCGGCAACGCCCCCGGTCGATCCCAGGCACGGGCGAGCGCGCCACCGCCGCAGAAGGTCTCGATGCATCCGCGCTGCCCGCAGCCGCAGAGCCGTCCGTTCGGGTCGACCGAGAGGTGTCCGACCTCGCCGGCGGTCCCCCGCGCGCCACGCCAGATCGTGCCGTCGATGACGATGCCGGCAGCGACACCCGTGCCGAGGTTGAGATAGGCCATCGAGCCGTCGACGCCGCGCAGCACCGCAGCACCGAGCGCGGCTGCCTTCACATCGTTCTCGACCCGCACCGGGATCCCCAGCTGTCGACCGGCGAGACCGGCGAGATCCAGCGACTCGACACCGAGGTTCACGGCATGCAGGACTCTGCCGGTGTCCGCGTCGACGAGCCCGGGGATGCCGACGCCCACCGATTCGACGGCGGAACGGGCGAACCCTCCGTCGACGGCGAGTGCGTCGACGGCGTCGATGATGCTGACCACGACCGCCTCCTCGCCCCATCCGGTCGGACGGCGCAGGCGCGCCAGGATGTCTCCGTCGGGCGACACGGCCACGGCATCGATCTTGGTTCCGCCGACGTCCAGGCCCACTCGAACGGGTCGACCGGACAGGCCGACGGGGATCGCACCCGTCATCGGATGGCGCTCCTGCTCGTCTTCGTGTCGAGGCTGCGGTCACGTCCGCAGATGCAGGTCACGAGACGCCCAGCTGGCTGGAGAGCACCATCACGGCAGCGCCGCGCAGAACGATGTCCTCCTGATGCGTGCGTCGGATGAGCGCATCCTCGAAGACGCCCTCGAGCGTCCGTGCGTGCAGGGTCTCGACCGCGGCGTCGATCAGCACGCCGTCGAGCAGATCCTCCGGGCCTGAGAGCACGACTTCGGACAGATCCAGGGCCGCCACGATCGGGGCTATCGCGATGCCCATGCGTGTTCCGGCGTCGCGGAGGATCTCGTCACGTGACTCGGGAGCGGCCGCGATGGCCGGGCGCAGTCGCGTCTCGCTCAACCAGGCTTCGAGACAGCCGTCCTTGCCGCACGCACAGCGGGGACCGCCGTCTGTGCCGACGACGACGTGCCCGATCTCGCCTGCGGCGAAGCGGCTGCCGAGAAGCGGCTGGCTGCCGGTGATGACCCCTGCTCCGACGCCTCGACCGATCTTGATGAGCATGAAGTCGGCCTTCGCCTCGCCGAACGTGTATTCGGCGAGCACGGCGGCGTTGGCGTCATTGCGCACGAGCACCGGCAGGTCGAGATCGATGCCGAGCTTCGCCTCGAGAGGCAGGTTGCTCCACCCCAGGTTCGGCGAGCTGAGCACGACGCCGTCTGGGCGCACGACACCCGGGCTGCCGATTCCGACGCCGAGGATGGGCTGTGTCGCCGTCTCGGCGAGCGCGCGCGCCAGCTCGAGGGTGGCGGCGTAGGCGGCGTCGCCGTCTGCGCTCTCGGGCCGTGGCACTTCGCGGCGCTCGAGCACGTCGCCGTCGAGACTGAGCAGAGCGCCCACGAACGCATGGGGGCCCGAGAGATCGAGTCCGATGATCTGGTGACCGACGCGGTCGATGTCGATGAGGATCGGAGGCTTGCCCGGTCCGACCGTCTCGCGCACTCCCATCTCGACGACGATGCCGTCGGCGATGAACTCGGCGACGAGGTCTGAGATGGTGACTCGCGTCAGGCCGGTCTCTCGTGAGAGGTCCGCACGACTCATCGCGCCCGAGTGGTAGAGAGTCTGCAGAACGAGAGCGCGGTTGTGGCCGCGAGCGTGCTCCGGGAGCACCTTCGATCGAGAGCGCAGGTGGCGCCCGGGGCCGAAGGCGTGTGCGCTCGCGGCGACGTAATCTGGCGACGTCGAAGGACGCGATCCATCCGATACGGACATGTTTGTTAGTAGACCTTACGAACAAAAATTTCGCAACCCCTGCCTCTTGTAGCACAGGGAGGGTTACGGAAACGTTACATTATGCCGAGAGTACCCCGTCGGCGGTGCCGTGGGACCCGGACAGGCGCTCCACGAGCCCGGCCACGATCTCCTGCCGAGCCTCACGAGTGAGGGGCTTCCCCGGTACTCCAGGACGCCTCTGCGTCGGTGTCGGACCGTCGAGAGGACGATACCGCACCCCCGACTCCGCGAGGCGTCTGAGGTGGGTCGGAAGCCTGCGGGCGAACCCCTCGTACGGGGGAGGTTCTCCGCCGTCCCACAGTCGCTCGGCGATCGCCGCGAGACGAGGGAACATCGCGAAGTCGACACGGTCTCTCGTCGGGAGGTGCTCGGTCCACACGTTGGCCTGCCCTCCGGACGCGCCGTCCTCGACGCGCAGCGCATACGCGCGCTCGATCGGCAAAGGCGGTCCGACCCTGATCGGCTCCTCCCCCGACTCCGACTGCGGGTAGTCGAGATACACCTCGAGATCGGGGCACGCGATCACAGGGATGCCGCGCCGCAGGGCCTCCCGCATGGCGACAGGCCCACGCCACGCGAGGACCTGCACTCCTTCGGGGACGTCGCCCTCGAGCACCTCGTCCCAGGCGAGGGCGGTGCGTCCGCGGCTGCGGACGTGCGCCACGAACTGATCCGTGAACCACGGCTGCACATCGTGCGGAGTCGCGAGACCGAGCTCGCGCATCCGTTCGCGCGCAGCGGCGCTCTGCGTCCACTCGGTCACCGGAACCTCGTCACCGCCGATGCCGATCCACGGAGAATCGAAGAGATCGCACAGCGCGTCGATCGCCGCCCGCCCGAAGGCGAGAGCCTCGTCCGTCGGGGCGAGCGTCCGAGGATTCACGCCGAAGCGCGACCACGGCACGACGACAGGCTCGCCGACGTCGGTGTTGCCCAGCTCGGGATAGGCGGCGAGACCCGCCTGGATATGCCCCGGCAGCTCGACCTCGGGCACGACCGTCACGAATCTCTGGGCGGCGTAGGCGACAAGGCGGCGCAGCTCGGCATCCGTGTAGTGCCCCTCGTGCACACCGGCCTCGACCGTCGCGTGAGGACCGTGGCCCCGCTGCGTCTCCTCGCGGCGACCGCCCACTTCGGTCAGACGCGGGAACCCCGGCACCTCGAAGCGCCATCCCTGGTCGTCGGTGAGGTGCAGATGCAGGTGCGTGAGGTGGTGGTCGGCCATCAGATCGACCAGTCGCTCGAGATCCTCGGCGGGGCGGAAGTGCCGCGCGACGTCGAGCATCACTCCCCGCCAGGCGTAGGCGGGCGCGGACTCCCAGACCCCCGCGGGGACCCGTGCACGATCAGCGCCCGGTTCGCGCAGCTGCCGCAGCAGGGTGACACCTCGGAACACTCCTGCGGGGCTGGCACCCGAGACCTGGATCCCGTGGGCGGCGACGGTCACCCGGAAGGCTTCTGCGCCCACGCGCTCTCGGGCGAACGGCTCGTCGGAGAGCGACTCGTCGATGCGGAGGGTGATCACGGCGGGCGAGTCCGGAGCCGCGCGAAGGCCGCCGAGACGGGTCGCGCTGATGGCGAGCGCGTCGGGAGCCGTGACCGGTGTGCGAGCAGTCCAGTCGAAAGGGGCAGCGGCCGGATCGATCACCGAGCGGATGTTCGGGACAGGCGCACGATGGGGCGCGGGAGTCATGGTCAGAGCACGACCCGGCGTCGCACCGGACGCGCGACCCGCCACCACCACGGGCACACCGCCGACGAGCACCTCGTCGATCCCCACCGGTGCGCGGTGCGGTTCATCGAACGTCGCCCCCGCCGAGATGGTCTCGGGATCGAACAGCACCAGATCGGCCGTCGCTCCTCCGCGGATCAGGCCTCGTGGTGCGTCGCCCCGATCGAGGCCCAGTCGCATCGCCGGCGTGCCGGACAGATGCCGAACGGCCTGTTCGAGGGAGAGGACACCGAGCTCGCGCACATAGTGCCCGAGATAGCGGGGGAAGGTTCCCCGGCCCCGCGGGTGCGGTCGCGCCCCGATCAGGATCCCGTCGCTGCCGCCGCAATGGCGCGGGTGCCGCATGATCGCGCGGACGTTGTCCTCGTCTCCGATGTGCATCAGGATGCCGGTCGCACCGCCGTCCTCGATGATGGTGTCCAGCACGACGTCCACGGCGCGTCTGCCGGACGATGCGGCGATCTCGTCGACGGTGCGCCCGACGAGGTCTGCGAGGTCGGGCGAGGAAGTGCCGGAGATCTGGATCGCCGACCAGTCGGCGCGTTCTCCATGGAATCCGTCGCAGCCGATCTCCTCGAGCTCGACGCGCACGGCCTCGCGACCCGCCTCGTCGAGGGCGGCGATGGTCGCCAGCAGGTCACCTGTCTCGGCGAGCCTGCTCGGAAGCAACGCCGACAGCGTCGTGGCGCCGGGAAGGTAGGGGTACGTGTCGAGAGTGACGTCGACGCCGTCGTCGAGCGCCTCGTCGACGAGTGCCAGCAGCTCCGCCGCGCGTCCGCGATTCGGCGCGAAGTTCATCGTCGCGTGCGTCAGATGGATCGGGCACCCCGTGCGGCGACCGATGTCGAGCGCCTCACGGTAGGCGTCGAGGGCTCCCCCGCCATAGCTTCGGGTGTGCGGCGCCCAGTATCCGCCACGCTCGGCGACGACGCGGCAGAGCGCCTCCAGCTCGGCGGTGTCGGCATACATCCCGGGGGTGTACGTCAGCCCGCTCGACATCCCGAACGCTCCCGCGTCGAGCGCCTCGCCGAGGATGCCGGACATCTCCGCGATCTCCTCGCGGGTCGCCGCGCGGTTCTCGTGGCCCACCACCATCATCCGCAGGTTGCCCTGAGGCACCAGGACGGCGGCGTTGGCCACCGACACCTCGTCGATCGCGGTGAGCAGATCACCCATCGAGCGCCAGGGGGCAGCGGACGGCATGCCGTTCCAGCCCGCGATCTGAGCGGGGATCACTGCTGCTGCCGCATCGTCGAGCGGCGCATAGCCGAGTCCGTCCTGGCCGAGCACCTCCGTCGTGACGCCCTGCAGGATCTTGGCGTCGTGCGCGGCTCCGCGCAGCACGGCCAGCTCGCTGTGCGCGTGCATGTCGATGAAACCGGGCGCGAGGACCAACCCCGTGGCGACGATCTCGACCGCATCCGCCGGCAGCTCCAGCCGCCTCTCGTCGCCCTCGCGGATCACCGCCACGATGCGCGATCCCTCGACCGCGACATCGGCGACGTACCGCTCGGCGCCGGTGCCGTCGACCACCGTGGCACCGCGGTAGACCCGCACCGGCTTCTCGGCGCTCAGAAGCATGTCGCCACCGCTCCGATCACACGCGGATCCGCTGCGTCCGGGTCGTCGATCATCGCCACCACTCGCCACTTATCGAAGGCCGTGCACGGGTGCGACAACCCGAGGCGCACGACGTCGCCGACGGCGACACCCGCGCCGTCTGCGAGGTCGAGGAACGCGTGCTGATCATTGAGAGCGGTGATCCGTCCTTCAACCGACTGCGGCACGGGCAGATCTAGGTCGAACGGCACGTCGCGACGCCCCGCATCCAGGAGTGCGAGTCCGTGCTCTGGCTGAGAGACGACGCGCGACCAGGCATGCATCGCCGATCGCAGCGGTTCTGTCGATGTCAGCGGACCGAACGGCGACATGCGCGAGTAGAAGCCGTCGTCGTGGATCTGGAATGCCCCCGAGCGCAGCACGATGTCGGCATCCCCGCGCTGCGGGGCCAATACGGCCGCGGCTCGGTCGGGAAAAGCGCTGCCGCCTGCGCTGAGCACGGGGCGGACGTCGGGCGGGTAGGCGAGACGTCGATGCAGCTCGACCAGCGTCGACAGATAGGCGTCGACGGCCGCGACCGATGCGTCTTCCCGGTCGGGGCCGAACGGCCCCTCGTATCCCGTGACGCCGGCGAGCCGCAGACCGGGTGCCTCGAGGATCGCCTGGGCGATGCGCTCGCCCTCCTCCACGCTGCGGGCACCGGTGCGGCCGCCCCTGCCGCCGAGTTCGACGAGCACGTCGAGCGGGCGATCAGCGCCCTCGAGCGCGTCTGCGAGGATGCCGACGGTGCCGACGGAGTCCGCCCAGCACAGGATCCGCAGATCGCGATCCGCAGCGAGCAGTTCGCCGAGATGGCGTGCGGCCGTGCCATCGGTGACCGAGTTCGCGATGAGCACGGTGGAGACCCCTGCCTCGACGGCGACCTCCGCCTGCCACGGCGTCGCGACCGAGATGCCCCACGCCCCCGCGTCGAGTAGTCGCTGCCACAGTGCCGGTGCCATCGTCGTCTTGCCATGCGGCGCGAGGAGAACACCCTGTCGCTCCGCCCACGCGAAGACGGTCGACTCGTTGTGCGCGAGCGCGGCCTCATGCACCGTCAGGACCGGAGTGACGAGGTCGGAGAGGTGCAGACCCGCCCCGGCGACCTCCGAGAGTCGGAGCCCCGCGGATCGCGAAGGGAAACCCTTCGCCCAGGTGCCGAGAACAGGATCCGGGATTTGTAGAGGCATCTAACAAGGCTACTAGGCTGGCCTCATGACCGCGAAGATCCGAGTGTCGACCGACGCCGCCCCCGCCCCCGCCCACACCTTCTCGCAGGGCATCCGCAAGGGCCCGATCGTGCAGGTCTCCGGTCAGGGTCCCGTCGATCCCCAGACGAACGAGTATCTCTTCCCGGGCGATGTCGCAGCTCAGACCACGCGCACCCTCGAGAACGTCAAGGCGATCGTCGAGGCGTCGGGAGCGACGTTCGACGATGTCGTGATGCTGCGCGTCTACCTGACCAAGCGCGAGGACTTCGCGATCATGAACGACGCGTACGGCGCCTTCGTGACCGCGCACACGACCAGCGGCGTCCTGCCGTCGCGCACCACCGTCTTCACCGGTCTCCCGCGCGAGGAGATGCTCGTCGAGATCGACGGGCTGGCGGTCGTCACCGACTGACGCGAGAGGGATCTCCACAGGTCCACGGACCGTTGCCTCCCCGTTATACGCGATCGCGTAGCATATTGCTAAAGACACGCGAGAAACCGGGGGGTGATGTTCGTGACCGATCTGATCTCAGCGCAGGATGCGAAGACCGAGAAGCTGACCGAGGCGACCGCCTCCGGCGACCAGCTGCAGAACGGCGCGCCCGGCGACTCCGGCAATGCTCCCACCGACTCCCAGCCGCCGAGCAGCGGCGACCGGGAGCTCGCCTGGGCACCGAACGAGCCCGCTCCCAAGAAGAAGCGTCTCGGCCTGTGGATCGGCCTCGGCATGGGAGCCCTGGCCCTCGGCGCAGGCGCCGCATCGATGATCCTGATCGCCCCGGGCACGACTGTCGCCGGAATCCCCGTCGGCTGGCTCACTCCCGGAGCCGCCGCAGAGACCATCCAGGCTCACGTCGCCGAGACCGAGGTGACTCTCACCGGAGCCGGTGACGACATCGTCCTGACAGGAGCCGACCTCGGTGCCGCGATCGATGCGACCGCGCTCGCCGACGCGGCCTTCGCGGAGCGTCCGCTCTGGAACGTCACCGCATGGATGGGCGATCCCGTCGCCGGGGACATCACTCTCGACCCCGCCACCGCGGAATCCGCGCTGCGCGAGGCAGTGCCCTCAAGCTTCGAAGACCCGGTCGATGCCGGCGTCGTCTTCGACGCCGCGGGCGGAGGCTATGCGATCACGCCTTCGGCACCGGGCACGGGTGTCGACGTCGACGGCCTCACCGCCGCGATCGTCGCGACGATCGCGGACGGCGGGAAGAGCCTCGAGTTCTCCGGAGATCCGGCCGAAGCTGCCCCCGCCGTCACCGACGAGGACGCCACGACCGTTGCCACCTCACTGAACACGATGCTGGGTTCGATCGGCTTCTACATCGGCGAAGAGCGCACGGTCCCCGTCGACCCGGCGACCGCCTCGACCTGGATCTCGGTCGTCGAGGAGGAGGGAGAGCTGAGCGTCGTCGCGGATGAAGCCGCGATCCAAGCGACGATCGACGCCCTTCCCGCAGCCGTCAACCGGGAACCCGTCAACGCGACGAACATCGTCGACTCCGGGGGCGAGATCCTCCGCACCGTCGCCGAAGGCGCCAACGGCCGCACGATCGGCGACACCTCGAGCCTCGCATCCGACGTCGCGGCGAAGCTGGAGGCCGGCGAGGGCGTCTTCCCCATCGAGGTGACCGAGACCCCGTTCGAATCGGTCAACCTGGTCCGCAAGATCGATGTGGACCTGAGCTCTCAGACGGCGACTCTCATCGAGAACGGCGCCGTCGTCCGTTCGTGGGCGATCTCGTCGGGCAAGAGCGCGACGCCCACCGACACCGGCAACTTCCGGGTCTACGCGCATGTGCGCGAGCAGACGATGAAGAGCCGCGAGCCGGACGGGTCGATCACCGAGACGCCGAACGTCCCCTGGGTCACGTACTTCAACGGCGACGAGGGCTTCCACGGCACCTACTGGCACAACGACTTCGGCAACCCGCGCAGCCACGGCTGCGTGAACATGCCGATCGACGTCGCCAAGTACGTCTACGAGTGGTCGCCGGTCGGCCTCGAGGTGTCGGTCCACTACTGAGCCTCGCTCGCGACAGAGCTGGCGACCAGTCGGCCCTGAAGGCCGCGGCCTTGCGTATCGCCCGGCTCTGAAGGCCGCAGCCTTGCGTGTGGTGGAAGAACGACGAAGGAGGGGCAGGATGCGCGTGCATCCGGCCCCTCCTTCGTCTGTCCGTGTCAGCTCAGTGCGTCGACGATGCCGTTCAGCGTCGTGGACGGGCGCATGACGGCCTCGACCAGTGCGTCGTCGGGGCGGTAGTAGCCGCCGATCTCGACGGGCTTGCCCTGCACGGCGTTGAGCTCGGAGACGATCTTCTCCTCGTTCTCCGCGAGCGTGGCGGCGATCGGCGCGAACGACGCCGCGAGCTCGGGGTCCTTCGTCTGCGCCGCGAGCTCCTGCGCCCAGTAGAGCCCCAGGTAGAAGTGGCTTCCGCGGTTGTCGATCGTGCCGAGAGCGCGACCAGGAGAGCGGTCCTCTTCGAGGAAGGTTCCCGTCGCAGCGTCCAGCGTCTCCGCGAGGACGCGGGCCTTCTCGTTGCCCGTGCGGTCTGCGAAGTGCTCGAGCGATGCGGCCAGCGCGAAGAACTCGCCCAGGGAATCCCAGCGCAGGTAGTTCTCCTCGACGAGCTGCTGCACGTGCTTGGGCGCAGAGCCACCGGCACCGGTCTCGAACAGTCCGCCGCCCGCGAGCAGCGGGACGATCGACAGCATCTTGGCGCTGGTGCCGACCTCGAGGATCGGGAACAGGTCGGTGAGGTAGTCACGCAGCACGTTGCCCGTCACCGAGATGGTGTCGAGGCCGTGACGCATGCGCGCGAGCGTGTAGCGGGTGGCCTCTTCGGGGGCGAGGATCGTGATCGTGAGCCCCTTGGTGTCGAGCGTCGCGAGACCCTGGTGCACCTTGGCGATGATCTGCGCGTCGTGCGAGCGGTTGGCGTCCAGCCAGAACACCGCGGGCGCTCCCGAGGCGCGAGCGCGCGTGACGGCGAGCTTGACCCAGTCCATGACCGGAATGTGCTTGGTCTGCGTCGCGCGCCAGATGTCGCCGGCGCCGACCTCGTGCTCGATCAGCACGGTGCCCTCGCTGTCGAGGACCTGGACCGTGCCGGGAGCGGCGATCTCGAAGGTCTTGTCGTGGCTGCCGTACTCCTCGGCCGCCTGGGCCATGAGCCCCACGTTCGGCACGGTGCCGATCGTGGCGGGGTCGAGCGGGCCGTTCGCGATCACATCGTCGATGACGGCCTGGTAGACGCTCGCGTACGAGGAGTCCGGGATGACCGCGAGGGTGTCGGCCTCGCCGCCATCCTCGCCCCACAGCTTGCCGCCGTTGCGGACGAGCGCGGGCATGGAGGCGTCGACGATCACGTCGCTGGGCACGTGCAGGTTCGTGATGCCCTTGTCGGAGTTCACGTACGAGACGCGCGGGCCCTCGGCGAGCGCGCGGTCGAAGGCTGCGGCGATCTCCTCGCCGCCGGCGATGCCGCCGAGACCCGAGAGGATCGACCCGAGACCGTCGTTCGGGTTGAGGCCCGCCTCAGCGAGCTTGTCACCGTACTGAGCGAACACGTCCTTGAAGAACACCCTCACGACATGCCCGAAGATGATCGGGTCGCTGACCTTCATCATCGTGGCCTTGAGGTGCACCGAGTAGAGGATGTCGTCGTTCTTCGCCGTCTCCATCGTCTCGGCGAGGAAGGCGTCGAGGTGCGCGGCCGAGAGGAACGTGGCGTCGATGATCTCGCGCGGAAGGACCTTCAGCCCCTCCTTCAGAATCGTCACGGTGCCGTCAGCGGCGGTGTGGCGGAAGCTCAGGACGTCGTCGTGTGCGGCGACCCAGGAGCGTTCGTTGTGCTTGAAGTCGTCGTGACCGAGCGTCGCGACGCGGGTCTTCGAGCCCTCCGCGAACGGCTTGTTGCGGTGCGGGTGCTTCTTGGCGTAGTTCTTGACTGCCAGAGGCGCTCGGCGGTCGCTGTTGCCCTCGCGCAGCACGGGGTTGACCGCGGAGCCCTTGATGCGGTCGTAGCGAGCGCGGACGTCCTTCTCCTCGAGGGAGGTCGGCTCGTCCGGGAAGTCGGGGATGTCGTATCCCTGCGACTGCAGCTCGGCGATCGCGCCCTTGAGCTGCGGGATCGAGGCCGAGATGTTCGGGAGCTTGATGATGTTCGCCTCGGGGAGCGTCGCGAGTCCGCCGAGCTCGGCGAGCGAGTCGCCCACCTGCTGCTCGGGAGCGAGCTTCTGCGGGAATGCGGCGAGGATGCGTCCGCCGAGCGAGATGTCGCGGGTCTCGACCTCGATGCCCGCCTGCCCCGTGAAGGCCTTGATGATCGGCAGGAAGGAGGCTGTGGCGAGAGCCGGTGCCTCGTCCGTGTAGGTGTAGATGATGGCGTCGTCGGTCACCAGGAGGTTCTCCGTTCGCGAGGGCATATTTGTCTCGATACCAAGATACCTGAGGCGCTCCCGGCGCACGTTCGCCGCGAGGAGGCGCCGACATCGACTTCCGGCATTCTGCGCGTGCGCACCCCTGACGAAAGTCGAGGTTTCTGCGCGGGCACCCCCGCGAGGGGCTAGCCTGTGACTATGTCCGAACTGCGCATGGTCGAACTCTCAGCTGCGACGATCGTCGCCGTGAACAACCTGTCGCTGAAGCCCGGACAGGAGCAGTTCCTCGCTCCGGTGTCCTACGGCATCGCGGCGACGGTCATCAACCCGCAGACCTCCTGGCAGCGGGTCGTCCTCGAAGACGATCAGGTCGTCGGGTTCGTCAGCGCCAACTTCGACGCCGAGGCTCCGGAGGAGCATTTCCGTTCGGTGCTGTGGCGCATCAACGTCGACGCTGAAGGCCAGGGCAAGGGCGTCGGCCGCTTCGCGGTCGAGAGCCTGCTCGAGGAGGCCCGCAACCGCGGCTTCGACCACGTCAACGTCATCTACGAGGCCGGAGAAGACGGCCCGGAGGCGTTCTTCCTGCGTGTCGGGTTCACTCCGGTCGGCGAGACCGAGTACTCAGAGGTCATCGCCCAGATCCGCGTCACTTCGTAGACCGGCGGCGGGGTCTCGAATCCCCTCCCCCATCGAGGCCCCGTCGCCCTGTCAGGTGACGTGATGGGACCGCTCCCGCAGCCTCGAGCACGAATTTGTTGCGGATGACCACAAAAGTGTTGCGCGCGGCGTCGAACTCTGCCTATCATCACTTTCGGAAGCGCAAGCGAAACGCTTCGACGATGAACCGATAGCGACGATGGAGTCCTGATGACGACGATTCACGAGGTGGCCCAGGCCGCCGGAGTGTCGATCAGCACGGTCTCCTACGCGCTCAGCGGCAAGCGCCCGGTCTCGGAGAAGACGCGTCGGCGCATCGAGGACGCGGTCCAGACGCTCGGTTACGAGCCCGATGCCGGAGCACGGATGCTGGCTGGCCGCCGCACGCAGATCTTCGGACTCACCGAGCCTCTCCGTGCCGACACCCACGCCCCCACGCACATGGCCTTCGTGCTCGCTGCAGCAGTCGCCGCCCGCCGCCGTGGCTACGACATCCTGCTGCTGACCGACGAGCAGGCATCCGAGGGGATGAACCGCGTCGCCGCGAGCAACCTCGTCGACGCCATCCTCGTGCTCGACGTGGCGCCGGACGACGAGAGAGCGGAGATCGCCCGATCCCTGCGTTCCCCGACCGTCTTCATCGGCATCCCGAACGACGCGGACGGTCTGACCTGCGTCGACCTCGACTTCGAAGGCACAGGGCATCTCGCCGTCGACCGACTGGCCGATGCCGGGCACACCTCCGTCACCCTGCTCGGACAGACCGAGGTCTCGTACCGCAAGTCGAACTTCCCCCGACGACTGCTCCTCGGCGTGCAGGACCGAGCGGCCCAGCGAGGAGTCGACCTCGACTGGGCGACGACCGGAGACACGACGACCGACGCGTCCGCTGTGCGCGCCGCCGCCGAGCTGGCATTGAGCCGCGGCGTCCGTGCGTTCATCGTGCACGCCGTCGGCGATGTGCACGAGATCCTCCTCGAGACGATCGCAGCCCACGGGCTGACGGTCGGCGAGGACGTGTCGGTGATCTCGGCCGCCGCCTCGTTCGACACGTCCTCGCTCGCGGTTCCCGTCGACACGATCCCGCTCGTGCCGCAGAAGTCGTGCGAGCTCGCCGTCGATCTCGCCGTGCGGCGCCTGGAAGAGCCGGGCACGCCCGCCCAGATCCATCTCATCCCCCCCGAGTACCACGTCGCCGGCTCGATCGCCCCCGCCCGGGAGTGACCACCCGCCGAGAACGCAGCCGCATCGCTGTTGTCGAAACGCTTCGACGACAGCCTCATCACAACTGAACACCCGACCCACTGAAGTGTCCGGCCCCAGGGCCACTGAGAAAGGAGTGCCGACGATGGCACGCACCACACGCAGGACGAAGACGCTGGCGGCCCTCGCCGCGCTCACCGCGACAGGCATCGCACTGAGCGGCTGCACTGCCGGTTCGGCAGACGAGGGCGGCGACGGAGACACCCTCAAGCTCTGGCATTACGAGGGTGCGGACAGCGCCATGGGAAAGGCCTGGGCCGAGGCGATCGCGATCTTCGAAGAAGAGACCGGAGCGACCGTCGAGTTCGAGGAGAAGTCCTTCGAGCAGATCCAGAAGACGGCCAGCCAGGTGCTCGACACCGACGCGGCACCCGACCTCATGGAGTTCAACAAGGGCAACGCGACGGCGGGATTCCTGGCCTCCACCGGACTGATCACGGACATCTCCGACGCGGTCGAGGAGTACGGATGGGATGAGAAGCTCGCTCCCTCGCTGCAGACCACCGCGAAATACTCCGAAGACGGCGTCATGGGCGGCGACACGTGGTTCGGCGTCCCGAACTACGGCGAGTTCGTCGGCGTCTACTACAACCAGGATGCCTTCGCCGCGGCGGGTCTCGAGATCCCCACCACCTACGAGGAGTTCGTCGACGTCCTCGACGCGTTCGTCGCGCAGGGCGTCACCCCGCTCGCCGAGGCCGGCGCCGAGTACCCCCTCGGACAGCTCTGGTACCAGCTCGCGCTGCTCGAAGGCGATCGCGGCTTCGTCGACTCCTACCAGCTGTACGACGGCGAGGTCGACTGGCAGGGCCCGGAGGTCACTGCCGCGTCCGAGACGCTCAAGGACTACGTCGAGAAGGGCTACATCGCCTCGGACGTCTCCTCGGTCAAGGCCGAGGACGCCGGCGTCTCGTTCATCAACGGCACCTCGCCGATCTTCGTGTCGGGATCCTGGTGGTTCGGTCGCTTCGTGTCGGAGGCGACCGGCTTCGACTGGACGATGACCGCGTTCCCCGGCGCCGACCTGTCGCTCGGCTCGTCCGGCAACCTCTGGGTCGTCCCCGAGAACGCCGCGAACAAGGAGCTCGCCTACGAGTTCATCGACATCACGATGCGCCCCGAGATCCAGGCGATCATCGGCAACAACGGCGGCCTCCCGGTCGCCGCCGACACCGCCGACATCACCGACGAGAAGAGCGCGGCGCTCATCGAGACCTTCAACGGCGTGCTCGACGCAGACGGGCTCTCGTTCTACCCGGACTGGCCCGCTCCCGGCTTCTACGACGTGATCGTGCAGGAGCTCCAGGGTCTGATCACGGGCACGCAGGATGCGGAGACCACCAACACGAACCTCGGCGAGCAGTACGACGAGGGCACGTCCGAATTCCGTTGATCCGCCCGCGGGGGCGACGACCGCACGGCGTCGCCCCCGCATCCTCCTGGAGATGAACATGTCACTCGTCACCCGACGCGAGGGCCGCACGAAGCTGCCGCCCGAAGAGCCGTCGATCCCGCAGCGCAGCGGCGGGACCGGGGCCTACTGGTTGTACCTGCTCCCCGGCTTCGTGCTTCTGCTCGTCGTCGTCATCGTCCCGCTGATCTGGAACGTCTACCTGACCTTCACCAAGTGGAAGGGAGTGCGCGCCCCCGAGTTCATCGGTCTCGAGAACTGGCAGAAGATCCTCACCGACAGCGACTTCTGGACCTCGTTCACGAACTCCGTGTGGATGATCCTCGCCATGGTCGTGGTGCCGACGATCGTCGGCCTGATCGTCGCAGCCCTGCTCTTCGACGTGGTCGGGCGCAAGTTCGGCGGCAAGGTCGGCAGCTTCCTGCGCGCGACCTACTATCTCCCCCAGATCCTCCCCATCGCCGTCGCCGGCATCGTGATCGGCTGGATCGTCCGGCCGGGTGGCGACGGCGCGCTCAACCAGATCCTCGGTTGGTTCGGCATCCCCGCCTACGACTGGCTCGGCCAGATGCCGTCAGCCCTCATCGTGCTGATGGTCGTCATGGTGTGGGTGCAGCTCGGCTACCCCGTCGTCGTCTTCATGGCGGCGCTCCAGCGCGTCGATCCCGAACTGTACGAAGCCGCCGAACTCGACGGCGCGAACTGGTTCCAGCGATTCACCGCGATCACGATGAGCATCATCCGCCCGGAGATCTTCGTCGTCACGCTCACCTGCACGATCGCCGCCCTCAAAGTCTTCGGCCCCGTGTACATCATCACGCGCGGCGGCCCCGCCGGTGCCACTCTGGTGCCCGCCTACTACGCCTACCAGGAGTTCTTCACCAAGCGGAACGTCGGCTACGGCGCGACCATCGCCACCGTGCTGACCATCGTCGTGGTGATCGTGTCGATCATCTTCATCCGCGTGCAGAACTCGCTCGAGCGCAAGGAAAGGGCGGGTCTCTGATGCACGCCACCACCGCCATCGTCACCGGCAAGCCCTCCCAGAAACGCCCTCGCGGCGGGATGACCAGGAAGCGCCCCGTCGACTGGCTCATGCTCGCGCTCGTCGTGATCGGCGCACTGCTCATCATCGCGCCGTTCTACCTCGTGCTGGTCAACTCGTTCAAGTCCCCTGTCGACTACGCCACATCGGGTCCGCTCGCCTTCCCCGAGACGCTGGACTTCGGCGGGATCATCAAATTCTGGGAGCGGGTGAACTTCCCCGAGAAGGTGTGGAACTCGATCTTCATCGCCGGCATCGTCTCGGTGCTCGCCGTCGTGATCTCGATGCTCAACGCCTTCGCGATCGGCATCGGCCGCGTCCGCGGGCGCAGCTGGATCGTGCTGCTCTTCCTGCTCGCCAACCTGCTGCCGCAGGAGGCGCTGCTCTACCCGCTGTACTACATGTTCAAGTCCGTCGGCCTGTACGACAACGTGTGGTCGGTGATCATCGTCTTCACGGTCATCCAGGCGGCTTTCGGCACATACCTGCTGTCGTCCGTCTACGGCACGTTCCCCAAGGAGATCCTCGAAGCGGCATCCATCGACGGTGCGAATCGCTGGCAGATCCTCTGGCGGATCGTCTTCCCGATCAGCCGCCCGACCCTGTCGGTGCTGCTCATCTTCTTCTTCATCTGGACGTGGAACGAGTTCCTGATCCCGCTGACCTTCCTCGCATCGAATGCGAATCAGACGGTCCCCGTGGCGATCAGCGTACTGCAGGGCGACCGGCTCATGGACGTCACGACCACGAGCGCCTCCGCCCTCCTCGGCATCATCCCCACGCTCATCTTCTTCCTCATCTTCCAGCGCACCCTCACACGCGGCATCACGGCAGGAGCAGTCAAGTAATGAAGTTCACCGACGGGTTCTGGCAACTGCGTCCTGGGGTCACCGCGCTGTACGCGCAGGAGGCCTACGACATCGCCGAGACCGACGACACCCCCGACGGACCCGGCATCGTCATCACAGCACCCACCATGGTGATCGCCAAGCGCGGCGACACCCTGAACCGGCCGGTGCTGACGACCACGCTCTCATCGCCCGCCGAGGGGGTGGTGCGCGTCCGCATCGCGCACCACGAAGGAGGCCGCTGGCACGGCGGCTTCGGTCTTCCCGGGGCAGGATCCGGAGCGGCATCCGTGTCCCTCACCGAGGGGGGTGGCGCTCTCGATGCCGGTTCGCTCGTCGCACGGATCACGAAGGGCGCGCCCTGGGACCTCGCATTCGAGGTCGACGGGAGACGCGTGACCGGAAGCGCGCACAAGGCCCAGGGATACGTGCGCCTCGCCCCGGACGCGCAGGTCGACGCCGGCATCGTCGACAATGCACGACAGGGCGGTTCGAGCCCGAACGGAGCCGTCTTCGTGCACGAGCAGCTCGACCTCGGAGTCGGCGAGCTGATCTACGGCCTCGGCGAGCGCTTCGGTCCGCTGGTGAAGAACGGCCAGTCGGTCGACATCTGGAACGCCGACGGCGGCACCTCCAGTGAGCAGGCCTACAAGAGCATCCCGTTCCATCTCTCGAATCGCGGCTACGGCGTGCTCGTGAACGACCCGGGCCACGTGTCGTACGAGATCGGATCGGAGTCGGTCGAGCGCGTGCAGTTCTCCGTCTCCGGCGAGGTGCTCGAGTACTTCGTCATCGCTGGTCCGACGCCGAAGGATGTCCTGGGACGCTACACCGCTCTCACCGGACGACCACCCGTGGTGCCGGCCTGGTCGTACGGGCTCTGGCTGTCGACGAGCTTCACGACCGACTACGACGAGAAGACCGTCAACTCGTTCATCGACGAGATGGCGGCGCGTGAGCTGCCGGTGTCGGTGTTCCACTTCGACTGCTTCTGGATGCGCGAGTTCAACTGGACCGACTTCGTCTGGGATTCCCGGGTGTTCCCCGACCCCGAGGGCATGCTGTCGCGACTGCACGACAAGGACCTGCGCGTCTGCGTCTGGATCAACCCGTACATCGCGCAGCGCTCCCCCCTCTTCCGTGAGGCGGCTGATCAGGGCTACCTCGTGATGCGCCCCGACGGGTCGGTCTGGCAGTGGGATCTCTGGCAGGCGGGAATGGGGCTCGTCGACTTCACCAATCCGGATGCGACCGCCTGGTACCAGGCGAAGCTCCGCGAGCTCATCGCACAGGGCGTGGACTGCTTCAAGACCGACTTCGGCGAACGCATCCCCACCGAGGTGGTCTGGGCCGACGGCTCCGACCCCGAGCGCATGCACAACCTGTACACCGATCTCTACAACCGAGCCGTGCACGATGTGCTCGTCGATGCGCGAGGCGCAGACGACGCCGTGCTGTTCGCGCGCTCGGCGACTGCCGGCGGGCAGAGCATGCCGGTGCACTGGGGCGGCGACTCGACGTCGACCTACGCGTCGATGGCCGAGACCCTGCGCGGCGGGCTCTCGCTCGCACTGAGCGGCTTCGCCTTCTGGAGCCACGACATCGGCGGATTCGAGGGCACTCCGGATGCCGGTGTGTTCAAACGCTGGACGGCCTTCGGTCTGCTCGGCTCGCACTCGCGCTTCCATGGATCGAGCTCCTACCGGGTGCCGTGGGCATTCGACGAGGAGGCCGTCGACGTGACGAGGCGATTCACGCACCTCAAGATGCAGCTGATGCCCTACCTGTATCAACAGGGCATCATCGCATCGAGGACGGGCCTGCCCGTGATGCGGCCGATGCAGCTGGAGTTCCCCGATGACCCGGCCGTCGGCTACCTCGACCGGCAGTACATGCTCGGCACCGACCTGCTCGTGGCGCCCGTCTTCTCCGAGGACGGATCGGTCGAGTTCTATCTGCCGGAGGGCGAGTGGACCTCGCTGCTGAGCGGCGAGACCGTCTCGGGCGGGGGCTGGCGCCGAGAGACCCACTCCTTCGACTCGCTTCCGCTGTACGTGCGACCAGGCACGGCACTCCCCTGGGGTGCCCGCACCGACAGACCCGACTACGACTATCACGACGGCCTGCGACTGCGGGTGTTCCCTGGCGGATCGGGCTCGGCGTCCGTGACCGTCACGAGCCCGGACGGCCGTGAGAAGATCTACGAAACCGACCTGACTGAGGTGACCCGGTGACTCTCTCTCCTGCCGATGACTACCGCGGATCCGGACTCGTGCTGCCCGAGGGCTTCACGTTCGGATCGGCTACCGCCTCCTACCAGATCGAGGGGGCGGCCGACGAAGACGGGCGCACGCCGTCGATCTGGGACACGTTCAGCAAGACGCCGGGGAAGGTGTGGAACGGCGACACCGGCGATGTGGCCTGCGACCACTACCACCGCGTCGATGAGGACCTCGATCTGATGTCGGATCTCGGACTGCAGGCGTACCGATTCTCGATCGCCTGGCCGCGGATCGTTCCCGCGGCGGACGGCGCAGTGAACCAGGCCGGGATCGATTTCTACTCTCGTCTTGTCGACGGACTGCTCGAGCGGGGCATCAAGCCGGTGGCGACCCTCTATCACTGGGACCTCCCCCAGTACCTCGAAGACGCAGGCGGGTGGACCTCCCGGTCGACGACCGACGCCTTCGAGCGATACGCGTCGATCATGGGCGCGGCGCTCGGCGACCGGGTGCACACCTGGACGACGCTCAACGAGCCCTGGTGCTCGGCCTATCTGGGATACGGGCAGGGTGGTCACGCGCCCGGCCGCCACGAGCCGGCCTCCGCCCTGGCGGCCGTGCACCACCTGAACCTCGCGCACGGGCGCGCGATCCAGGCGCTCCGCGCCACGTCGACCGGCGACCCCGACTACTCGGTGACACTGAACTTCCATGTGCTGCGCGGCGTGGGCGACGGCGCAGACGAGGCCATGCGCCGGATCGACGCTCTGGCGAACCGCGCGTTCACGCATCCGATGCTGCGCGGCGAGTATCCCCCGGATCTCCTCGAGGACACGGCCTCGGTCACGGACTGGTCGTTCGTGCACGACGGCGACCTCGCCACCGTCAACCAGCCGATCGATGTGCTCGGAGTGAACTACTACTCCACCGCGACGGTGCGGCTCTGGGACGGCGTCTCGGAGAAGCAGCAGAACGACGGACACAAGGGCACGGCCGGAGGCACCGCGTGGCCGGGCAGCGATCAGCTGGTCGAGTTCGTCGAGCAGCCGGGGCCCTACACGGCGATGGGGTGGAACATCGCGCCGGAGGGACTCGAAGAGCTGCTCGTCTCCCTGTCGGAGCAGTTCCCCACCCAGCCGCTGATGGTCACCGAGAACGGCGCCGCGTTCGACGACGAGGTCGCTGCCGACGGCTCAGTGCCCGATCCCGAGCGCACGGACTACCTGCGACGTCACTTCACCGCCGCTCACCGCGCGATCGAGCGGGGTGTCGACCTGCGGGGCTACTTCGTGTGGTCGCTGCTCGACAACTTCGAGTGGGGGTACGGCTACGCCAAGAGGTTCGGCATCGTGCGCGTGGACTTCGACTCGCTCGAACGCACCGTCAAAGATTCGGGGCGCTGGTATCGCGAGCTCATCGCCTCACGCACGATCGGGGCCTGGCCCTTCGGATGAGCACCACCGGCCGCCGCCTTTCCTCCTCGGAGGCGGCGGTCACTGCTTGCCTGGCCGCTTGCGCTCGTTCCAGGCTGCGAGTGCCGATGCCGCGGCGCCGGCTGCGCGATCGATCGCGTCGGCGGAGCGGCTGATCATGTCCTGCGCGGCGTCCTGCCAGGCCGACGACGGCTGGGGGGCCTCGCCCGCCTGAACCCTCGCCGAATGCTCCGCGGCCTCGAAGGCGCGCTCGAGGTCGGCGACGGCGTCGCGGTAGGCGGCGAAGTCCTCAGCGCTGACCCGCCCGGTGGCGGCGCGGCGCATCTCGACCGCATGCGCTGCCGCCCGGAGATACGCCGCTGTCGCGGGCTGCTTGACGTCGGTCATCGCCGGGTACGCGATCTGCAGGCCCGCATCGGTCTCATAGTTCATCCATCGCACGACGATCGCCTCATGCTGTGCCTGGAGACGCTCCAGGGGGCGAGGGGCGGATGCTGCGGGGATCGCCGCGCGCGCGGCGTTGAGCCGAACCTGCTTGGCGCGCACGTCTGCGGCGGCGGCCTTGGCATCGTTCTCCTTGGCGCGCAGCATCCGCTTGGCACCGGCCACCTGCTCGGGAGTCGCACGGCGCGCGCTGCGCTCGGCCGAGATGCGCGCGACGTCGGCCCTGGCCAACTTCACGGCCATCCGTCGTTCGACCGCCGTCTGCTGCGCGGCCTTGAGATCGTGCCGGGCCGCGTCGTACTCGAGCCGACGGCCGCTCTTCGTGCTGCGACGACGCAACCCGACCGCCCCGGCCGCGACTCCGCCGGCCGCGACGGGCGCGATCCACCACAACTCGACGGCGAGAAGCAACGGATCCATACTTCGATGCTACCCAGGCCGACGCCTCACCGCTCCGCCGTCTCCCCGACGTACGACCGAGGCCACGACCGATGATCGGTCGTGGCCCCGGTGTTCAGGAATCGGGCTCGTTCACACCAGGGTCTCCTGCCAGGCGGCGTGCAGCTGCGCGAACTTGCCCGTGCCGCTGATGAGCGCCTCGGGCGTGTCATCCTCGATGATCTTCCCGTGCTCCATCACCAGCACCCGGTCGGCGATCGCGACCGTCGAGAGACGGTGCGCGATGATGATCGCCGTGCGGTCCTTGAGCAGCGTCTGCAGCGCGTCCTGAATCAGACGCTCCGAGGGGATGTCGAGCGACGCGGTGGCCTCGTCGAGGATCAGCACCGCAGGGTCGGCGAGGAACGCTCGGGCGAACGAGATCAGCTGACGCTGACCTGCCGACACACGACCACCGCGCTTGTTGACGTCGGTGCGGTACCCGTCGGGCAGCGACGAGATGAACTCGTCCGCCCCGACGGCGCGGGCAGCCGCGCGGATCTCGTCGAGCGAGGCGTCGGGCTTTCCGAGAGCGATGTTGTCGGCGACCGTTCCGCTGAAGAGATAAGCCTCCTGCGTCACCATGACGATGGCCCGGCGGAGATCCTTCGGGTGCAGGTTGCGCAGGTCGACTCCGTCGAGCGTCACCTTTCCGATCGACGGGTCGTAGAACCGGGAGATCAGCTTCGCGAGCGTGGACTTCCCCGCTCCGGTGGTGCCCACCAGAGCGATGGTCTGCCCAGCGGGGATGTCGAGCGAGAAGTTCGGCAGGATCGTCTTCTCACCGTTGTAGCCGAACGTCACCCCATCGAACTCGATGTGTCCTCGCGACTCCCAGAGATCGACCGGCTTCTCAGGATCCGGAACGGTCGGCACCTCCTCGAGCACGCCGGACACCTTCTCCAGCGCCGCCGTGGCGGACTGGTAGGAGTTGAGGAACATCGCGATCTCCTGCATCGGAGCGAAGAAGTTGCGCACGTACAGCACAGCCGACAGCAGCACGCCGACGGTGAGTGCCCCCTCGGACACTCGGATGCCACCCCAGAGCACGACGATGCCGAGCACCAGAGCCGCGACGCCCATCAGACCGGGCTCGAACGTGCCGAACAGCAGCATCGAGCGTCGGTTGACATCCCGATAATCGCCCGCGATCTTCTGGAACGCCACATCGTTGCGGGGTTCCTTGCGGAACGCCTTCACCGCTCGGATGCCCGTCATCGTCTCGACGAACTGCACGATCACCTTCGCGCTGATCACGCGCGACTCGCGGTAGACGAGCTGAGAGCGCGAGTAGAACCAGCGCATCAGGAAGAACAGCGGCACGCCGCCGATCGCGAGGATGAGCCCGGACTGCCAGTCCCACACGCACAGTGCGATGAACGTGAACAGGCCGAACAGCACGCCGGAGACGAGCTCGTTCAGTCCGCCGTCGAGAAGCTCCTTGATCGAGTCGAGATCGCTCGTCTGGCGCGAGATGATGCGACCGGACGTGTACGACTCGTGGAACTCCAGGCTGAGGCGCTGAGTGTGCAGGAAGATCCGCTTGCGGAGGTCCAGCAGCACGGCCTGCGTGAGCTTGGCCGCGATGATGACGTACCAGGCGATCATCGCCGCCGCGACCGCCCCGGCGAGGAGGTAGATCCCGCCGATCATGAAGGTCGGCATCCAGTCCGCGCGCTCGAGCACGGCGGGCAGGGCCCGGTCGAGCCCGATGCTGATCAGGATCGGGCCGGCGACCTGGAGCGCCGTCGAGATCACGAGCACGATCGCCGCGAGCGCGATCTGCGCCTTGAGGGGACGCACGAGCGAGCCCAGCAGTCGGAGCGAGCGACGCCGGATGGCCCGGCTCTCCTCCTTGGTGTAGCTGGAGCGGTCTTCGTCCTGGGTTCCGGTGATCGCGGTGCTCATCGCTGCACCTCCTTCTCGGTGATGATGTCTTGGTCGGCGGCATGCTCGCGGATCCCGGCCTGAACTGTGGCGTCGATCTCAGCCTGCTCGTCGCGGATGATCGGGATGGCGCCCGTACGCGCCGCCTCCTCGGCCTCGAGGCTCGAGATGACGTGCCGGTAGTGACGGCTCGTCCTCAGCAGTTCGCTGTGGGTTCCGACGGCGGTGACGCGGCCGGCCTCGAGCAGCGCCACGCGGTCGGCGAGGGCCACGGTCGAGGGGCGGTGCGCCACGATCATCGCCGTGGTGTCTGCCAGCACGTGCCGCAGCGCCTCTTCGACGAGAGCCTCGGTGTCGACGTCGAGCGCGGACAGCGGGTCGTCGAGCACGAGCACCTTCGGGTTCGCGGCGACGGCCCTGGCGAGTGCCAGACGCTGACGCTGCCCACCGGAGAGGCTCAGCCCCTCCTCGCCGATGACGGTCTCGACGCCCTCGGGCAACGAGTCCACGAAGGCCGCCTGGGCGACCTCGAGAGCCTCGCGCAGCACACGCTCGCCCTCCTCGCTGTGCACGTCGAGGTCGGCGCGCCCCAGCAGCACGTTCTCACGAACGGTCGCCGAGAACAGCGTGGCGTCTTCGAAGGCCATCGCGATGTGCTGGCGCAGCTCGGCGAGCGGCAGATCCCGCACGTCGACGCCGTCGAGCGTGACCCGCCCGCCGGTGACGTCATAGAGACGCGTCGGCAGCGTGGTCAGCGTGGTCTTGCCGCTGCCGGTCAGTCCGACGAGCGCCATGGTCTCGCCCGGCCGCAGCACGAGATCGATGCCGTCGAGCAGGTCGCGTTCGTGCTCTCCTGCGTCCTGGTACCGGAAGTGCGCCGCCTCGAAAGCCAGCTCGCCGCGGGGTTCCGCGATGTGCACCGGGTGCTCGGGGTCGGTGATGGAGTTCGTCTCGGCGTAGATGTCGAACACGCGGTCGGTCGCCGTGCGCGCATCGAGCATGAACGAGAACAGGAAGCCGATCGACTCGATCGGCCAGCGGAGCACCACGGCCATGGCGAAGAACGCGAACAGCTGCGCCTGATCGATCTCGCCCTGCGAGATGAGCCAGATGCCCGACATCAGGCTGAGGCCGAAGGCGATCTGCGGCATGAGGTCGAGCCAGAACCAGATCGACGCGATCGCGCCGGCCTTGCTCATCTCGGTCTCGCGAAGCGTCTCGGCCTGACGACTGAAGCGACCGAGGGCGTGCTTGCCGCGACCGAAGGCCTTGAGCACGCGGATGCCGTGCACGCTCTCCTCGACGCTGGTCGCGAGGTCGCCGGCCTGGTCCTGGCTGCGGCGCGTGAGCGCGCCGTAGCGCTTCTCGAAGAGATAGCCGCGGATCCACAGCGGAATGGCGGTGACGATGAAGATGACGCCCAGCAGCCAGTGCCAGCGGAACAGCAGCACCGAGCCGATGATGATCGTCAGCACGTTGACCACGAGCAGCACGAGACCGAACGCCAGCCACCGGCGGATCAGGCCGATGTCCTGCATCATGCGGCTCAGCAGCTGCCCCGACTGCCAGCGGTCGTGGAACGAGACCGGCAGCGTCTGGAGTCGCGAGTAGAGCTCGGTGCGCATCTTGTACTCGACCTGCGTCGCGGGGTTGAGCACGAACTGGCGGCGCAGCCACACCATCAGCGCCTCACCGAGGGCGAGACCGAAGACCGCGAGCGCACCCCAGGCGATGGCGTCGAGCGCGCCGGTCTGCACCGGTCCGCGCATGATCTGCTCCAGCACGATCGGAATCATCAGCGCGATGATCGCGGCCACGAGGGCGCTGGCGGCACCTCCGGCGAGCCGCCAGATGACGGGCTTCACGAAGGGCTTCAGGCGCCACAGGGCTGCCGGCGTGGAGAGGGACGAGGAGGAAGAAGCGTTCTGCGATGAAGGCGAGGAAGACATGTCTCTCAGACGAGTTTCGTATGGGGAAGCGGTTGCTGAAGGGGGCGGACGCAGCAACGGACTCTCGGAGTCCGGCATCCGGTGAGGTCGTGCGTGTCGGAAAGTGGCTCTAGCGGAGCGGGCGCACCGGGGTCGAGCCGAGAGCGGCGATCTGCACAGCGGCGATCGATGTCATGGTGTCCTCCTCAGGCTCGGCGATGTCGTCCCGGTCGGTGCGACAGCCCACCAGCCTATTCCTGTGAACAAGCTGAGCGCAAGAGAGATTCCCGATTCCTCGACGCCGTCTTCCTCTGGCGACATCGCATGCCGGGATGCCCGTCTCGGTGACGGGCGATAGCGCTTCAGCGCCGGCCGACGATTCTGCGACTCACCCCCGCGCGGCTTCCCTCTCCAACAGACTCGCCTTGACGTCGAGGCCCCACGCGAACCCGCCGAGCGTGCCGTCGGAGCGCAGCACGCGATGGCACGGGACGAACAGCGCCGGAGCGTTGCGCGCGCAGATCGAGGCAGCGGCCCGCACCGCCCGAGGGTTGCCGAGCCGCGCCGCGAACGAGGTGTAGGTCAGCGGCTCCCCCGGCTCGATCTCACGCAGCGCCGACCATCCGGCCAGCTGCAGCGTCGTGCCCGTCTGCTTCACCGCGACCGCGTCGATCGCCGAGAGGTCTCCGGCGTAGAACTCGAGCGCCGCGGCTGCCGCATCCGTGTCGCGCTCGCGCACCTGAGTCGGTCGCCCCTGGGCCGAGAGGCGGGCGACGATCGTCGCCTGATCGGCAGTCCATCCCGAGGAAAGCACTCGCTGATGCTCGTCGGCGAGGATGGTGAACGGCCCGTCCGGGGTCTCGATGGTCTGGATGATGGCGTTCATGGGGTCTCCTTCACAAGGGTGGTGGTCTGGGACGCGCGCGTCCGTCGCACAGGGCGGGCCGGTGCTGCGCGCCAGAGATGTGCGCTGAGATAGCTGCGCCACGGGGCGGTGCGCTCCGCCCACGCGACGAGCGGCCGCGGATCGCCCGGAAGCCCGGACGCGGCGGCCCCTGCGCGCAGTGCGACATCGCCGGGGAGAAGCACGTCGGGGTCGCCGAGCACGCGCATCCGCACGTAGTCGGCCGTCCAGGGACCGATGCCCGGCATCGCGAGCAGGGCGGCTCGCTGCTCGACGCCGTCGTCTCCGACCGTGAGCGGGAGCGAGCCGTCGGCGAGAGCTGCCGCAGCACCGACGATCGCCCTGATACGAGCCCCCGGCCCGCGCAGCACCTCGGCCCCTCGCTCGGCGATCGCCGACATCGTGGGGAACAGAAGCCCCTGCTCCGTGCGCTCCCCCAGCGCCTCGGTCAGGGCCGTCAGGGCAGTGCGAGCGGCGACGACCGTGATCTGCTGACCGATCATCGCGCGGATCAGCATCTCATGCGGATCCGCCGAACCGGGCACACGGATGCCGGGAGTGCGCGCGACGAGCGGAGCGAGCTGCGGATGCGCGCTCAGCGCCTCGTCGACGGCAAGAGGGTCGGCGTCGAGATCGAAGATCCGTCGCACGGTCGACACCAGCGGAGCGAGGTCGCCGAGCTGCGCGACACGGGCACGCAGGTGCAGTCGCTCCGTCGCATCCTGCCTCACCTCGAACCATGCGGGCCCGCCCGCCATGCGCAGATGACGCGAGAACGACGTGGCCGTGGCCTCTTCGACCCCCGACACCGCACGGGCCGCCATCCAGTGGAAGACGCCGGCCGCATCGAGAGGACCGCGATACGGGAGGACGAGGTCGATCGCGCCGGGAGCAGCCGACGCCGGCGTCTTCCGACGGGCCCTGAGCTCGCCCGGCGTCAGGCCGAACACCTCGCGGATCGTGTCGTTGCACTGCCGGATGCTCGCGAAGCCCGCGGAGAACGCGACGTCGGAGATCTGCATGTCCGTGCCGACGAGCAGCATCCGCGCCGTGTGCGCCCGGTGCGCCCGCGCGAGGGCGAGAGGACCCGCACCGAGCTCGGTCGAGAGCAGCCGGGTGAGGTGCCGGGTCGAGTATCCGAGACGCACGGCGAGCCCGGAGACCCCCTCGCGCTCGACCACGCCCGAGGCGATGAGACGCATCGCCCGAGCCGCGACGTCGCTGCGCAGATCCCACGCGGGTGAGCCGGGGGCCGCCTCGGGGAGGCATCGTTTGCACGCCCGGAAGCCCGCCTCGTGAGCCGCCGCGCTGGTCGGGTAGAAGGTGACGTTCTGCGGCTTGGGTGTGCGCGCGGGGCAGCTCGGCCGGCAGTAGATGCCGGTGGAGCTCACGGCGGTCACGAACTGACCGTCGAAGCGCGTGTCACGTGCGCTGATCGCGCGATATCGCTCGTCGAAGTCGGTCACGGGGAAGCTCATGGCTCCACTCTGTCATGCTCCTCCGACGCCGACTGGCGGAAATCGGACATCACTGTGGACTTCGATCTCGACCCCCTGCAGACAGCGCGAGACCCCTCGCGCCGACGTCGACGCGAGGGGTCTCGGAGGTGCTGCGACCCTGGGGCCGGACTCCTCAGTGGAAGAAGTGACGCTCTCCGGTGAAGAACATCGTGACTCCGGCCTTGCGTGCGGCGTCGACGACCTCTTCGTCGCGCACCGAGCCACCGGGCTGCACGATCGCCGTGACGCCCGCGTCGATGAGCACCTGCGCGCCATCGGCGAAGGGGAAGAACGCATCGGATGCAGCGACCGAGCCCGCTGCCCGGTCACCGGCACGCTCGACGGCGAGCCGGCACGAGTCGACACGATTGACCTGGCCCATGCCGACGCCGACCGTGGCGTTGTCCTTCGCGAGGACGATGGCGTTCGACTTCACCGCGCGGCACGCCTTCCACGCGAAGATCAGGTTCTCCATCTCCTCGTCGCTGGGGCGCTCGCCCGAGACGAGCTCCCAGTTCTTCGCGACCGACACGATGTCGTCGGGGAAGCGGTCGGCGTCCTGCAGCAGAAGCCCTCCCGAGACCAGGCGCACGTCCATGCGCTCCTGCTGCCAGTCCTGCGGAAGCTGCAGCAGACGCAGGTTCTTCTTCGCCTTGAACACCTCGAGCGCTGCGGGCTCGAACGACGGAGCGACGATGACCTCGGTGAAGATGTCCTTGAGGTTCTCGGCCATCTTGAGCGTCACGGTGCCGTTCGCGGCGATCACACCGCCGTACGCCGACACGGGGTCGCACTCATGCGCACGGATGTGCGCGCTCGCGATCGGGTCGAGGGCGTTGGGCGCGGTGGTCGCGATGCCGCACGGGTTCGCGTGCTTGATGATCGCGACGGCCGGCTTCACCATGTCGTACGCGGCGCGCAGCGCGGCATCCGCATCGACGTAGTTGTTGTACGACATCTCCTTGCCCTGCAGCTGCGTCGCCTGCGCGATGCCGTGGCCGCCGACGCGCGTGTAGATCGCGCCGCGCTGGTGCGAGTTCTCGCCGTAGCGCAGGGTGTTGAGACGCTCGGCCTGGATCGTGAGGTGGGTGGGCAGGTCCTCGCCCTCACCGAGCGTGCCCTCGGCGAACCAGGAGGCGACAGCCGTGTCGTACGCGGCGGTGTGCGCGAAGGCGCGGGCCGCGAGCTCGCGGCGCTGCGTCAGCGTGGTGCCGCCGTTCTCGATGGCGCTGATGATGCCGGGGTACGACTGCGGCGAGACGACGATCGCGACGTTCGCGTGGTTCTTGGCCGCGGCGCGGACCATGGCAGGCCCGCCGATGTCGATCTGCTCGACGACGTCGTCGCCCTCGGCGCCCGAGGCGACAGTCTCGACGAAGGGGTAGAGGTTCACGACGACGAGCTCGAACGGCGCGATGTCGAGGTCGGCGAGCTGACGCTCGTGATCCTCGAGGCGGAGGTCGGCGAGCAGGCCGCCGTGGATCTTGGGGTGCAGCGTCTTCACGCGCCCGTCGAGCATCTCGGCGACGCCGGTGACGGCGGCGACATCGGTCACCTCGAATCCGGCCTCGCGGATGGTGGAGGCGGTCGAGCCGGTCGAGACGATCTGCACACCCGCATCGGCGAGCGCCGCCGCGAGCACGAGCAGATCGGTCTTGTCGCTCACCGAGACGAGCGCCCGGCGCACCGGGACGGTGTCGCGGTCGCGGTACAGCGAATGATCGTGGCGGGGTCCGGCCATGAGGGGCTCCTTCGTGCGAGGGGGGCGTGCGTGGATCGGGTCAGGATGCGGAGGTCAGCGAGAGCTCGCCGGTCGCGATGCGGCGCACCACGTCGATGAGCAGTCGGCGTTCGACGGGCTTGATGCGCTCGTGCAGGCTGTGCTCGGTGTCGCCTGCGACGACCGGCACCCTCTCCTGGGCGAGGATCGGCCCGGTGTCGACGCCGTCGTCGACCACGATCACGCTCGCGCCGGTCTCCGAGACGCCCGCGGCGAGCGCATCGCGCACTCCGTGTGCACCGGGGAACTCAGGCAGGTAGGCGGGATGCGTGTTGATGAGCCGCGGCGCGAGGTCCGCGACGAGCGCAGCGGGAAGCAGGCGCATCAGGCCGCTGAGCACGACGAGGTCTGCATTCCAGACCGCGAGCTGTCGGCCGAGTTCTTCACCCCACGCCTCACGAGACTCGTGCTCGTGCCAGGGAACCGTGAAGCTCGGGATGCCGAACTCCTCGGCGTGGGCGAGGCCATCGGCTTCGCGGTCGGCGCCGACGACCACCACCCGCGCAGGAAAATCGGGGTGGCGAGCAGCCTCGAGGAGGGCGCGAAGGTTCGAGCCGGTGCCCGAGATGAGAACGGCGACCGTGAGCACGCGCCCAGTCTATCGGGGCCGGCGCCGGGGCCTGACCCCGCGTGTCAGCCGACGGGATCCCCGGGGTCGCGCTGGGGCAGCCGGAATCCCCCCGCGCCATCCAGCGGCGCGGTGTCGTAGTCGGACGCTGCATCGGGCCAGCGAACCATCCCGTCGCCGGGCTCACTCGAGGCGGAATCGGATGCCGTCATCTCGGCGACCCACCGGTCGGTGCGCTCCTCCGCGAGCTCGTCCCGGTTCCGAGGCGACAGGAGCAGGATCGCCGCACCGAGCAGGACCTCGCCGCCCAGAGCGAGGGCGAAGGGCAGCGCCGCCGGTCCGGCTTCGGCGAGCCGCCCCGGTCCCATCGATCCTCCTGCGAGCAGGGCGGCGACCCCGGCGACCGCGGCGGTCAGCACACCGATGCCCGCGGCGATCACCGCACGAGGAGCCATTCCGAGAGGGGTTCCCTCCCACACGAGTCGCGAGCGGACGGCCCATCCTGCGAAGGCTCCCGCTCCGATCGGGAGGATGATCACGATGAGCATCCAGATCGACGTGCTCTCGGGAAGAAGACCGAGCACGGGGATCCCCGGGACCACCCCGAGCTGGGTGCCCGCGGGAGACACCGCAGTGCCGACGCCCACCGCGAATCCGGGGCCGGCGAGCCAGGAGGCCGCCCAGACGATGATCGTCGGCAGATAGGCGAGGTGTCCGAGCGTGATGACTCCGGCGCCGAGCGCGTCGACGCGAGCTGCCTGGAACAACGCGACCATCTCCCCGCCCCGTGCCGCGACGAGAACGGCGACGGCGACCGCCGAGACAGCGGTGACCCCCACCACGGCGAAGGCCGCCCCGCGGACCGCTGCGCTCGGCACCGGTCCCCAATCGCCCCAGGAGTCGACGACGTCGTGGATGCGGTCCAGGACGCCGCCGTCGCCGTCTTCCCAGGCGATGCGCACGGCCCCGCACGCGGCGCCCACGAGATAGACCGCGGTCGGAAGCAGGATGCCCTCTGCGACGGGCGTCTCGACCGCGGCGAGATGCGAGGTCAGCGCGACTCCGGTCGCGATCGCCGCGAACGCGAGGGAACCGGCGAGCGTGCCGAGCAGCCACGCACCCGCGCGGGCGGCACGGGCGCCGGAGCGAGCCGCGAACAGCAGAGTGAAGACGAGAAACGCGAGCGGAGTCACCGAGAGCGTGAAAGCGGCAGCGTCGGGCGCGATGCCCGTGGTGCGCAGCACCTCGGTCGAGACGTCGATGCTCAGCGGCACACCGTGGCCGAACTGCCACAGTGAGCCAGTGAGCGGCCAGAGCGCTCCCCAGTCGGCTGTCACTCCGAACGAGAGCGTCCAGAGCAGGGTGAGCGGCGCCAGCAGAACCACGAGACCGACCGCCGCAGCGATAGCGGCATCGAAGGCGGCGAGGAGCGCGACGAGGAGGCGTTGCATATCGAATCGAGACTACGACGAGAACCCTGTCGTCGCCTGGGGGCGCGCGCGACTCGCGCGACACGATATCGTCTCCTGCGGAGGTTTCCCGATGACAACTGCCCCGTCCCCCACCCGCTCAACCGCCGAACCCACGAACGCCCTGGACCGCTTCTTCGAGATCAGCAAGCGCGGATCCACGATCGGCACCGAGATCCGAGGGGGTCTGGTGACCTTCGTCACGATGGCCTACATCGTGATCCTCAACCCGATCATCCTGTCCGGCTCGGCCGATGTCGCAGGCAACACCCTCGACTTCAGCGCCGTCGGCGCCGCGACCGCGCTGACCGCCGGCGTGATGACGATCCTGTTCGGTCTCATCACCCGCCTGCCCTTCGGCTTCGCTGCCGGCCTCGGCATCAACGCCTTCGTCGCATTCTCGGTCGTCGGCCAGGTCACCTGGCCCGAGGCCATGGCGCTCGTCATGATCAACGGTCTCGTGATCGTGCTCCTCGCTGCCACGGGCCTTCGGAAGATGATCTTCGACGCTGTGCCGTTCCAGCTCAAGATCGCGATCACGGTCGGAATCGGCCTGTTCGTCGCCTTCATCGGCTTCGTCAACTCGGGCTTCGTGACCGCCACCGGCAGCGCGTCCCCGCCGGTCGGTCTGGGCGTCGGCGGCTCCGTCGCGACCGTCCCGACCGTCCTCTTCATCGTCACGCTCATCGTCACCGGCATCCTGGTCGCCCGCAAGGTCAAGGGCGGGCTGCTCATCGGCCTCGTCTCGGGCACGGTGCTCGCGGTGATCGTCGAGGCGATCTGGCACCTCGGCGCCGCGGCAGACGGCAACGCCGGAGGCTGGGGCCTCACGGTCCCCACGCTCAGCGGCTCGCCGTTCGGCCTGCCCGACCTGAGCCTGGTCGGCGCGGTCGACTTCGGCTTCGACTTCAGCAAGGTCAGCCTCGTCGCGATCGTCATGATCGTCTTCACCCTGGTCTTCTCGAACTTCTTCGATGCCATGGGCACCATGACTGGTCTCGCCAAGGAAGCCGGTCTCGCGAACGAGAACGGCGACTTCCCCCGCATCAAGTCGGCGCTGGTCGTCGAAGGTGTCGGCGCGATCGTCGGTGGTGGCACGTCGTCGTCGTCGAGCACCGTGTTCATCGAGTCCGGAGCGGGCATCGGAGAGGGTGCGCGCACCGGCTTCGCGAACCTGATCACCGGTGGCATGTTCCTGCTGGCGATGTTCCTCACACCGCTCACGTCGATCGTGCCGACCGAGATCGCCGCCGCAGCGCTGGTGATCGTCGGAGCCATGATGATGGCCCAGATCAAGTACATCGATCTGACCGAGTTCAGCGTGCTGCTCCCGGTGTTCCTGACGGTCACGGTGATGCCGCTGACCTACTCGATCGCCAACGGCATCGGCGCCGGCTTCGTCAGCTGGGTCCTCGTGCAGGCGTTCTCCGGAAAGGCCAGGAAGATCAGCCCACTGCTCTGGGTGGTCGCCGCCGGTTTCGTCGTGTTCTTCGCCCGCGGACCCATCGAGGCACTGTTCGGCGTCGCCTGAGCGACTCAGGAACAACGAGGGGCGGATGCTGCGGCATCCGCCCCTCTGTCGTGTGCAGGCCCCGTGGCGCCACCCTGTGCGCAGTGCTACAACGGAAGGACCCGAGGAGAGCAGGCACCGATGTCCGCACCCGTTGTGCCGGTCCGTCACGTCACAGACGGCGGCCTGGAAACCGATCTGATCTTCCATCACGGCGTCGATCTGCCGGACTTCGCCGCCTTCGTACTCCTCGACGATGATGACGGCCGCCGGCTCCTGGGCGAGTACTACCGCGGCTACGTCGAGATCGCCCGAGCACACGGCGCCCCGCTGCGGCTCGAGACCCCCACCTGGCGTGCGAGCTCGGACTGGGGCGCCCGGCTCGGATACGACACCGACGCCATGCATCGGGTCAACGTCGATGCGGTGCGGCTGCTGCAGCGGATCGCTGCCGAGTCCGGCCTGCCTGTGGTGCAGATCGTCGGCATGCTCGGCCCCCGAGGAGACGGCTACCGACCGGGGGCGTGGGATCCCGTGACCGGACCGGATGACGCCTATCGCTATCACCGCGACCAGGTGCGCGCCCTCGTCGAGGCGGGGGCAGACGTGATCGCCGCGTACACGCTCAACGACGCGGCGGAGGCGCAGGGCATCGTCCGCGCCGCCCGCGAGGCAGGCATCGCCGTCGAGATCTCGTTCACCGTCGAGACCGACGGACTGCTCGCGTCAGGCCGCACACTCGCGGAGACGATCGCCGAGGTCGAGGCGTCGGATCCGCCCGACGGTTACGCCCTCAACTGCGCGCACCCGGATCACTTCGAGCGCGCTCTGGATGCCGACACCGCGCCACGTATCGTCGGCATCCGCCCCAACGCCTCACGCCTCTCGCACGCCGAGCTCGACGAGTCGGAGATCCTCGACGACGGCGACCCCGTCGAACTGGCCGACCGCATGGCTCAGCTCCTCGAGCGGATGCCGTCGGTGCGCGTCATCGGAGGATGCTGCGGCACCGATTCACGGCACGTCGCGGCGATCTGGGAGCGGCTCGGCAGAGACCCCGTCCGGGCATAGAAGAAGGCCCCGGAGTGGAGTCCAGGGCCTTCTCCTCGATTATAGCTCTTAGAGCGACTCGACGATCTCACGCATGAGAGCGGCGGTCTCGGACGGCGTCTTGCCGACCTTGACCCCGGCGGCCTCGAGGGCCTCCTTCTTCGCCTGAGCGGTGCCTGCCGAGCCCGAGACGATGGCGCCTGCGTGGCCCATGGTCTTGCCCTCGGGGGCCGTGAAGCCCGCGACGTAGCCGACGACGGGCTTGGTGACGTGCGCCTTGATGTACTCGGCCGCACGCTCTTCAGCGTCGCCGCCGATCTCGCCGATCATCACGATCGCCTTGGTCTCGGGGTCTGCTTCGAACGCGGCCAGCGCGTCGATGTGCGTCGTGCCGATGACCGGGTCGCCGCCGATGCCGATGGCGGTCGAGAAGCCCAGGTCGCGCAGCTCGAACATCATCTGGTAGGTCAGGGTGCCCGACTTCGACACGAGGCCGATCGGGCCCTTGCCGGTGATGTTCGCGGGCGTGATGCCGACGAGCGCCTCACCGGGGGTGATGATGCCGGGGCAGTTCGGTCCGATGATGCGGGTCGTGTTGCCCTTGCTCTGCGCGTAGGCCCAGGCCTCGGCCGAGTCCCCGACGGGGACGCCCTCGGTGATCACGACGAGCAGCGGGATCTCGGCGTCGATGGCCTCGATCATCGCGTCCTTGGTGAAGGCACCGGGGACGAAGGCGATCGACACGTCGGCGCCGGTCTCCTTCATGGCCTCGGCCACGGAGGCGAAGACGGGGAGCTCGACGGCGTTGCCGTCCTTGTCGGTGTGCGAGACCGTGGTGCCGGCCTTGCGCGCGTTCACGCCACCGACGACCTGGGTGCCGGCCTTCAGCATGAGCGCCGTGTGCTTGGTGCCCTCGCCTCCGGTGATGCCCTGGACGATGACCTTGGAATCCTTGTTGAGGTAGATCGACATTTCTTTAGTCCTTGTGTCTCTCTGCGATCAGGCGTTGGCGAGTTCGGCGGCCTTGTCGGCGCCCTCGTCCATGGTGCTGGCGAGCGTGACGAGCGGGTGCGCGTACTCGGCGAGGATCGCGCGACCCTCGTCGACGCGGTTGCCGTCGAGGCGCACGACGAGCGGCTTGGAGGCTGCGCTGCCGAGGGTCTCGAGAGCGCCCTTGATGCCGTTGGCGACGGCGTCGCACGCCGTGATGCCGCCGAAGACGTTCACGAACACGCTCTTGACCTGCGGGTCGCCGAGGATGACGTCGAGGCCTGCGGCCATGACCTCAGCCGAGGCGCCACCGCCGATGTCGAGGAAGTTGGCGGGCTTGACGCCGTTGTGGTTCTCACCGGCGTAGGCGACGACGTCGAGCGTCGACATGACGAGTCCTGCACCGTTGCCGATGATTCCGACCTCGCCGTCGAGCTTCACGTAGTTCAGACCGCTCTTCTTGGCCTTGGCCTCGAGCGGGTCGGCTGCGTCCTTGTCTTCGAGCGCTTCGTGCTCGGGGTGACGGATCTCGGAGGCGTTGTCATCGAGTGTGACCTTGCCGTCGAGAGCGATGATGTCGCCCTCTTCGGTGCGGACCAGCGGGTTGACCTCGACGAGAGTCGCGTCTTCGCCCTTGTAGACGTCGAAGAGCTTGACGAAGACATCGGAGACCTTCTCGATGAGGTCTTCGGGGAAGTTGGCTGCACGGGCGATCTCGACGGCCTTCGCCTTGTCGATGCCGGTCAGCGGGTTGACCTCGACGCGTGCGAGCGCCTCGGGGCGCTCGACCGCGAGCTCCTCGATCTCCATGCCGCCCTCGACCGAGCAGAGGCTCAGATAGGAGCGGTTGGCACGGTCGAGCAGCACGGAGAAGTAGAACTCCTCGGCGATACGCGCACCCTGCGCGACCATGACGCGCTTGACGACGTGGCCCTTGATGTCGAGTCCGAGGATGGCCTTGGCCGCCTCGTATGCCTCTTCGGGGGTCTTCGCGACCTTGACGCCGCCGGCCTTGCCGCGACCACCGGTCTTCACCTGGGCCTTGACGACGACGACTCCGCCGATCTTCTCAGCGGCTGCCTTCACCTCCTCAGGGGTGTCGGCGACGATGCCGGCGAGAACCGGCACTCCGTACTTTTCGAAAACGTCTCGTGCCTGGTACTCGTACAGATCCACTGTGGTTCCTTCACTGGGCTGCTGTCTGGTAATTCTCTCGATGTCGAGACATCGACCAGTCGCCCAGCCTACTACCTCGAACTGAACGCTCCCGGCGGCCAAGAGGCCGCCGGGAGCGCATACCGGTATGGAGATCGGGTTCAGCGGAGCGTGTCGCGACTGCCCGCCTGGGCCGAACGCGAGCGGGGCCCTGTCTCCTCATCGTCTTCGAGCTTGGGGGCGATCGGGCCGCCGAGACCCGAGCGTTCGCGCCGCTTCTCGTCGTCGCCTGCTCCGCCCATCATGCCGGGAGCCATCGAACGACCACCCGCGCCGGCGGCCGAACCGCCGGCAGAGCCGGATGCCGAACCGGATGCGGATCCTGCCGCCCCGATGCCTCCGGGGCCGGTCGCACCACTCATGCCGAGCAGTCCACGTCCGGCAGTGGCCGCACCAGCACCGGCTCCTGCGCCGCTCCCACCCGCGCCGAAGAGGCTCGCGCCGCCCGTGCCGCCGAGAGACGCCGAGCGCGTGCCCAGGAGGGCCGCGGCTCCCGCACCACCCACGACCGCTGCGCCGAGCGTGCCCGAACCACCGGATCCGCCGGTGAGCAGACCTCCGCCACCGCCGCCGCCACTGGCACCGCCACCGCCGGGGTACCCGGGCAGGGTGCCGCCGATCGGCGAGTCCACGCTGGGGTCACCTGCGCCGCCGCTTCCGGATCCGCCTGGGTCGACGGTGCCCCAGCCGTCGTCGCCGCCGGTGCCGACGCCGCCCCCGCCGTTGCCACCGCCTGAGTCACCGTTGCCGAAGTCGGTGTCACCCACCGATCCGCCGTTGCCACCGCCTGAGCCGCCGTTGCCACCGCCTGAGCCGCCATTGCCGACGCCCGAGCCGCCGTCGCCTCCGGGCACCCACCCTCCGCCAGGCTGCGCCGTCCAGCTGCCGCCGCCGGTGCCGCCCTGCGGCGAGCCGCCACCTGCCGACGGCCCATTGCTGCCGACCGGGGGAACACGGGAGTCGATCCCGTCCACGTCGATCACGGGAAGGGGGACAGAGGAGGTGTTGACCGTCACTGTGCCGGGGTCCTGGAAGTTCTGTCGCGCCTCTCCGGTGAGCGAGCCGCGGATGGCCTTGAGCTCCTCGATCGCCGCGGCCTCCCGCTCTGCGGCGAGCCGCGCCTCTTCACGCGCCACAGCCTCGCCGGTGTCGAAGGCGCCCCATCCGTCGGTGATCCCGGCGAGATTGCGTTGGGCATCGGCGATGAATCCGTCCGCAGATGCTGACGGCAGGCGCCGCAGCGCAGCGGATGCGGCGCCCGCCGCACTGTCCGCGGCCCTGCGGAGGCCCGAGCGCATGTCCGTCAACGCCGTCTCGATGGCGGTCGCGTTCTTCTCCATACGCTCCAGGAGAACCTGCGCCTCGCCCACCGAGTCGCCGGTCCAACCGGGGATCTCCCGCACGGCCTGGATCGCTCTCCGCAGCTCCGCCACCGCCTGCAGGCGGGACTCCATCTCAGGGTCCGTGAACGAGCTCATCGATGACAGCGCCCGGAGCTCATCCTCGAACATCGTCGGTGTGCACACATTGGGGTCATACATCTGCGCGTCCTCCACTCTTCTTGCGGCCGATCAGTATTGCAGTCGCCGCGACGGCGATCACGATGACCGCTCCGCCGCCCAGCATCCACGGAAGCGCACCGGGACCCGAGCCGTCTTCGGCACTCGGCTCTCCGGTCGGCTCGGTGCCGGTCGCCGAGAACACCTCCTCGAACGAGGGCGACTGGTCGTCCTTGAAGAGAGGGTTCTCATCGGGATACTGCGTGGGATCCTCCTGCACGAGACGGGTCGCATTGATGATCCCGTGCCCGAAGGTGTCCGACCACTGCAGCTCATGCGGGGTCGAGCCTGTGTTGCGGATCATCGACTGCAGCAGCTGCGACCCGCTGGCATCCGGCCACTTCTGCTTCGCCAGTGCAAGAAGGCTCGCGACGATCGGAGTGGCTGCCGAGTTGCCTGACCACGCCGACATCCCCCACGTCTGATCGAAGCCGAGGCCTGCGACGTCGATACCCGGCGCGACGATGTCCACGTCCTCGTTGACCATTGCGGAACCGTCGAGCTGCGTCGCCGCCTGCGCCGACGCATCGACGGACGCGACGTTCACGACGCCGTTGATGGTGGTCGTCACGAACTCCCAGACGGTGTCGCGGTTCGGCAGTCCGGCTACGACGAGCACGCCCTCGCGCAGTGCGGCGGCGACGCTGTCGACGGAATCCTGCGAAAGCTCATCTGCGAGTCGATTCAACCCACCCGACATGGTGACGATGTCCGCGCCCTGGGCGACGGCATCGTCGAGGGCAGCAGGGAACGTGTCTCCCTCGCACGAGTCCTGCAGGATGCCGTAATAGAGGATCCGCACGCCGGGAGCGATCCCGACCGGACCCGCACCCGAGTCCGATGTGCCGTTTCCGACGATCAGCGACGTCACCGACGTCCCATGCTTCAGCCCCTCGAAGTCGTCGCGATTCCCCGAGAGCGGATCGGGACAGCCCTCGGCTTGCCTCACCTCGATGTCCGCACCCTCGAGCGTGGAGACCTCCGGGTCGAGGGCGGCGTCGAAAACGGCGACGGTCACGCCGTCACCGGTGATCCCCGCGTCGTGGATCGCCTGGATCTTCATCGCGTCCAGATACCAGAGCGGCCCGTCTGCCGAGAAGTCCTGCGCCGCAGCCGCGCTCGGTGCTGTCGCCGCTGCCGCTGCGATCGCGAGTGCCATCGCGACGGCACCCCATCGACGAACACTCATCAGTACGTGACCGACTCGGTGCCGTCGTCCTCCGTCGTGCCCGAGGATGCCTCTGGACCCGATTCCGCCGGAGCGGAACCGGTGCTGGTCAGGTGAGCGGTCGGCGTGAGTGCCGGGTCGTCGACGACCTGCGCGATCTGAGCGAGAGACGCGGAGAGGTTCTGCTCTGACTCCTGCTTCTGGTCCACGACGGCTTTGAGCGCATCCCGGAAGGCGGCGGTGTTGACGCTGAGCTCGGCGATCATCGCCTCGAGGCCGGCGGCATAGTCGGACGCGGAATCGATGTAGGGCGCAGTCGTGTTGGTGCGCAGGCCTTCGATCTGCGTTCCGCGCGACCCCACTCCGGCCGCTTCGATGCTCTTGACGAGCGTATGGATGTTCTCGAGCATCTGCTCGAAGTCAGCACCGATCTGCGCTGCCATGATCTTCCCCTCCGTCAGGGACGCGAGCGCGCCCCACCCTCCGGCGACCCATGTTAGTCGACGCTATCGACAGTGCACAGAGCGCGTCGCCGCGGTCGGTGTATTACGGCGTCTGCACCGCGTGAAGCCGAGGTCTAGGCTCGTCCCATGCATGAATCCGCAGAACTGCGCACCGGCGTCGTGGCCGCTGCGCTCGAGCTGTTCGCAACACAGGGGTTCGATCAGACCTCCGTCGAGCAGATCGCGAAGGCCGCAGGGGTCTCACGGTCGACGTTCTTCCGCCAGTTCGGCGGCAAGGAGGACGTCGTCTTCGCCGACCACGAGGTTCTGCTCGATCAGCTGCGGACCTTCCTCTCCGAGGGGCATGACGACCCCTGGGGCGCAGTGTGCGCAGCATCCGAATCGGTCTTCGCCCACTTCGCGCACGACCCGGAGCTCGCGCGTCGGCGCTATCAGATCGTGCGTCAGGTGCCGGTGCTCCGTGAACGCGAGATCATCACGGTGTTCCGCTACGAGCGACTGTTCGACGACTACCTGCGCAGCTCGCTTCCCGGCATCGACCCTCTGGATGCCGTCGGATTCTCCGCCCTCGTCACCGCGGTGCACAACCATGTGCTCCGGCAGCTGCTGCGCGGCAAGAAGAAGGTGCCGCTCTCGACGTTGCAGACGGCGCTCGCCGACGTCCGCCGCCGTTACGGTGTGCCATCGGAGGCGGTCACCGAAGCGCCGGACGATGTCGTCGTCGCCGTGTTCCCCCGTTCGATGCCCATCGCCGAGGTCACCCGGCGCCTACGCACGCAGCTCGACTGACCCCGCCTGACTCCCGTCGAGGGAGTCGTGGAACCGAGTATCGAGGAGTACGATACTTGGTGTCACGAAGGAGTCACCATGAGCACCGCAGCCTCCCCTCTCCCCGGCGAGCGCGTCTCGTCGTACGACATCACCGGACGCCAGGACAGCGACTACTACGCCGTCTTCGCCGACATCCCCGACGCCGATCGCCGGGCCTGGGATCGCGCCAAGGCGTACATCGACGAGGTCGGACCGCAGATGGCGGAGGCCTGGGACCGCGCCGAGTACCCGCTCGACGCCGCTCGCCGCATGGGCGAGATGGACCTGGTCGTCGACGGCATCGAGCATCCTTCACTCACCCGCCTCTCCCCGCTCGCCGCCGGGCTCGTGAACATGGAGATCTCCCGCGGCGACGGGTCGCTCGGCACCGTGCTCGCGGTGCAGGGCGGGCTCGCGCTGCGCACTCTCGCGCTCTTCGGCTCACCCGATCAGCAGCAGAAGTGGCTGACGGCCCTCGCCGACGGCTCGGTCTTCGGCTCCTTCGCACTCACCGAGCCCGACCATGGGTCGGACTCCGTCTCGCTCGAGACCGTCGCACGCCGCGATGGCGACGAATGGGTCATCCGCGGTGCGAAGAAGTGGATCGGCAACGGCGCCTCGGGCGGCATCACGTTCGTGTGGGCCCGCGTCGATGACGAGACGGCGGCCGAGCACGGCGCCGTCCGGTGCTTCCTCGTCGAACAGGACACCCCCGGATACACCGGGACGCCGATCCGCGGCAAGGCATCGCTCCGAGCCATCCACCAGGCGCACATAGAGCTCGACGACGTGCGCGTGTCGCTCGACTCCGTGCTGCCGGGGACGAAGAGCTTCAAAGACGCGTCGGTCGTGCTCTACGCGACCCGTTCGGGCGTCGCCTGGTCGGCTCTCGGTCACGCGACCGCCTGCTACGAGGCCGCGCTCGCGTACTCGACCCAGCGCATCCAGTTCGGCAAGCCGCTGGCCAAGTTCCAGATGGTGCAGGAACGCCTCACCCACATGCTCGAGGATCTCACCGCGATGCAGCTCTACTGCCGTCGCCTCGCAGACCTCGAGACCGCCGGCGAGCTGCGGCCCACGCAGGCGTCACTGGCGAAGTTCCACAACACGCGCGCAGCACGGCGCGTGGCCGCGATCGCCCGCGATCTGCTCGGCGGCAACGGCATCCTGCTCGAGAACGGCGTGATGCAGCACATGGCCGACATCGAGGCGATCCACACCTACGAGGGCACCGAGAGCGTGCAGGCGCTGCTGCTCGGCCGTGACATCACCGGGATGAGCGCTTTCGCCTGACCCGGCGCGGTGCTCGCCTGTCGGGAGTCAGCCTTCGGACTTCCCGCCTGAGGTGGTCGGTGAAGGATCGCCGACGAATCTCTGACCACCGATCACCGAGAGGAGCCGCAGCTTCTCGTGGCTCTCGCTGCCCGGCGCCGCGGTGTAGACGAGCAGGGAGTGCGACTGCTCCGGATCGACGAGCGTCTGGCAGGTGAGCTCCAGCCGCCCGAGCTCGGGGTGCATGAAGCGCTTGGTGGCGCCGGGGCGGAGACCCACCTCGTGCTTCTTCCAGATTCGTCGGAACTCCTCGCTCCGATCGGTCAGAAGGTCCACATAACGCGCCGCTCGAGATCCCGGGCCCCGACGAGCGGCGATCTCGCGCAGCCCCGACACCCACAGCCGAGAGAGGAACGGGTGATCCTCCGGGTCGTAGATCGACCGCGCGGAGGGGTCGGTGAACCATCGATATCCGATGCTGCGCGAAGGTCCGCGGAGTCCGACGAGATCCCCCACCAGGGCGCTGCCCAACGGGCTCTGACGCAGAGTCTCACCGAGTTCCGTGACCACCTCGGCGGGAGTGTCGTGCAGTCGATCGAAGATCCGCAGCATCCCCGGGCTCACATGGTCGCTCTCGGCCCCTCGCGCCGGCGGCGTGTGACCGGCGAGGGCGAAGAGATGGTCTCGCTCTGCCAGTGAGAGGTGCAGTCCCTGGGCGATCGCCGCCACCATCTGGTCGGAGGGCTGAGGTCCGCGTTCCTGTTCGAGCCGTGCGTAGTAATCGGTCGACATGTGGCACAGCGAAGCGGCTTCCTCCCGTCGCAGGCCGCCGGTGCGTCGCCGCTCTCCGCGTGCGAGCCCGACATCCTCGGGTTGCAGCGCCTCGCGCCTCGTTCTCAGGAACTCCGCGAGCCCCCGCCGGTCCACCGCCATGCGCTTCTCCCGCCGTCGACTCCGTTCTACCAGCCGGCCCCTTTGCGATCCACGGATCGACGATCCCTGGTTCGCACGACGGACACGGGAGAGCATCGGAGCCGACGAAGAAGAAGAGAGAACATGCCACGCAAGAACGCAGAGCCGACCATCCCGCCGTTGCACGGCGCGCGCGCAGTGATCACCGGAGCAAGCGACGGAATCGGGATGGGAATCGCCACCCGTCTCGCCACCGCAGGCGCGGAGGTCGTGATGCCCGTCCGCAACCGGGCCAAGGGCGACGTGGCGATCGCACGGATCCGCGAGACGGCTCCGAATGCGCGCATCTCGCTGCGGGATCTCGATCTCTCGTCGCTCGGCTCGGTCGCCGCACTCGCCGCCACGTTGCGAGATGAGGGAGAGCCGATCAGCATCCTCATCAACAATGCCGGAGTGATGACGCCCCCTGACCGCAGAACCACGGCGGACGGCTTCGAGCTGCAGTTCGGCGCCAACCATCTGGGGCACTTCGCGCTCGTCGGACGGCTGCTCCCCCTGCTCATGGTCGGCGCGGCCAGGGTCGTGTCGCAGATCAGCATCGCGGCCGACAGCGGAGGCATCAACTGGGACGACCTGCAGTGGGAGCGCTCGTACAACGGGATGCGCGCGTACAGCCAGTCCAAGATCGCGTTCGGGATGTTCGCGCTCGAGCTCCAGCGACGCAGCGAGGCCGAGGGATGGGGCATCGCCAGCATGCTCTCGCATCCGGGGGTCGCACCGACGAACCTGCTGGCCGCGCAGCCGGATCTCGGCCGCGCGACTCAGACGTCAGGGCGCCGCGTCATCGACGCGCTCTCGCGCCGAGGCCTGATCGTCGGCACGGCCGAGTCCGCGGGACTTCCTGCGGTCTACGCGGCGACCTCAGCGGATGCCGTCGGCGGAGGGTTCTACGGGCCGTCGGGGATCGGTCACCTCGGCGGCCCGCCCGCACCTCAGAAGCTCTATTCGCGTCTGCGGGACGATGAGTCGGCCCGGAGGATCTGGGACGTGTCGCAGAAGCTCACCGGCGTGCCCTTCGAGGCACCGTGATCGCGGGCGTCAGTCGCAGCCACAACCCCCGGCCGGCGTCTTCACCATGAAGCAGACGTCGCACACGCCGTAGTCGCGCTCGCTCGTCTTCGTCGCACGCTCGGCCTTCGGCGCCGCCGCGACTCGGGGAGTCGTGCTGCGCTTCGCCTTGACCGGAGCGATGGGACGGAACTCGCTCGGGTGCGTCACGAAGAAGTACGGAGCACGGCCTTCGCTCGGCCGCAGACGCAGGGGCGTGGAGCCGACGACGACGACCTCGTCTTCGGCGAAGCCATTGGTGTAGGTCTTGCCGATGTGCAGCGAGGCGCCCTCGCCGCGGCGGATCGCCTCGATGTAGCGGCCTCGGTCGATGTAGGACGAGATGCCGACGGCATCCGTGATCGCCGCGATGAACTCGTGGTTCTCTTCGGCGATGCGGTGCGCTCGGAGCGCCTCCGCGAGGGTTCGGTACGGACGGGAGTTGCCTGTGGGGGTCGGGCCCTGAACTTCATTCATTTCCTCAAGGATCTCACGCCCGGGCATGGAAGACTGGCCGAATGGCACGCGCGACGATCATCGGCTCCGGACCGAACGGCCTGGCGGCGGCCGTGACCCTCGCCCGCGCGGGGTACGAGGTGCGCGTCCTCGAGGCGGCGCACACCATCGGCGGCGGCGTCCGCACAGCCGAGTCGACCCTCTCCGGCTTCCGCCACGACGTCTGCGCCGCGGTTCATCCGGCCGCGCTGTCGTCGACGTTCTTCCAGGCGTTCGGCCTCGCCGAACGGGTCGAATGGATTCTTCCCGACATCTCCTACGCGCACCCGCTCGACGGCGGCAGAGCCGGCATCGCCTGGCGCGACATAGAGCGCACCGCCGCGGCGCTCGGTGCCGACGAGCGCGCCTGGCTGTCGCTTCTGCGCCCGCTCAGCACACATGTCGAGGGTGTCGTCGACTTCACCGGCAATCAGATGCTGCGAGTTCCTCACGAGCCGATCACGGCTCTCCGGTTCGCACTGCGGATGCTCGATCAGGGCACGCCCCTGGCCCGCCGCACCTTCCGCACCGAAGAGGCCGCCGGCCTGATGGCGGGCGTCCTGGCGCATGCGAACACTCCCCTCCCCTCCCTCGCCGGCGCAGCCGCCGGACTGCTGCTGGCCGCGCAGGCGCACGCGGGGGGATGGATGTACCCGCGAGGCGGTGCGCAGAACATCGCCGACAGCATGGTCGCCGACATCGAGGCCCATGGCGGATCCGTCGAGACAGGCGCCCACATCACCGACCTGGCATCCCTCGACTGGGGCGACCCCGCCCGCGGCGATCTGCTGATGCTGAACACGTCGCCCCGGCTCACCCTCACTCATCCCGACATCCCCGCGTCGTACGCGCGGGCGATCCGCAACTATCGCTACGGACCGGCTGCGGCGAAGGTCGACTTCGCTCTCGACGGGCCCATCCCGTGGGCCAACGCAGAGGTCGGGCAGTCGCCCACCGTGCACATCGGAGGATCGGCCGCGGAGATCTGGGAGAGCGAGAACGCCGTCGCCCGTGGTCGCATCAGCGATCACCCGTACGTGCTGTCCGTGCAGCCGTCGGTCTTCGATCCGAGTCGGGCGCCCGAGGGCAAGGCGGTGCTGTGGGCGTACATCCATGTGCCGCAGGGCTCCGACCTCGACGCCACCGAGCTCGTCACCCGTCAGGTCGAACGGTTCGCGCCCGGCTTCCGCGACCTCGTCCTCGCCCACCACTCGGTGCCCGCGTCGTCGCGCGAGGCGATCAACCCGTCGGAGATCGGCGGAGACATCCTGGGCGGCGCCTTCACCATCCCGCAGGCGCTGCGCAGACCCGTGCTCGGCACAGCGCCCTGGCGCACACCGATGCGCGGCGTGTATCTCGCTTCGGCATCGACCCCGCCGGGTCCAGGGGTCAACGGCATGGCCGGGTGGCACGCTGCCCGAACGGCGCTGAAGGATGCGGGCGCCCGCGTCTCGCTCGGCGACCTCTTCGGCTGACATCCCCGAAGTCCCCCTTCTGCGACAGCGTCGGCGACGCCAGGATGGACCCATGCGCTACGAGATCCCCTCTCCGATGCTGGCGAAGGCGGCGGCATCCGTCCCGGACCCCGCGAAGACCACCGGCGGACTGCTGTTCGAGCCCAAGTGGGACGGATTCCGTGGGCTGATCGCCTGGGACGGCGAGACAGTCGAGATCGGCTCCCGCGGAGCGAAGCCTCTGACCAGGTACTTCCCCGAGCTCGTCGAAGCGATCCCCCGGCTTCTCCCTGGCCCGTGCCTGCTCGACGGCGAGATCGTCGTCGCCACGGGGACTGAGGGCGCGCAGCGACTCGACTGGGAAGCGCTGAGCCAGCGCATCCATCCCGCGGCCTCGCGAGTCGCCAGGCTGGCCGCAGAGACGCCCGCGATGTTCATCGCGTTCGACCTGCTGGCCGTCGACGATGAAGACCTGTCGAGCACCCCGTTCGCCGAGCGGCGCGAGCGCCTGGAGACGCTGATGGCCGGGGTCGAGCATCCGTTGCACATCACCCGCACCACCCGCGATCGTGATGCGGCCGTGCGCTGGCTCGCGGAGTTCGAAGGCGCAGGCCTCGACGGAGTGGTCGCCAAGCCGCTCGATCAGCCGTACGCGCCGGGCAAGCGCACCCTGGTCAAGGTCAAACACGCCCGCACGGCCGACGTGGTCGCGCTCGGATATCGTGTGCACAGATCCGGATCGGGGGTCGGGTCGCTGCTCGTGGGCCTCTACGATTCCGACGGCACGCTGCGCCAGGTCGGCGGCGTGGCGGCATGGAGCGATGTGCGCCGGAGGGAACTCGTCGAGGAGCTCGCCCCGCTGGTGGAGCGCGACGATGCAGGCGATGCCGTCACCGGAGAAGGAGAGCGCTCGCGCTTCAGCGGCTCGAAGGACGTGTCGTTCGTTCGACTGCGACCCGAGCTCGTGCTCGAAGTCCGCTACGACCAGCTCGAGGGTTCGCGGTTCCGGCACACCGTGCAGTTCGAGCGCTGGCGCCCCGATCGAGATGCCCGTTCGTGCACCTACGATCAGCTCGAGACCGTGGAGGGATACGACCTGGCCGAGGTCATCGGCTGAGCCTCATTCGTCGATCGGGTCGCCGTTCGCATCCCAGTTCGCCTCGACCTTCTTGCTGGGCTGCACACGCGGCGGCTCCCCCGGCATCTTCGGGAACTCGGGCGGGAACGACAGCTCGCCCAGCCCCGCCTCCAGGTCGCGCTCCCACCACTCCAGCAGGGTGTCGATGCGGCCCGGGCTGCTCTGCTTGCCCGCCCACGGGTCACCGATCTCATCGAGTCGTTTCGGGATGCTGCGCACGGTGAACGCGGCGGGGTCGAGGCCGTCGAGCTCATCCCAGTGCACCGGCGTCGAGACCGTGGCTCCGGGAAGAGCGCGAGGGCTGTAGGCACCGGCCATCGTGCGGTCTCGGTTGGCCTGGTTGAAGTCGATGAAGACGCGCTCCCCTCGTTCCTCCTTCCACCAGCTCTTCGTCACCTGCTCGGGCATCCGTCGCTCCAGCTCTCGGCCGGCCGCGATCACGGCGTGCCGCACGTCGAGGAACTCGTGCGTCGGCTCGATCGGGGCGAACACATGCAGCCCGCGGTTGCCGCTGGTCTTCACGAACGCGTCGAGACCGACCTCGCTGAGCACCTCTCTCAGCGCGTGTGCGGCGGGAACGGCGTCGGCGAACCCGGTTCCCGGCTGCGGATCGAGGTCGATCCGCAGCTCGACCGGGTTGTCGGGGTCGGAGGCGAGCGACGCCCACGGGTGGAACACGATCGTGTTCATCTGCGCCGCCCAGACGATGGCGCTCGGTCGATTGAGCACGATCTGCGGATGCCGTCGCCCGCTGTTGTAGGTCACCGTGACAGCGTCGACATAGTCGGGCGTGCCCTTGGGCGGGTTCTTCGAGAAGAAGCCGTCGCTGCCGAGTCCGTCGCGGAAGCGCTCGAGCGAGACGGGACGGTTGCCGTTCGCCTCGAGGAACGGAGCACTCACGAGCTGGAAGTACTCCGCGAGCTCGGCCTTCGTGATGCCGTCCTTCGGCCACACCACCCTGTTCGGGTTGGAGAGCACGACCTCGCGCTCCCCATCAGGATCGATGACGGTCAGGGGCACGCGTTCTGAGGCCATGCTCCGACCCTAGGGGGCAGGTGCGACGCGCGGAAGCCCGTCAGTCGTCGATATCGATCGCCAGGATCAGCACGGAGGTGAGCGCCTCGCGCTCGACCACGATGCTGGGCCCGGCCGGGTCGATGATGACACCGGCCATATCGACGTGGCTGGACAGGATCTTCGCCAGCTGCAGCGGCTCGAAGGGCAGCGGTCGATCGCCACGTCCGAGCGCGAGCACCTCGAGCGGGTGCGAGAACAGCTGGAGGAACCGCTTGCCGTCAGGCGTCTGCGCTTCGGCGATGCCGACCTGCCCGCCGGGGTTGCCCTCGTTGACGGCCACCCACATGCGCTTGGTCGCGAGCGCCTCGCCGACCTTGGAGGCAGAGTCCTGCTCGCGCGGTGCGGCGATGAGCGACTTGACGGTCATGTCGACATCCGCCTGCTCGAGAGCCTTCTGCAACAGCTCGGTCGGGAACACCACGCGGTGCGGTGCCGAGGCGTTGTCGACGATGAGGCCGGCGAAATCTCCGGACACCACCTGCTGCAGTACCGAGGTGACCGGCTGTGCGACGGCCGATGTCGCCGTCGGGTCCTTCTCGAGCTGCACGGAGTCTCGCACGGCGGCAGCCGAGCTGAACGCCAGCATGAACTGGCGCTCACCATCGCGCACGACGGCGACCGCGAGGGGCTTGCCCTCACTGATCTGTGCCCGAGCATCGCCGTTCACCCGGATGTACATGTGGCCCTGCAGCGCCTGGCGGAGAACTCCGAGAAGCTGCTCGTTCGTCGCGCCCTGCTCGACCTCCTTGAGCGATTCGCGCAGCAGGACGTTGTCCTTCATACCCGCGACGGTCTCGGTCTGCTCGGGCGGCAGCGCAGGTGCCAGCGGGAGCTTGCGCTCGGGCTCGGCCACGGGCGCAGGAGCGGGCGCCGCGGGAGCAGGCGACGCATTCGGTGCGGATGCCGCGGGAGCCGCGTCGGGATCGGGCAGCTCGACCTCGGGTCCGGCCTGCGCGCCGACGCCGCGGAACGCCTGCACGGAGATCCCGATGGTGGGCGCGACCTCGGCGGCTTCGGAGGGTGTCTCCGCGACCTCCGGAGCGTCGACGACAGACTCCTCGGTCTCGGTGTGGTCGGCGACGACATCGTCAGCGGACTTCTTGCGGCGAGAGAACAGGGCCATATCAGCCAGCCTAACCCGCTACAGGGCTAGATCTTCTCGATCGGCGCGACCTTGATCAGCAGCTTCTTCTGGCCGGCGGAATCGAAACGCACGTGAGCGATGCGCTTCGCCCCCTCGCCCGTCACCGCGTCGACTCGCCCCTCGCCGAAGTCCGAGTGGCGGATGCGGTCACCGGCGGCGAGTTCGAGGTCGCCGTTGTCGCGCATCTTCGCCGTCACCCTGTTGGGGAACTTGTCCATCGCCGTGGACAGCGGCTTGAGCGAGTCGCGTCCTGGCAGCTGCTTCACCCCGAAACGGTCGCCCGAACCGGAGCCCCCGAATCCGCCTCCCCTGCGTGCGTTGAGCGCGCGGGACTGCATGCCCCCGCGGGAGTTGACGTCGCCTGGCGACTGGCGCCAGTCGATGAGCCCGGCGGGGATCTCCTGCAGGAATCGGCTGGGCATCGCGACCGAGACCTCTCCGAACTGAGCCCTGGTCATCGCCAGCGACAGGTGCAGACGCTTGCGAGCGCGGGTGATGCCGACGTAGAAGAGTCGACGTTCCTCCTGCGGGCCGCCCGGCTCACCGGCCGAGATGCGGTGCGGGATGAGGTCCTCTTCGACGCCGGTCACGAACACCGCGTCGTACTCGAGCCCCTTCGCGGTGTGCATCGTCATCAGGGACACCGAGCCCGACTCGTCGTCGAGGTCGTCGGCGTCGGAGACGAGGGCGACCTCCGTGAGGAAGTCGACGATCGTCCCGTCGGGGTTGTTGCGGGCGAAGTCTCGTGCGACGGCGACGAACTCGTCGAGGTTCTCGACGCGCGCCTCGTCCTGAGGGTCGCGGCTCGCACGCAGCGCGTCGAGGTAGCCGCTCTTCGACAGCAGCACGCTGAGCCCGTCGGCGACGGCGGTGGGCGCGGGGACCTCACCGGAAGCGGGGAGCATGATCTCGGTCGCTTCGGCCAGCACGGCATCGAGCTGGGCGATGCCGGCCTGGATCTTCGGGCCGAAGCCCAGCTGATCCGGCACCGAGAGCGCTTGGCGGAAGGTGATGTCATGCTCTTCGGCGAAGCGGGCGATCGCCGTCTCGGTGACGTCGCCGATGCCCCGGCGCGGCTTGTTGAGGATGCGTCGCACCGCCATCTCGTCGGCGGGGTTCGCGACCGCGACGAGATAGGCGAGTGCGTCCTTGATCTCGGCGCGCTCGTAGAACTTCGTGCCGCCCATGATCTTGTAGGGCACGGCCGAGCGGATGAAGATCTCTTCCAGGGCGCGCGACTGCGAGTTCGTGCGATAGAAGACCGCCATCTCGGAGTACGGCATTCCGGCCCGGTGCAGCACCTCGACCTCGTCGGCCACGAACTGCGCCTCATCGTGCTGCGAATACCCGGTGAAGCCGACGATCATGTCACCGTCGCCCTTGTCGCTCCAGAGCTTCTTGTCCTTGCGGTCGAAGTTGTTGCCGATCACGGCATTCGCCGCGGAAAGGATGTTCTGCGTGGAGCGGTAGTTCTGCTCGAGCAGCACGACACGGGCGCCCGGGAAATCGCGCTCGAACTCGCTGATGTTGCGGATGTCGGCACCGCGGAAGGCGTAGATCGACTGGTCGGAGTCGCCCACCACGGTGAGCGAGGCGCCCTCGAGCTCGGGAGTGGTCTCAGGCTCGAAGATCATCATGCCGTTGGAGGCATACGGGTCTGGGCTCTCGCCCGTCACGGGCCGCGTCAGCTCGTGGATGAGCGCGTACTGGGCGTGGTTCGTGTCCTGATACTCGTCGACGAGCACGTGACGGAAACGACGGCGGTAGGTGTCGGCGACCTGCGGGAACGCACGGAACAGGTGGACGGTCTGCCCGATCAGGTCGTCGAAGTCGAACGCGTTCGCCTTCTGCAGCTGCCGCTGGTAATCGGCGAACAGCTCGACGAAGATCCGCTCGGCCGGGTCGCTCATGTTCGCCTGACGCGCATAGGCGTCGGCGTCCGACAGCTCGTTCTTGAGCTTCGAGATGCGCGACTGCACGGCTCCGGGGGTGAGTCCGTATGCGTCGGCCTCGTGCTGCTTGACCAGACGCTTGATGAGGGCGCGCGAGTCGCCCGAGTCGTAGATCGTGAACGACTTGGTGAACCCGAACTGCTGGGCCTCTCGGCGGAGGATGCGCACACAGGCGGAGTGGAAGGTCGAGATCCACATGCCCCGAGCGGCGTCGCCGACGATCGCCTCGACGCGCTCGCGCATCTCACCGGCCGCCTTGTTGGTGAAGGTGATCGCGAGGATCTGGCTGGGCCAGGCCTCTCGCGCCCTCAGCAGCGAGGCGATGCGGCGGGTGAGAACGCTGGTCTTGCCCGAACCGGCTCCCGCGACGATCAGCAGCGCGGGTCCGCGATAGGTCACCGCCTCGAGCTGCTGCGGGTTGAGGCCGGCGAGGAGGTCGTCCTGTCCCTGCGCTCCCGTGGAGCGGGGGCCGACGGATCCGGGAACGATGAGGGGGGCTTCGGTCATGGCTCTATGAGTCTAGGCCGCGCCACCGACACTGCCGTCGGGTGGAAGTCCCGCAGGGACGACGAGGCGCGGAACGCCCTCTCCGACGGTGCGCGCGAAGACGGCCTGGCGCACGAGTCATCGTGCACCAGGCCGTCCGTCGTGCGGAGGCGTCGAATCAGGCCGAACGACGACGTCGGCGGGCGACCAGCGCGCCGACGACGACGAGCAGCAGCGCCAGCGAGATCATCGCCACGGGCACTTCGACGCCGGTTGCGGCGAGCCCGCTCGGGTCGGTGACGTGGTTGTCGTCGCCGGAGTTCTCACCCGGGTCCTCTCCCGGGTTCTCGCCGGGGTTCGCTCCCGGGTCCTCTCCCGGGTTCTCGCCGGGGTTCTCGCCGGTGACCCCGGGGAGGGTGCCGACGCGCAGCGCCTCCGAGGCGAAGCCGTCGGCGAACCACCAGACCGGGCGCTCACCGTCGACCGACAGCGAGGCCGGAGCCGTCGCGAAGCCCTCGTTGTTGATGTCCGGCATGCCGGCGGGGCGGGCGAAGTGCGCGAGTCCGGGCTGGGCCGTGCCGTTCAGCGTGATCTGCGCCGACTGCCCCTGACAGCCGTCATCACAGACCGCCCACAGCACGTCGAGCACGCTGTCGTAGTCGAGCGCCATGACCCCGGCGAGCCCCGGTGCGATCTCCGAGACGAGAGTCGCCTGGCCGTCAGCGCCGAGCGCGAACGCGTAGACGTGGCCGTTGTCCTCCACCGCTACGAAGAACAGACCGTCACCGTGGCCGGCGTAGTCCGCCGGGTCGTAGGCCGAGCCGCTGTTGACGTCGAAGAGCGCGCCCTCGAGCGCGCTGTCAGGCACCCACTGCACCGCCTCCATGCCGAGGTTCGCTCCCACGGCAGGAAGCAGCGCGGTCAGATCCCACTCCTGCTCGGCGACGAGATCGCCGGCAGAGGCCTCGGGATCCACCTTGAGAAGGGTGTTCTGGTTCACGCCCTTGGCACTGTTGTCGCGCTCTGAGGCGACGTAGACCGCCCCGTCGCCGTCGACGGTGATGCCCTCGGTGTCGGGGCCTGCGGCGCCCGGGTCCGAGGCATCCTTCTGGAACCGCACGCGCTTGCCCGATTCCCAGCCGGGGATCTGCGAGAACGAGCCGTCGGCATGGGCCTCGAGCTTCCAGATGCGTCCGTCACCGTTGTCGACGGCCCAGAGGAACGATCCGTCGGCGGTCTCCTGCACGTCGAGCCCCGAGCTGTCCTCGAGGAAGGTCGGCGCGGTGTCGAGCACCCGGACCTCGGCAGAACCCGGCCAGGGAGAGACCTCGATCTCTCCTGCACAGGTGTTGGCCTGGCCCTTGGTGCTCTCCGCGGTGACGGCGAATGCGCCGGTCGCATCGGGGCAGCGGCCCCAGGTGGTCGCGGCGTGCCCCGCACCCCAGGTGGTCGAGTCGACGAGAAGACCGCCGTCGAACAGGCGCACGGTGTCGCCGTCGCCCAGACCGAAGCCGAGGTCGGCACCCTCGATGACGAGGTGTCCGCCGGCGCTGATGGTGATGCCGGCCGGGATCGCGTAGGAGTGCGTGTCGTCGTCGTCCTTCACGACGATGCCGGAGACATCGAGGTCGGATGCCGTCGGGTTGACGAGCTCGACCCAGTCACCCGGCGAACCGCCGTCGGACTCGACCTCGTTGATGCGCACCGCGTTGCCGCACGCGTTGCGCTGCCCCTTGGTCGAGACCGCGATGTCGATGAAGTCGCCGCTGCCGTCTGCGCAGCGGGCGAGGACGCCTGCCGCGTGCGCGTCGTACACATGCTCGTCGACGACGTTGAGGTTCGCGTCGCGCACGGTGACCGTGTCGCCGTTGCCGAGGCCGAAGACGAAGTCCGTGGGCTGGTCGAAGACGAAGTACGCGCCCGGTTCGAGAACGGTTCCCACGGGCAGCGGAGTCGTCTCCGCGGCGTGGCCGACCGGATCGCCGTCCATGAGCGTCCAGCCGGAGAGGTCGACCGCCGTGCTGCCGGAGTTCACGACCTCGACCCAGTCGGTCGCGTCGCCGTTGGACTCGATCTCGTTGATGACCACATCGGGCATCACGCACGAGTTCGCGCCGCCCATGGTCGGGTGGGCCAGCACGAAGGCGCCCTCGCCGTCAGGGCAGCGTGCGAGAGTCGCGGCAGCGGCGTCGCCGTCGATCGCCGCGTGGCCCTCCCACGGAAGAGTGTCGTCGATCTGCGCGCCGACGGCGTCGAACAGTCGGATGCGGTCTGCGCTGCCGATCCCGATCGGGTCGCGGAACGCGGTCTCGGCGCCGTCGACGAGGCCGATCGTGCCCTCCTCGACCACGAGGAATCCGCCGGCGGCGATCTGCGCCCCCGGCAGGAACTGCCAGCGGTGGTCGTCCGAGTTGTCGCGGATCTCATAGCCGGAGATGTCGAGCGCGGCGTCTCCGGAGTTGTGGAACTCGACCCAGTCCGCGGGTTGCGAATCGACCTCGTTGATGACGATCGAACCGCCGACAGGGGCGTCCGGGGCGAACACGTTGGCCGCGCCCTTCGTGGACTCGGTGGTCTCGGCCCACTCGACCGTGCCCGCGACCTCGCGGGCACCCCAGGTGACAGCGGCGTGAGCGGTCCAGGCGGTCTCGTCGACGAGGGTCGCGCTCCGGTCGAACAGGCGGACCTGGTCGTCCTTTCCGAGACCGAAGGCGAAACCGCCGACGCCGTCCGCTGCCTCATCGAGCACGAGGTGGGCGCCGGGTTCGACGAGGGAACCGTCGGGGAACACGTACGACTCGTCGTCGCCGTCGTCCTTCACGACGAACCCGCTCAGATCGACGAAGACGTCGGAGGTGTTGACGAACTCGATCCAGTCTCCGGGAACGCCCCCGCTGGATTCGACTTCGTTGATCCGGATGCCGAGTTCGGCTCCGGTGGCGGCGAGGGCACGGCGAGCAGAGCGGCAGCGCTGAGCGCGCAGACCGTCGTGACCGCAGCCGCGGATTTCAAGCGGGACATGGGGCTCCTGGGGGAATCAGACGGGTATGACTCCACATCAGCGATGCCGCATGGCCGCCCGACGACCCGCAGGTGCACGGATGGTGAACGAGCGGTGGCGGTTCACATCCGAGCAGCGGGTCGCCGGTCAGGCGATGCGCGTTCCCGGAGGCAGCCGCTTGGCCGGCGTCCGGGTGCGCGACCACGCTCCGGCGAAGAGCCCACCGGCGATGAGGATCTGCACGCCGAGGCCCACGAACCAGCTCGGGACCGTGCTGGCGATGATCTTCTCGGGGGTCGGATACTCGAACACCTCGTTGGAGCACTCGTCCCAGCTCTGCTCGACCGGCGGCTGCTGGGCCGTGCGGACCCCGAGCTTGATCTGCCCGAACATGTCGACGGGGTAGCCGTCGGCGTTGAACTCGGTCGGTGTGGCGTCGGCGAGGACCACGAACGGGTTCGCGGCGAGAACCCACCAGACGTAGTCGAAGCGCGGAACCTCCTGCGTGTAGGTCTCCCAGGAATCGCAGTCCACGATGCCGTTCGGGTCGTACGGACGGCTCTGCTGCTCGACGTCGGTCCGCACCGCCAGGCCGCCGAGCGCGAACACGACCAGAGTGCCGATCGTGAGGCCGGCGACGACGAGGTACGTCGTCGCGACGGAGAAGAGCGGGCGGGCGATCAGGCCGCTCAGCCCGACACCGATCGCCGCGACGACGATGATCTCCACCACGAGCACCAGCAGCGAGACGAGCAGCACCACGGCATTCGCTCCGCCGCCCAGCAGCGAGATCGCCAGGAAGGGAATCGCGACGATCAGGAACGCGAATCCCGTCGCGACCGCGGCGGCGAGCTTGCCGAGCATGATGTCGCCGGTCGAGGCGGCCGTCACCTGGACGGCCGCCAGGGTCGCGGCGTCGCGATCCCCGTTGATGGCGTTGCCGCTGAGCGTGGGCGACACGAGCACGACGAGCAGGAGCACCATGTTCACGACGATCGAGAAGACGCCCGCGCCGACGAAATCGGCCCAGGAGTAGACCGCGAATGCGAGCACGGTGACGCCGAGAAGGAGCACCCCGAAGATTCCGAGGAGCACGTACCAGCCGACGCTGCGGAGTCTCTGCGTCAGTTCGAGACGGGCGATGATGCGGATGTTCGAGATGCTCATGCGCCTGCCTCCCCGTTGTCGGTCGCTGCGGGCGGGGAGGGCGGCGCCGTCGGAGGAGCCTGCGCCGCAGATCGCGCTGCGGCCGCAGCCGGGTCGTTCAGGGTGAGGAAGGTGTGCTCGAGCGCGCTCTGCGCGGGGGCGAATTCCGAGATCTGGAGACCCGCCTGCACCAGGGAGCGCAGGCCCAGTGCGGCCGCCTCCTCGGAGTCGAAGCCGACGAGCACTCCCCCGCGATCGGCACCGAGCGACTCGATCGGCAGTCCGAGGGTCTTAGCCACCTGCCAGGAGTCCGCGTTCTGGCGGGCGGCGTCGGCCCCCAGCAGCCGGACGCGCCAGGCACGCCCTGTCGACTGCCCCGGCGCGGCATCGACCACCGAGCCCGCGACGAGGAACACGGCGTCGTCGACGACCTCCTCGAGCTCCGACAGGATGTGACTCGAGATCAGCACCGTGCGTCCCTCGGCCGCGAAGCTCCGCAGCAGCGTCCTCAGCTGGATGCGCGCCTCCGGATCGAGACCCGATGCGGGCTCGTCGAGCAGCAGCACCTGCGGATCGTGCACGAGCGCGCGGGCGAGGCCGAGCTTCTGCTTCTGGCCGCGCGACAGCACTTTGGCCGGAGAATCGGCGAGATCTCGCAGACCGACGAGCTCGAGCAGCTGCGCCGCCCGGGCGGCTGCGTCCGGCACCGGGATGCCGTACAGCCGTGCCGTCGTCGTGATCGTCTCGCGAGCGGTCAGCGACGGCCACGCGCCGAGGGCGTCCGGCATCCACCCGAGCAGCCGTCTCGCCGCGAGCGCGTCCTCCGACGGGTCGACTCCGGCGATGCGAATCGTCCCCGCGTCCGGAGCCAGGAGCGACGCGAGCATCAGCAGCAGCGTGGTCTTGCCCGCACCGTTGGGGCCGACGAGTCCGGTCACCCGCCCTGGCTCGGCGCGCAATGTCGCGGAGCGCACCGCCTGCACGCTCCCGAACGATCTGCTGACACTGTCGACGATGATTCCGGTCATCGGGGCAGTCTCGCATCTGTTCTCGCCGGATCACGGGAGGCCGAAACGGATACACAGCGAATCGGCAGATGTTCAGGCTGCGGTGCGAGGATCGAGACGTGCGAACGATCCTCAACATCATCTGGCTGATCTTCGCCGGATTCGGTCTCTTCCTCGGCTACATGCTGGCGGGCATCCTGCTGTGCATCCCGATCGTGACGATCCCCTGGGCCATCGCCTCGTTCCGCATCGCCCGCTACGCGATCTGGCCGTTCGGACGCGAGATCGTCAGCAAGCCGACCTCGGGGGTCGGCTCGTTCCTCGGAAACGTGCTGTGGGTGATCCTCGCGGGTTGGTGGCTGGCGATCGGCCACATCGTCTCGGGTCTGCTGCTCTGCGTCACGATCATCGGCATCCCGATGGGCATCGCCGACTTCAAGATGGTGCCCGTCTCGCTGATGCCGCTCGGCAAGGAGATCGTGTCTCGCAAGGGCGCATTCGACCGCACCCTCTGACGGATCGCACCGTCCGACCTAGACTGGCCGGAATGGATGCCGACCGCCTGATCGCCTGGGACGAGGAACTGCGCCGGGCCCACACCCGACTCCGAGCGGCCCTGGAGGCGACGCGAGCGGCTCTCGACGAGGGCGACGACCGCCCGGATGCCGCCTCCGATCTCGCCCTCTTCTGCATCGGCTTCTGCTCCGCGCTCGACGGCCACCATCTGAGCGAGGACCGCGCCCTGTTCCCGGCCCTGCGTGCGGAGCACCCCGAACTCGGCGACGTGATCGACAAGCTCATGCAGGATCACTCGATGCTCGCGCACCTGCTCGGCGCACTGCGAACCGCCGTCGAGGACGGCGAGAGGGCCGAGACGATCGAACGACACCTCGGCGGTGTCGCCGCGATCATGGAGTCGCACTTCCGATTCGAGGAGCGCGAGATACTGGCCCCGCTGCGCGCACTGCATCTCGATCGCGCGGTGCCGGACGTGCTCGGCCCGCTCTGAGCACGCCGCTCAGTCTCGGAAGAACCCGACACCGAGATCCGGATGGTCGACGAACACCCCGTCGACCCCGGTGCGCGCGATCGCGCCCCACTCGGCCTCGTAGTCGCCGTAGGCGCTCTTGCCTCCGGCACCGCGGTACTCCGCCGAGAGGAAAGCGTTCTCGGGGCGGCACGTCCACGTGAAGACCGTGAGCCCTCGGGCATGGGCATCGGCGACGATCGAGTTGCCGGCGGCGAGCAGCATCCGCTTGTTCACGCTGATGCCGTCGACCTGACCGACCAGTCCGTCGAGCCCCTTCGGGGTGACCGTGGCCTTGTAGGTCAGCGCGTGCTTGCCCTGCGCGACCAGAAGGTCGTAGGGGCGCCCGGAGGCCTCGATCAGGTAGATGTACGAGGCGGCGATGCCCCGCGCTCTGAGGTCGCCGAGAATCGTCGACTCGAAGCACTCGATGATCAGAGGAAGCTCGTCGCTCGCCCATCCGGCAGCACGCAGGTCGCGCTCGATCAGCGGCGCGAGGTCGAGGCCGATCCCCGCGAAGTACGTGGCGTGCTTGACCTCGAGCACGACGCCGATCTCGCGCCCGTGCTCGACCGACCCGGCGCGCACGATGTCGAGCACATCGGTGAGCCGCAGAATGGCCTGCGAGCCGTTGAAGGTCGCGCTCGACAGCCGCACCTCTGGCAGTCGTTCGCGGCTGCGCAGCGTCGAGAGCTCCTCCCATGTGAAGTCCTCGGTGAACCAGCCGGTCAACGCCTGACCGTCGACGCGCTTGGTCGTCTTGCGGTCGGCGAACTCGGGGCGCTCCGCGATGTCGGTGGTCCCCGAGATCTCGTTCTCATGCCGCACCACGAGCACGCCGTCCTTGGTGGCGACGACGTCGGGTTCGACCGCATCCACCCCCATCGCGAGGGCGAGCTCGTAGGAGGAGCGACTGTGTTCCGGACGGTAGCCGGGCGCACCGCGGTGCCCGATCACGAGAGGCGATTTCCTGGGCACGCTCTCAGCGTAGGACACCCTGATGACCCGGCATTCCGGGTATCGTGGAGGAAAGCGACCTACAACCCACTTTGGAGTGAGGCCCACATGAGCAACTTCGCCTTCAACAACCCGGCGTTCCAGCAGCAGGATCCGCGCAACGTCGCGACCTACCCGGGTGCGCCGCAGGGCGCTCAGGGTGCGCAGGCCGCGTCGCTCCAGCACGGAGCGATGGATGCCGCCGCCAACGCGCAGCTGGAGGGCATGTACGCCGCTCCCCCCGCTGGCGCGATCGAGACCGACCGCATGTCCGTCGAGGACACCGTCTGGAAGACCGCCGGACTCTTCGCCATCCTGCTCGTCACCGCCGCCGTCGGCTGGTTCGTGACGCTCGGCGGCGTCGTCGCTCCTGAGCAGAACCCCTACGACCAGTTCCAGCCGAACATGCTGCCCTGGATCGTCGGCGCGCTCGGCGGCTTCGTCCTCGCCATGGTGATCTCGTTCACGTCCCGCAAGAAGGTCCGCCCCGCGCTGATCTTCGCCTACGCGGCGTTCGAGGGCCTCTTCATCGGTGGCATCTCGGCGTTCTTCGAGGTCATCTGGCCCGGCATCGTCGTCCAGGCGACGCTCGCCACCGTCTCGGTCGTCGGCGTGACGCTGGCGCTCTTCGCGAGCGGCAAGATCCGCGCGTCGAAGAAGGCCACCAAGATCTTCATGATCGCCATGGTCGGCTACCTGGTCTTCTCGCTGCTCAACCTCGTCCTGATGTGGACGGGCGTGCTGCCCCAGGGCCAGGCCTTCGGTCTCTACAGCGCTGAGATCATGGGCATCCCGCTCGGCCTGATCATCGGCGTCCTGGTCGTCATCATGGCCGCCTACTCGCTGGTGCTCGACTTCGACCAGATCCAGCAGGGCGTGCGCAACGGCGCTCCCCGCAAGTACGGCTGGCTCGGTGCCTTCGGCATCATGGTCACGGTCGTCTGGCTCTACGTCGAGATCCTGCGCATGATCGCGATCGTCCGCGGCAGCAACTGACGCGAATCGCTTCGCCGTGAGGCCCGTCTCCCCCTGGGAGGCGGGCCTTATTGCATATCCGGGGGCCGCAGCGCAAGGGGTTGGCTGATAATCAGCTGGGAGGGCACTATGGGTAACACGAGCCCTGGCACCCCGGGGCTCACGAAATAAAGGAGCTGAACATGAGCTTTCTCGGATTCCTTCTTCTCGGCCTCATCGCCGGAGCAATCGCAAAGCTGATCCTGCCCGGAAAGCAGGGCGGCGGATGGCTCATCACGCTGCTGCTCGGCGTCGTCGGCGCCTTCCTCGGCGGCTGGCTCGGAAGCCTGATCCTGAACCGTCCTCTGACCGAGTTCTGGGACCTCGGCACCTGGCTCCTCGCCATCGGCGGCTCGATCATCGTGCTGCTGATCTACGGCCTGGTCGTCAACCGCGGCAGCAAGGCCCGCAGCTGACACACCGAAGTACCGGAACCGCCCTCTTCTCCAGCGTCGCTGGCGAAGGGGGCGGTTCTCTGCGTATGGGGGCTGTGCTCAGCGCCCTTCGGCCTTGGCCCGCAGCAGTGCGCGCTCTCGATCGTTGCCCGCGAGCGACGCTGCCACCGCGAATTCGCTGCGAGCCTCGTCGTCGCGCCCGAGCCGCAGCAGCAGCTCGGCCCGCGTGGCGGGAAGAAGATGGTACCCCGCGAGCGCGCCCGAAGATGCGAGCCGGTCGATGATCTGCAGGGCGGAGGCCGGCCCCGTCGCCATCGCGACGGCCGCCGCACGATTGAGTTCGACCACGGGCGACGGAGCGATGCGGCCGAGCGCCTCATACAGCACCACGATGCGATCCCAGTCGGTCTCGTCTATCGATGCGGCGACCGCATGGCATTCGGCGATGGCGGCCTGAAGTCCGTACGGGCCACGACCCGCGCCGAGGGCGTCCGCTGCCCCCAGGGCGGCACGCCCGCGGACGATGCGGCCGCGATCCCAGCGACGACGGTCCTGATCGGCGAGAAGCACGGGATCGCCGTGCGCGTCCACCCGGGCAGGGAAGCGTGCGGCGGTCAGCTCCATGAGGGCGACGAGGCTGTGCGCGTCCCGCTCCCGCGGCATCAGAGCCGCCACCACGCGTGCGAGTCGGATCGCCTCCAGACTCAGCTCAGGGCGCATCCAGTCGGGCCCGCTGCTGGCCGCATGACCCTCGTTGAAGATCAGATACAGCACGCCCAGGATCGCTCCCAGTCGTGCCGTGTGCTCTTCGCGAGGCGGCATCTCGAAAGGGACGTTCGCCGCCGCGAGGGTCTTCTTGGCCCGCACGATGCGCTGCTGCACGGTCGCCGTCGGCACGAGGAAGGCCCGGGCGATCTCCTCGCTCGACAGACCGCCCACGACGCGCAGGGTCAACGCCACCTGAGCTTCGCGCGAGAGCACCGGGTGGCACGAGATGAAGATCAGCCGGAGCACGTCGTCGTCGACGGCATCCGGGTCCCAAGGGGGCGCGTCCGCCGCCTCGGCCTGCTCCCGCTCGAGGTCGTGGGCGAGCACGGCCATGCGGTCGTCCAGCCGTTCGCGGCGGCGCCAGCCATCGATCGCCTTGCGCTTCGCGACCGCCGTGAGCCAGGCCGCCCCGTTGCGAGGCACACCGTCGACGGGCCACTGCTGCAGAGCATCCAGCAGGGCTTCCTGCGCGAGGTCCTCTGCAAGGCCGAAGTCGCCCACCACGCGCGTGAGCGTCGCGACGATCTTCGCCGATTCGATGCGCCACACGGCGGCGACGGCTCGCCGCGCACCCTCATCAAGTGCGGAGCGAGCCGTCTCGCGGTGCGGTGTGTCGGTCATCTCACTGCTGTGCGCGACGCGCCTCTTCCTCTTCGCGCCAGCCCTTCTCCTTCTCGATCCACTCGTTGTCGGCCGGGAAGTCCGACTCATCGGTCACGCGTCGCACCTCGAGGAACGACCCGGGTCCGAGCGGCGCCCTGCTCGCCCACTCCGCCGCCTCTTCACGACTCGAGACCTCGAGGATCCAGAAGCCGTTGAACAGCTCCTTCGTCTCTCCGTAGGGCCCGTCGGTGATCAGCGGCGTCTCGGCGCTGAAGTCGACGACGAATCCCTCAGCGGCGTCGCTCAGGCCCTCGCCTGCAGCCAGCACGCCGGCCTTGATCATCGACTCGTTGTACTTGCCCATGGCCTCGATGACCTGCTCGAACGGCATCTCCTTGTACGCCTCGACCGCTTCGTCGTTCGAGCGCATGATCAGCATGTACTTCATGGTGTTCTCCTTGGTGGTGGGGCCGCCTGTCGACCCTCTCAGTGAAGACGTCGAACGGGGATGCCTCAGATCGACATCGTGCCGAAAGAACTTCGAGAGTCTCTCGAGGCCGATCAGCCGAGTTCCTCGACCGCCACGCGGATCGCGTCGGCCGAGGCCTGCAGAAGGGCTTCCTCGTGGTCGCTCATCGGTGTCTCCGCGAGCGGAACCGCGCCCGCCGCGCCCACGACCGACGGCACCGACAGAGCCACTCCGTGGATGCCGTACTCGCCGTCGAGCACCGTCGCGACCGGAAGAACGGCACGCTCGTCGTGCAGCACGGCCTCGGCGATCCGGGCGCAGCTGACGCCGATCGCGAGGTTCGTCGCGCCCTTACCGCGGATGACGGCATACGCCGCGTCGCGCACCTCGATCGCGATACGGTCGAGCTCCTCGGTGGTGAACGGCTCGTCGGCAGGCCAGTCCAGGATCGGCACCGACCCGATCGTCGCGTTCGACCACAGCGGGAACTCGGTGTCGCCGTGCTCCCCCACGATGTCGGCGTGCACGCTCGCGGTGCTCACGTTCGCGCGATGCGCGAGACGCCAGCGCAGACGCGAGGTGTCGAGCACCGTGCCCGAGCCGAACACCCGGTGGGGCTCAAGCCCCGAGACGCGCTGCGCCACGACCGTCATCACGTCGGCGGGGTTCGTGACGATGATGAACACCGCGTCCGGAGCGCGCTCGACCAGCTGCGGCATCAGCGTCTCGAGCAGTCGCGCGTTGATGCCCGAGAGCTCCATGCGGGTCTGCCCGGGCTGCTGCTTCGCCCCCGCCGTCACCACAATCACGTCGCTGCCCTCGACGACGGCGAGATCAGAACCGCCGCTCACCGCCGCCGACGTGAACTGCGTGCCGTGCGCCAGGTCGAGCACCTCGGCGTCGACCTTGTCCGTCGCGATGTCGTAGAGCGCGACTTCGGCCGCACTCCCCCGGATCAACGCGGCATAGGCCACGCTCACCCCCACGCTGCCTGCACCGATAACCGTGATCTTCGTCCGTGCCTTGGTCATACGCTCATCCTGCCCGAAATACCGCGAACGGGCACGGACCGCGATGGTCCGTGCCCGTTCATGGTCATGCGAGCAACGAGCTCACTCCCACTCGATGGTTCCCGGCGGCTTCGACGTCACGTCGAGCACGACGCGGTTGACGTCGCGGACGCCGTTGGTGATGCGGTTCGAGATCTTCGACAACACGTCGTAGGGCAGACGCGTCCAGTCGGCCGTCATGGCGTCTTCGCTCGACACCGGGCGCAGCACGATCGGGTGGCCATAGGTGCGGCCGTCGCCCTGCACGCCCACCGAGCGCACATCGGCGAGCAGCACGACGGGGCACTGCCAGATGTCTTGGTCGAGGCCGGCCTTGGTGAGCTCCTCACGCGCGATCGCGTCGGCTTCGCGAAGGATCTCGAGGCGGTCCTGTGTGACCTCGCCGATGATGCGGATGCCCAGGCCGGGTCCGGGGAACGGCTGACGGCCGACGATCGCCTCGGGGATGCCGAGCTCGCGGCCGATCGCGCGCACCTCGTCCTTGAACAGGGCCCGCAGCGGCTCGATGAGCTCGAAGTCGAGGTCGTCGGGGAGCCCGCCGACGTTGTGGTGCGACTTGATGTTGGCCGTGCCCGCACCGCCACCCGACTCGACGACGTCGGGGTACAGCGTGCCCTGCACGAGGAACTTGACCGGGGCGCCGCCCGAGGCCTTCGCCTCGGCGACGAGGTCGAGCTGCACCTTCTCGAAGGCGCGGATGAACTCGCGACCGATGACCTTGCGCTTCTCCTCGGGGTCGGTGACGCCCGCGAGGTGACCGAGGAAGACATCTGCCGCATCGACCGTGATCAGACGCACGCCAGTGGACTCGACGTAATCCTTCTCGACCTGCTCGCGCTCGCCCTTGCGCAGGAGGCCGTGGTCGACGAAGACCGCGGTCAGCTGGTCGCCGATCGCCTTGTGCACGAGGGCGGTCGAGACCGCCGAGTCGACGCCGCCGGAGAGCGCTGAGATGACGCGGGCGTCGCCCACCTGCTCGCGGATGCGCTCGACCTGCTCGGCGATCACGTTGCCGCTGTTCCAGTCGGATGCGAGACCCGCGCCCTTGTGCAGGAAGTTCTCGATCACGCGCTGGCCGTGGTCGGAGTGCTTGACCTCGGGGTGCCACTGCACGCCGTAGAAGCCGCGCTCCTCGTTCGCGAATGCCGCGACCTTGGTCGCATCGGTCGTGGCGAGCACGTCGAAGCCCTCCGGTGCCTTGGCGACCTGGTCGCCGTGGCTCATCCACACGTTCTGCTCGGCCGGCTGGCCGCCGAGCAGCGTGCCGCCGTCACCCGAGACGACGGCATCCGTCGCTCCGTACTCGCGGAGGCCGGTGTTCGCGACCTCGCCGCCGAGGGTCTGCGCCATGTACTGGAAGCCGTAGCAGATGCCGAGCGTGGGCACGCCGAGCTCGAAGACCGCGGGGTCGAGGCGCGGAGCGCCCTCCTCGTAGACCGACGACGGACCACCCGAGAGGATGATCGCGACCGGGTTCTTCTCAGCGATCTCGGCGGCCGTGGCGGTGTGCGGCACGATCTCGCTGTAGACGCCGGCCTCACGCACCCGACGGGCGATCAGCTGCGCGTACTGCGCGCCGAAGTCGACGACGAGCGTGGGGCGCTGCTGGGTCTCGGACTGTTCGGTCACCGGACACCTTCCGTGGCAGGGGCGGGGGCCGAGGCGGCCTCCCTCGAAGCGAGGTAGGCCTTGACGTCGCGGGCGACGATGGCCTCCATGAAGAACGACAGCAGCGGGATCACGCCGCCGAGCGCGAGCAGGATGAAGCGCAGGAACGGCCAGCGCATGAGGCTCCACATCCGGAAGCACGCGAAGAGGTAGACGACATAGAACCAGCCGTGCGCGACGAGGATCGAGAGCGAGATGTTGAGTCCGTCGCCGGTCGATTCGAGGCCCTCGGGCCCCTCGACCACGGGTGCGAACCACAGCAGACCGCCGGATCCCCCTGCGAAGAGCTCGAGTCGGATCGGCGTGTACTTCAGCACCATCTCGGCGACCAGCAGGAGCAGCATGACTCCGGTGATGATCGACGCGATCTGGTAGAACTTCAGCGCACCACGGATCGCCGGAAAGCTGGCGACTTTCGGTTCGGGCATGACTCCAGTCTACCCGGGCGGAATCCGCGTCGATTCCGGCCTCAGGGCGTCGGTGGGCGCGCCACGAGCAGCTCGCCGACTCCGGTCGCGTCGAGTGCTCCGGCCGCGTGCGGAACGACGAGAGTGGCCCCCGTACGGTGCTCGACGCCTCCGATCACGACGTCGCCCGCGCTCACGATCAGGACCGAGAAGCCCTGGTCGATGACGGTCGGGCCGTCGACGGGGACACGCTCGAGACGGAAGTACTCGTCGGCGGGGTGAGGGAAGACCGAGTCGGATGCCGGAGCGGGGCCGATGAGCTCTCCGAGGTCGCTGCGCGACCGCCCCCTGCGGTTCACCGCGGCGAGCGCGACCTCGAAGCCGAGTCCGAGGTGACCGACCGCGGCTCCGTCGATCGCGTAGTCGTGCCACTCGAGGAGGATCGAGAGATCCTCGGGCTGCTGCAGTTCGAGCAGCAGGATGCCGGCGCCGATGGCGTGCAGCTCACCCGGGGGCACCCAGACGACGTCGCCGGGGTGGACGTCCACCGCGTGGAGCAGGTCGAGCAGCGCCGCCGAGTCCTGCCGATCGACGAGGTCCGCCAGCACGTCGGCCGCGACGTCGTCTCGCAGTCCGACGTGCACAGTGCCGCCCTGCAGGATGTACCAGGCCTCCGCCTTGCCGTGTGCGGTACCGAGGTGCGTCGCCGCGAAGTCGTCGTGCGGGTGCGCGTGAACCGGCAGGCGTTGCCCCGCGTCGAGGAGCTTGACCAGCAGGCGCGTGTCGGCGCCCCATCGTGCGACGTGGCGCTCACCCAGCCACGCGATCGGGTCGTCGGCGACCGCCTCTCGCAGCAGCCGTCCGTCGGGGAGTCTGGTGAGTCCGACGAGCGCCTCGCCGTTGACGGTGGTCGTCGACGCGATCCAGTCCTCGGGTTCGCGAGGTGCGGAGGCCCGCTCTCCCCGGAAGCCGCTGACGCGCGCTCCCCCGCGGTAGAAGCGCTCAGCCGGTCGGTTCGACGGCAGCAGGATCGGATTCACTCGGTCTCCCTCGATCGCACGGCTCCGGCGAGGAATCCCCCGACGAACGTGTCTCCGAGGCCGACCGTGGTCGGCGATGCGACATCGAGCGAGAACGCCGCGACGCCCACGGCATCGGGCAGCGCATCCTCGACGGCGGCGACGAGCGCCTGCCCTCCCCCGTGGCGGGGCAGGGCTGAGGTCTCCTCGACGTCGCGCTCGGTCAGCCGGTCGCCGATGCGGTAACGCGTGGCGGCGACACGCACGGCGCTGTCGAGCGCGGCACGGTGCCGACCGGCATCCGGCCCTGTGGCGATCGCCCAGTAGCGTGTGTGCACGACCAGGGCGCGCGCGGGGATGATCATCTGCGCTTCGTGGAGGGCGCGGATGACGTCGGACTGGTCGAGCAGATTCACCGACCGGCCGACGTACTCCTGCAGCTCGTCTTCGTTCATGCCGTAGACGTCGATCTGCGGTAGCAGGCGAGCCCGGACCGTCTCGGCGAAGCTCCGAGTGTAGAAGCCCGCGTCTTCGTAGTAGACGAGGGAGTCATCGGGCAGGCTCTGCATCGCCGTTCGCACCTCGGCGAGCCGGAACTCGAGCAGATCATGATCCTGCATCGTGTTGAACCCCGAGACGAGGAACACCCCCGCACCCGCGAGGGCGTCGGCGAGGTCGGGCGCCAGCAGCATGCGCCGATTCGGCGGGTCGTTCGCGAAGATCAGGCGGTTGGGTGCGGGCGACAGGACGTCGCCGTCTGTGAGCCGCACATGCGCGCCGACCGGGTACTGCACGATGAGGTGCGGATCGAGGGTGTCCTCCGTCGCCGAGCAGATGTACGACATCGACTCCGGAAGCAGCCGGCGCACGTTGTCGTCGATGCTCACCAGGTGCTGCACGCTCGGGATGCCGAGGGCATCGAGCACGAGACCGGCTCGCACCCCGGTGCCTCCGAGCGTGATCGTGTGCGCGAAGTGCGACACGAACGCCTCGATCACCTCGGACGAGGCGACGAACCGCTCCGCCCCGGTTCCCGAGGCGACGAACGCGAGCACCGCCACCAGCAGCGAGCGTTCGTCGATGATCGGCGCCGTGGTCGTCAGTTCATGCCGGCGCACACCGTGCGCGTGCGCCAGCCTGTCGAACACCGACGAATCCCACGTGAGCTCGTAGTCGACTGTCCCGCCGAGTCCGAGTACGAGCGTTCTGTCCACGTCGCCGATCATCCTTCCGAGGTCCGAGGTTCAGTACAGCGACGCCTTGCCGTCTGCGCCGAACAGGTCGATCTTCTCAGCAGCCGTGGCCTTCATGGCCTCGAGGGCCGCCGGCTGGATCGCGTTGGGTTCGCGCAGACGCTGATCGGTGCCGAGGATCTCGCGCATGCGGTTGTGGTACGAGACCTTGATGTCGCTCGAGATGTTGATCTTGTTGACGCCCAGCTCGACGGCGCGGCGGAGCTCGGCATCCGGGTTCGAGGAACCGCCGTGCAGCACCAGGGGGATGCCGACCGCGGCCTTGATCTCCTCGAGCAGATCGTGACGCAGCTCGGGGTTCTTGTCGCTCGGGTAGAGACCGTGCGAGGTGCCGATCGCGATGGCGAGGCTGTCGACGCCGGTCTCCTCGACGAAACGCACCGCGTCTTCCGGGTTCGTGTAGATGATCTCCGCGGCACCCGACTCGCCGTAGCTGTCGTTGGCGCCGATCGTGCCGAGCTCGCCTTCGACCTGGATCCCCACGGCATGAGCCGCATCGACGACCTTGCGGGTCAGCGCCACGTTCTCGTCGAACGGCAGCAGCGAGGCGTCGATCATGACCGAGGTGAAGCCGGCCTTGATCGCGGTGATGATCTGCTCGTAGCTGCCGCCGTGGTCCCAGTGGATCGCGACGGGCACGCTCGAGCGGTGCGCACGGGAGTGCATCGCCGCGATCAGATCGGTGGTGATGTGAGACACCTCGTCGGGGTGGATCGCGATGATGACCGGGGCGGCCTTCTGCTCGCTGATGTCCATGACCCCGTTGAACATCGCCCAGTCGCTGATGTTGAACGCCGGGATGGCGAAGTTGTTCTCGTTGGCGACATCGAGGATGGATTTGCCGGTGTAGAGCACGTGTTTTCTCCTGTTTCGTGGTGGTCGGTTGTCCGTCGGCGCGACGTCAGCTCTTCACTGACCCCGCCGTGAGACCGCTGATGAAGTACCGCTGGAAGATGAGGAAGAGGATCAGCACGGGGATGGACCCGAGCACGCTCATCGCCATGATCTGGTTCCACTCGTATGAGTGCTGGCCCATGAGCAGCTGGATGCCGATGGGAACCGTGCGCATGTCGATGGTGCGGGTCAGCGTCAGCGCGAACAGGTACTCGTTCCACGCGATCATGAACGTGTAGATCCCGACTGAGACGATGCCGGGAACCGAGATCGGCACCAGGATCCGCCAGAGGGCGGTCATGGACCCGGCGCCGTCGACACGGACGGCCTCGTCGAGCTCCTTCGGCAGGGTGTTGAAGTAGCCGGTCATCATGATGATCGCGTAGGGCAGCGTGAACACCATGTAGGTGAGGATCAGGCCGAGGTACGAGTTGTACAGCCCGAGCGCAACCATGAGTCCGAAGTACGGGATCAACAGCGTGATCGGAGGCACGGCCTGCACGCTGACGATCACCACGTTCAGGATGCGCTTGCCTCGGAACTCGAACCGGCTGAACGCGTAGGCCGCCTGGATCGCCACCAGCAGGGTGAGGATCGTAACCGACCCCGCCACGATGTAGCTGTTCAGGAAGAACCGCATGGTCTCGGGGTTCGTGAAGATCGCGATGTAGGCGTCGAACGAGAACGTGTCGGTGATCAGCCGCGGGGGAAGCTCGAAGATCTGCGTGTTCGATTTGAACGAGCTCGACAGCATCCACAGCACGGGACCGGCGGCGAAGACCGCGCCGATGATGAGACCGATGGTCAGGCCCGTCTTGGCGACACGGCGCTGGGCGAGGGCGGTGAGAGCCATGATCAGTCCCTCGCTTTCTGGTGACGGACGTAGAACACGGCGAGCACCATCGACATCAGCAGGACCAGGACCGCGGAGGTCGCCGCGAGCGAGAAGTCGTATTTGGCGAAGGCGAGCTTGTAGGTGAAGGTGCTGAGCACCTCTGTGACATCGATCGGTCCGCCACCCGTGGTCATCCATATGAGGGCGAACTGCTGCGAGGTCCAGATCAGGTCGAGCAGCACCAGGCTGATGATGATGGGACGCAGCTGCGGGATGGTGACGTTCCAGAACCGCTGCACGCTGTTCGCGCCGTCGACGGTCGCAGCCTCGTGCAGTTCGGCCGGAACTCCCTGGAGGCCCGCGAGCAGGCTCACCATGAAGAACGGGTAGCCGGCCCAGATGTTGATGAAGATGATGGTGCCCAGCGCGAGCTGCGGAGAGGCGAGCCACTCGATGTCGGTGTTGAGCAGGAAGTTGACCACGCCGTTCGGGGCGAGGAGCATGCGCCAGAGCACGGCGATCACCGCGACGGTGAAGAGCCACGGCAAGACGTAGAGAGCCCGGAAGAGCGAACGTGAGAACCGACCGAGCAGGGGGCTGTTGAGCATCATCGCGAACGCGAGACCCAGCACGAGGTGCGCTGCGACGCTCGCCACCGTGAAGAGGATGGTGTTGCCCGTCGCCTTCCAGAAACCGGGATCCGAGAGGATCTCGACATAGTTCTGGATTCCGACGAACTCCGGCGACTTGTTCAGGATCACGTTGTCCTGGAACGAGTACCCGATCACCATCACGATCGGGATGATCATCAGCACGAACAGCAGGATGATCGTCGGCGAGAGGAATCCGTACGACTCCGTGGTCTTGCGCAGCTGTCGGCGTCGCCGCGACAGCGCGACCCCTGTGACGATCACCTCGGTGTCGTCTGACATCTTCAGGCTCATGGGAACCGGTGCTCCTTGGTTGGTCGGGTGCCGCACCGGACTCGTCGCGATGCGGCACCCCGTTCAGGTGGGGAGGCGGAGGATCAGAACTCCGCTTCCCAGGCCCCTTGCGCGGTCTTGAGCGCGTCGTCGATCGACTGCTGCCCGTCGAAGGCCGACTGCAGCTGCTCACCGAGCAGACGCATCAGCTCTTCGGCGACGGGGAGTCCGGTGAACTCGTTCGCCGGGTAGCCCGCCTGGTAGATGTCGAACGCCTGCTTGAACAGCTCGTCGTCGTTCACGAAGTCGGGGACCGACTTCGAGTTGCCGGGGAAGGCCTTCGCCATCGTCGAGAGCTCGGAGTTGGTCTGCTCGCTCATGAGGAACTCGACCAGCTTGAACGCGGCGTCCTTGTGCTCCGAGTTCTCGGCCACGCCGATCCCCCAGGATGCATACGGGATGCCCCGCTCGCCGTCGTATCCGTCTTCAGCCGGAAGCGCCGAGATCGAGAACTGCAGATCGGGGTTGGTCTCGCGGATCAGGTTGATGTGCGCCAGCGAGTCGATCATCATGCCGACGCGGCCGTTCGTGAACTCCTCGACCTTGTCCTGCTCCTTCATCGTGAAGGAGCCCGAGGCGATCGAGCCGTCGTCCCACATGCCGCCGATGAAATCGACCGCCGAGGTCACGTCGTCGTTCGTCAGATCGGGCTGGCCGTCCTTGAGCATCGAGCCGCCAGAGGCCCAGACCCACGACATGACGTCGTTCTGCACGCCGTTCGGAGCCTCCAACGAGAGGGGGAGGACCCAACCCGAGACGTCGCCACCGAGGGCCGAGACCTTCGAGGCTGCGTCCGCGAACTCCGTACGGGTGGTGGGTGGAGCAGTGACGCCCGCGTCGGCGAGCAGGGTGTCGTTCGTGAACATCGGGTAGACGAAGTTCACGACGGGGATCATGTAGGTGCTGCCGTCGACCTGGATCTGACTCGCCAGCTCGCTGTCGTCGTAGTCGTTCTCCTCCATGAGGGCGGTCAGGTCGGCGATGACGCCCTGCGACGCGAAGTCGTTGACCCATGCGCCGTCGAGGCCGACGACGTCGGGCATGGTGCCGGATGCCGCGCCGGCGAAGAGCTGCTCCTTGGTCGATGCGTACGGTCCGCTCACGAGCTCGACCGTGATACCGGGGTTCGCGTCTTCGAACTCGTCGATGAGCGCTCGGAACTCGCCGTCGGGGAGCTCCGGCTCCCACCACTGCGCGAATTCGATCGTGACGTCTCCGCCCCCGCCGTCGGTTCCGCTGTCGCCTGCCGCGCACCCAGCCACGGCCAGGACTGTCACGGCTGCTGTCGCGGCGCCGGCGAGCTTGAGAATGCGGCGCCCTCGTCCCACTGTGATCATCACTTCTCCTCTTCGAGATCGTGCCGCACACGCGCTTCGATGCTTGTTCATGCGGTTTTGAGCAATGTTATGCGTTCATTTGCCGGAACGTCAAGCATTTCTTTGCACTATTCGGTGGATGTAATCACAGATTCGTTCCCGTATCGCCGTCACGGCGCGGGCTGCGGACACGATCCGCGCCGCAGCGAATCTGCAGTTTTCTGCTGAACTCTGCCGAATTTCTCGCTCGTATGTGCTAGAGATGGGTGCATGGAAGCAACCGCACCGTCGCCCAAGCGCCGCCTTCCGGCGGGTCGGAAGGCGGATCTCGCCTCGTATGTAGAGCAGGTGGGAGAGGTGACCGTCGGCGGCCTCGCCGAGCATTTCCACGTCTCCATCGACACGATTCGCCGCGATCTCGACCAGCTCGACCGTGAAGGCGTCGTCATCCGCACACACGGAGGAGCTGTCAGCGCGGAGGGGCAGCTGAAAGACCGGGCGCTCGACGTCCGCCTGCGGATGCAGACCGAGGAGAAGGAGACGATCGCGCGCCTCGCCGCGGGACTCATCGACGATGGAGCAGTCGTGATGCTCAACGCCGGCACGACCACCCTGGCCCTCGCCCGGGCGCTCCGCAACCATCGGGATCTCACGATCGCGACGAACAACCTGCGGATCCCCGCCGAGATCTCCCCTTCCGCCTTCCGCGACCTCTACGTGTTCGGCGGCGCTGTGCGAGCGATCACCCAGGCCACCACCGGACCCGTCACGTTCATGATGACCCCGGGGGGACCCGAGGTGGACATCCGTTGCGATCTGGCACTGATCGCCGTCGGCGCCATCGACGAGGCCGGCTTCTCGACGTCGAACATGGGCGACGCGAACATGATGGCCGAGATGATCCAGCGCGCCGATCGCACCGCGATCCTCGCGGACTCGTCGAAGTTCGGGCGGCGACTGTTCGCCCAGGTGACGACTCTGGACCGCGCGGACTACCTGGTGACGGACACTCCCCCGGAATCGGCGTTCGCGACCGCCCTCGCTCAGGCCGAGGTCGAGGTCATCTCCGCCTGAACGGCAACCTCGCCCACGCACGACGAAGGCCGCCGGGATCGCTCCCGACGGCCTTCTTGTGTGTCAGGCGGGCATGCCGCCTGTCGAGGTCAGAACCAGCCGTTGATGAGATCCCACAGCCAGTCGATGATGCCACCGATGATGCCGCCCGCACGGTTGACGGTGACCGTGGCTGTCGCCTCGTCGCCGTCCGCCTGCGACACGGCGACCGTGTACTTGCCGGGCTGAGTGCTCTTCGGCACTGTCACGGACGTCGAGAAGGTGCCATCGGCCCTGACCTGGACGGTGCCGACCTCGACGGCCGAGCCCTTCTTCGGTCGCAGCTCGACGGTCACGGTCTCGCCGGGCTCGTAGCCCTCACCGGTGATCTTCAGCTTCTTGCCGGCGGCCACCTTCGAGGATCCGAGGTCGATGGAGCCGGCGAACTCGACCGGCTCCTCACCCGCGATCGTGAACGGCACCTGCACGGTCGTCCCCGTACCTGCGACGGCCACGGTGAGCAGCTGCTCTCCGAAGACGCCCGAGGGAACCGCGAAGCTGAGCGACGCGCGCCCCACCTCGTCGGTCGTGTCGACGATGGTCGGGTCGACTGCACCCGAGGCGAGCTGAGTGCCGCCGAGCGACAGAGTCACCTCACCCGGCGCCTGCTCCCCCGCGCTGAACGCCAGCGACGAGAGTGCGACGGTCACCTGGTCGCCGGCGCTGTAGCCGTCGGCATCCGGCGCGCTGACCGAGACACCCACCGCACGCTGCGCGAGGTCGGGCGTCGCCGTCTTGTTCGCGTCGAACCAGTCGACCATCGACTGCAGATCGATCTTGCCGGTGTCGCGCTTGCCCGTCCCCTCCTTGAAGGTGAAGAAGTTGTCTCCACCCGCGGCGAGGAACGAGTTGGCTGCGACCGTGTAGTTCGCCGCCGGGTCGATCGCGGTTCCGTTGAGGGTGATCGACGTGACGCGCGAGCCCTGGGCCGCGGCCGGGTCGTACGTGTAGACGAGCCCCTCCGAGACGCCGAGCTTGAGGAACGGACGGGCCGACCCTGCGGGCTGCCACTGCTCCTCGAGCACGCCCTTCAGCTGCACACCGGTGAGCGTCAACGTCACCAGCGTGTTGGCGAACGGCTGCACCGTCGCCGCCTCGCGGTAGGTGACGTTGCCATTCGGGTCGCTCGCATTCGACGACGCGTATGTCAGGTTCGCACGGATGCCACCCGGGTTCATCAGCGCGATGTCCGCACCGGTGGACCACTTCTGCACGTCGGCGACGAAGTTGCCGATGGTGGACTCGCCACCGCGGTTCTCCGAGCCGTTCGTCTGGCGAGCCCGGTTGAAGTCGGCCGTGATGTCTCCGACCTTCACCGCACCGAGCACATCCGCCTCGGCCTTCGCCTTCGCCACGATGTCGGCGACCTCCGGAACCGCTGGGTAGAGCGGCTGGCCGGCGGCGGTGAGGGGCTTGATCTCGTTCGTGATCGAGATCAGGTCCTTCGTCTTCGGGTCGACCTGGAGGTTCATGAGCCCCAGGTTCTCGCCGTACTGGCCGGCCGAGACGACGGGACGACCGTCGATGACGTGGTTGTACGCGAGGTGGGTGTGCGCCGACACGATCGCGTCGACATCCTCATCGACCCCGTAGACGATCTCGCCCAGGGGCGAATCCGGAGTGATGCTCGACAGTTCGACGCTGGACGCGCCCTCGTGGACGAGGAGGATGACGACATCCGCCTCACCGTTGGAGGAATCCCCGTCACGCAGGTCGTCGGCCACGGCGTTCACCGAGTCGACGATGCTGCGCACCTCGAGATCGGCGATGCCCTCGGGGGAGACGAGCGAGTCGAGGTCCTCCGTGACAGCCCCCACGAAACCGACTCGCACGCCGTCGAGTTCCTTGACCCAGGCCGGGGCGAGCGCGGGCTCGCCGGTCTCTGTCACGAACACGTTCGACGAGATGTACTCCCAGTCCGCGCGGTCCTGCACACGGTCGCGCAGGTCCTCCCAGCCCTGGTCGAACTCGTGGTTGCCCGCCGCGCTGACGTCGAGACCTGCAGCGTTGAGCGCGTCGATCGTCGGGTTGTCGTCGTTGATGAACGAGGTGAACGTCGACGCGCCGATCAGGTCGCCGGCTCCGGCGAAGATCGTGTTCGGGTTCTCCTCACGGAACTGCTTGACGGCGCCCGCGACCACTGCGGCACCGGCGGCAGCGCCGTCGGCTTCGATCCGACCGTGGAAGTCGTTGATCGTGACGACGTCGATGCTCACCGGCGGGATCTCCGAGGAGACGCCGACGATGATCGGGTCGTGGTCGCTGGAGCGGAACGGCGTCCCCGCCTCGGTGGCACCGAACGCGTAGCCGCGATCGCTCCACTCCGGAGAGTTGATGCTCCACACCCCCGCGCCCGTGATCGACGCGGCCAGCGACGGCGATGCGAGCACGTGGTCGAGCGAGCCGAGCTCGCCGTCGAACGAGTAGGTGTGCTCGTCGGGTGCCTTCTCGCGCGCGACATCGCTCCAGCCCTCGCTCGTGAAGACCTCGATCGGGTCTTCCTTCGCGTAGGCGTTGAAGTCGCCGATGAGCAGGATGTCGCTGCTTCCTGTGGTCTCCTCGATCTCCGTGGTGAACCCCTTGAGCGAGTTCGCCTGCTTCACGCGGTCGGCGTTGAAGAAGCCCTGTCCGTCTGCGGGCTCTGCGCCCCCGCCCTCGGGCGCCGACTTCGACTTGAAGTGGTTCGCGACCACGGTGACCACACGGCCGTCGATGTCGAAGGCCTGCGCGATCGGCTCGCGGGCGTTGCCCCACACCGTCTCGTCCGTGACAGTGAGGCTCTCGCCCACGGTGCTGACGTCGTCCTTCTTGTAGATGATCGCGCTCGTGATGAAGTCCGTGGTCGCCGAGTCGTTCAGCTCGTCGGGGGTGCGGACGTAGTCCCACTCCTCGCTGCCCAGAGCATCGTTGAGTCCGTCGACCAGATCGGCGAGCGCCTCGTCGAGCGAGCCGCCGAGCTTGATCGAGTTCTCGATCTCCATGAGAGAGACGATCTCTGCGTCCAGCCCGTTGATGGCCGCGACGATCTTGGACTTCTGGATGTCGAACTGGGCCGCGTTCGCCGCGCCCCGAGCGTTCGAGTTCTCGCTCTTGAGCGTCGTGAAGTAGTTGAACACGTTGAACGACGCGACCTGCACGTCGCCGCCCACGGTCGGTGCCGTGTCGGGGCGGGGGTTCGTCGCCTCGAAGCCCGCCTTCAGGTCGGCCGACGACGTGCTGTCGATCGGCACGACCGGCTGCAGACGCCAGTCGTCGAAACCGTACTGGAGCACATATCCGCTGTCGCTGAAGTCGACGGTGTCGCCGTTGCGGACGACGACGTCCTTCGTGAAGTACGGCTGGTCGTTCGGGTGCCCGCTGTTCGAGACCTGGATCGACCATCCGTCGTCGAGCAGGATGCGGTTGGCCCGATTCGCCGCCGCGATCGCGGAGGCCTCGGCGCCGGGACGCACGGTCTCGGTGCTCTTGACGTTCAGGTCGGCTCCGGCGTTCAGCCAGAGCGTGCCGAAGTTGTAGAGCTGGTGGCTGGACGCGAGGCGGTAGGTGCCCGCGGGCGCCACGTACATGTTCTCGTACTGCTCGCGATCGGTGCCGACGGTGACGTCTGGCAGAGGTGTGGCCTCGGGAACACCGGCCGCTGCCTGCACCACCGAGATGCCTGACAGCGCAGTCGGGTTGATCTGGGTCTGGCCGAAGTACTCGCTGACCGAGCCGGTGATCGAGACGAGGTCGCCGATCGCGAGCGTGGGCGCGAGCGCGTTGAGGAAGACGAAGACGCCGTCCGATGCTCCCGGTGTGGCGTCGGTCGCTCCGCCGGATCCCTCGGTCTGGATGACGATGCCCTTGTAGCCGCCCGTCCGGTAGTCGGCCGTGACGACACCCTCGACCGTGACGGTCTGGCCGTTCAGCGGCGAGACGTCGGTCGTGCCCTGCACGTCGGCGATGGACACCTCGGTGGGCTCGGGTTCGGGCTCGGGGTCGGGATCGGGAACCGCGCCGGCGTTCTGCGGCGTGATGGTCGGCGACAGGCTGAAGTCGGCCTTGTTGTCGTCGGTGTCCTTGCCTCCGGTGCGGTTGAGCGACTTCACGTCGGTGTTGCCCGTGGGCGGCGTCGCCGCTGCGGTCTCGAAGGTGTTCGAGGTGCCGTAGCCGAGCACGTCGATGACGCCGTCGACCCCGGTGACCGAGCCGGGGGTCAGCGTGACCGCCGCCGTGCCCTCGACCAGTGCGAGCGTGCCGTTCGTGCCGCTCGGGTTGAGGGTGCTCACGGCATCGGCCGTGGGGAGGGCGGCGCCGTTGGCTCCGTTGCTGCCTGCCTGCACGAGATAGTGGCCCCCGGCGGGGATGACGCCGGTCAGCGGTGCGACTCCGTTGGAGCCTCCCGTTCCCGTCGCCGATCGGTACTGCAGCGAGAGCCCGTCGAGGGTGACGGGCGCGGCCGTGGGGTTGTAGAGCTCGATGAACTTGTTCGTGAACGCCGCACCGGCGCTGCCTCCGGAGAGGTACGCCTCGTTGATCACCACCCCCGTCCCTGAGACGTCTGCGGAGGCTGGCGCGGCGATCAGGGCGCTGGCGCCGAGAGCTGCGACGCAGGTGGCGGCGAGGACGCCGAGACGCCCCCGACTTCTGCGATCTGACCCGGGAACCTGCTGGTTCGCGGCGTCGGGAGCGGACATCATCTGTGTTGTCTCCTCGGGTATGGTCTGGCGACGGCTCTCGTGAAACCGCGTCTGTGCGAGCTCTCAGCCGACGCACATGTGAGCGAGCATACGGACGCCTTCGGACATCCTCAACGGAGTTTTCCGATTGGTAACCAAGCCCTCACCGAACGTCCCAAAGGGCCCCTGACGAAGGTGGAATATCGCGTGGAGAAGCGCTCAGATGCGCGCGGCCGATCGCGCGAATGCGCGGTGACTCAGGCCGTCCCGCCGGTGCCGGCGGTTGCGTCCTCGAACTCCTCGACCTCGCGCTCCCACTGGTCCTTCGCGAGTCGGTACCAGAGGTAGAACGCGAACCCGGCGAAGATCGCCCATTCCGCCGCGTAGAAGATGTTCAGCCAGTTCACCGGCGACTGCTCGTCGGGCGCCGGTGACGAGATGTCGGTGAGACCCGCCGTCGCCGTGACGGAGGCCAAGTACGGCCGATAGACATCCAGGTCGTCGACGTCGTGCCAGTGGCTGAGGAGCGCCGCGGTCGACATCCGGTCCATGCGCTGCGGATCGTCCTTCGGTGGCAGGGAGGGGCCCTCGTCCGAGATGACGCGTCCGACGATCGATGCTTCTGCGTCGCCCTCGTTCAGCTCCGCCACGGCCGCATCGGCGACCGCGCGGTCGGCGGTCCAGCCGATCGCGACCGCTATCGACGTGCGCTCCGCGACTCGCAGCTGACCGGTCACCCAATAGCCTTCGACATCGTCGTTGAATCGGCTCGACACGATGAGGAAGTCATCGGGGATCCACGTTCCGGTCGTCTCGACCTTCTGCCCGACGAGCGGCTCCGGCAGATACTGCCCCGGCTCGACGACATCGGTCAGCGGCCGCACCTGCTCGGTCGCTCCGGCGGGCGGCGGATCGGTCTCGATGGCACGTTCGAGCTGCCATTGGCCGAGCCACGCGAACACGCCGGCGACGACCAGGCACAGCACGAGCATCCCGATCCAGCGTCCCCGGAGCATGACCTCTCGGAGGGTCGGCGGGAACAGAGCAGCAGAAGTCACAGCGTCGTGCGTGGCTCAGGCCTCGTAGGGCGCGAGGACGACCTCGACCCGCTGGAACTCCTTGAGGTCGGAGTATCCGGTGGTGGCCATCGACTTGCGCAGCGCCCCGATCAGGTTCGACGTGCCGTCGGCGACGGGGGCAGGACCGTAGAGGATCTCCTCGAGCGTGCCGATGCCGCCGACCTCGACGCGGCGGCCGCGCGGGAGCTTGGGGTGGTGCGCTTCGGGACCCCAGTGGAAGCCGCGACCCGGTGCGTCCGTGGCGCGGGCGAGCGCGACGCCGAGCATGACCGCGTCGGCGCCCATCGCGAGCGCCTTGACGATGTCGCCGGAGGTGCCGACGCCGCCGTCTGCGATCACGTGCACGTAGCGTCCGCCGGACTCGTCGAGGTAGTCACGACGGGCGGCGGCGACGTCCGAGACGGCCGTGGCCATCGGGGCATGGATGCCGAGCGTGGCCCGGGTGGTCGATGCCGCTCCCCCGCCGAATCCGACGAGGACGCCGGCCGCGCCCGTGCGCATGAGGTGCAGTGCCGCGGTGTAGGTGGCGGCTCCGCCGACGATGACGGGCACGTCGAGGTCGTAGATGAACTTCTTGAGGTTCAGCGGTTCGTCGACGCTCGAGACGTGCTCGGCCGACACCGTGGTGCCGCGGATGACGAACAGGTCGACGCCGGCCGCAGCGACGGTGTCGTAGAACTCCTGCGTGCGCTGCGGGGTCAGGGATCCGGCGACGGTCACGCCGGCCTCGCGGATCTCGGCGAGGCGCTGCGTGATGAGCGCCGGCTTGATCGGCTCGGAGTAGAGCTGCTGCATGCGCGCGGTCGCCTCGCCCTCGTCGAGGGCGGCGATCTCGGCGAGAAGCGGCTCGGGGTTCTCGTAGCGGGTCCACAGGCCCTCGAGGTCGAGGACGCCGAGTCCGCCGAGCTGCCCGAGCATGATCGCCGTCTGCGGGCTCACGACGGAGTCCATCGGGGCGCCGAGCACCGGGATGCCGAATCCGAAGGCGTCGATGGTCCAGGCCGTCGACACGTCCTCCGGGTTGCGGGTGCGCCTCGAGGGCACCACCGCGATGTCGTCGAACGTGTACGCGCGACGCGCACGCTTGCCTCGGCCGAGCTCGATCTCCATGGTCACCACTCCAGACTACCGGGCGCACGCGATGACACCGACGGCTGGGAGACTGAGAAGGAGCTCGGGAGGCAATATGTCGGATTCGATGGAGGTCGCCGTCATCGGCGGCGGCGTGATGGGCCTCGCGACCGCGTGGGAGCTCGCCCGGCGAGGGCTGAAGCCTGTCGTGTTCGACCGTTTCGCCCGCGGACACCACCAGGGGGCCTCGCACGGCGCGACACGCAACTTCAACAACGCCTACGACGAAGAGCACTACCTCGACCTGCTCGTGCGCGCGCGTGAGGGGTGGAATGCCCTGGGGCAGGTCGACGGCGAGCCGCTGCTGCGCCTCCATGGCCTCGTGACCCACGGCGATGTCGACGTCGCCGTGATCGAGCGGCGTCTGATCGATCGCGGCATCCACGCCGAGACGCTGACGGCCGGCGAGGCATCGTCTCGCTGGTCGGGCATGCGCTTCGGCGATGATGTGCTGTTCTCCCGCGATGCCGGTGTCGCCCGTGCATCCGCCGCGCTGGGTGAACTCGAACGACGCATCGTGGCCGCGGGAGGCGAGGTGCGCTGGGAGACCCCGGTGGCGCGCATCGAGGAGACCGACGAGGGCGTCGACATCATGCTGTCCGAAGAGCGGATGCGGGCAGACGTCGCCGTCGTCACGGTCGGCGCCTGGACAGAGCGGATGCTGCCCGGCATCCGCCTGCCTCGGCTGGAGGTCACCGAGGAGTTCCCCGCGCACTTCCGCCCCAGAGGGGACGACGTGTGGCCGTCGTTCAATCACTACGTCGACCCCGACCTCCACCCGGCGACGGTCTACGGCATGCCGACGCCCGGCGAGGGCGTCAAGGTCGGCTTCCACCGCGTGGGCGACGTCGTCGACCCCGATGCCCGTCCGCACGCGGTCACGCACGCGGGGGCTCTCGCGGACTACGTGCGCGAGTGGATGCCGGGTCTCGACCCGGCATCCGCCGTTCCCGTCAGCTGCACCTACACCTCGACGGATGACAGCGCCTTCGTGCTCGATCGGCGCGGACGGATCGTGGTGGGTGCAGGCTTCTCGGGTCACGGGTTCAAGTTCGCACCGGGGGTCGGCGCGACGCTCGCAGACCTGGCGCTGGACCCGACGGCACTCGCGGCTGCGCCCTTCCGCCTGTCCTGACTCAGCGCGCCCGCGCCACCCGACGCTCATCCCACACCGGAGCGTCGGACTCGTACACCTCTCCGTCTGACCCGAACACGAGGAACCGGTCGAACGAGCGCGCGAACCAGCGATCGTGGGTGACCGCGAGCACGGTTCCCTCGAAGCGCTGCAGGGCGTCTTCAAGGGCCTCCGCCGACTCGATGTCGAGGTTGTCCGTCGGCTCGTCGAGCAGCAGCAGCGTCGCGCCGGAGAGCTCGAGCAGCAGCACCTGGAACCGCGCCTGCTGCCCGCCGGAGAGCGATTCGAAGGCCTGCTGCGCCTGGCGGACGAGTCCGTACCGGTCGAGCGCCGAGCTGGCTGCGTCCCTCGGCATCCCCGCTCGCCGCTCGTCGCCTCTGTGCAGGATCTCGAGCAGAGTGCGGCCGACGAATTCCGGATGCGCATGCGTCTGGGCGAACAGCCCCGGCACGACGCGCGCGCCGAGCGTGGCCCGCCCGCTGTGATCGACGGGAGCCAGCTGCTCCCCCGTGGATGTCACGTGGCCCAGCGACGGATCCGGGTCGCTGCCTCCGCTCGCGAGCAGGCGGAGGAAGTGCGACTTGCCCGAGCCGTTCGACCCGAGCACCGCCACCCGATCGCCGTACCAGACCTCGGCATCGAACGGCCGCATCAGGCCGCTGAGCTCGAGCCGCTGCGCGACCACCGCGCGTTTGCCGGTGCGTGCTCCGCGCAGTCGCATGTCGAAGTCCTGAGCCGGCGGCCGCTCCTCCGGCGGGCCCGCCTCCTCGAACTTGCGCAGACGGGTCTGCGCCGCCTGATACCGCGACGCGAACCCGTCGTTCGCCGATGCCTTGACCTTGAGGTTCGCGACGAGGGTGCGCAGCTTCTCATGCTGCTCGTCCCACCGACGGCGGAGCTCGTCGAGCCTGTCCATGCGGTCGCTGCGCGCCTGGTGGTAGGTTGCGAACCCGCCACCGTGCACCCATGCCGAAGCACCGGCACCGCCGGGTTCGAGAGTGATCAGGCGGTCGACCGCCCGCGCCAGCAGCTCCCGATCGTGCGAGACGAGCAGCACGGTCTTCGGCGTCTGTCTCAGCTGCTCCTCGAGCCAGCGCTTCGTGGGCACGTCGAGGTAGTTGTCGGGCTCGTCGAGCAGCAGCACCTCGTCCGGTCCGCGCAGCAGCGCCTCCAGAGCGAGCCGCTTCTGCTCGCCGCCCGACAGCGTCGTGAGGTCGCGGAACCGCGCACGCTCGTAGGGCACGCCGAGAGCGGCGACCGTGCACTGATCCCACACGGTCTCGTGCTCGTACCCGCCGGCGTCCGCGTACTCCGCGATCGCCGTCGCGTAGGCCATCTGGGTGTCGTGCTCATCCCGTTCGATCAGCGCGTCCTCCGCCGCCTCGAGAGCCACCGCCGCCTGACGGATGCGCCGAGGCGCCACTCTCACGAGCAGTTCGTGAACGGTCTGGCCGGCCTCGCCGTGGCCGACGAACTGATCCATCACACCGAGCCCGCCGTCGATCGTCACGACCCCGGCGTCTGCGGCCTGATCGCCTCGGATGATGCGGAGCAGCGTCGTCTTGCCTGCCCCGTTGGGTCCGATGAGCGCGCTCGTCGAACCGGCTCCGACGCGGAACGTCGTCTCGTCCAACAGCGGTCTGCCGTCAGGAAGGGTCAGCGAGACCCCTGCAACATCTATGTATCCCACCGTGCGTGGCCGTCCTTCCGCCCGCATGGCGAGCCGACCAGGCTATCAGCTGCCGGAGCCGACGGCGGGTCAGGAGCGACGGCCGACCACCTGGATTGCCTCGGTGCGGGGCGCCACCGGGAGAAGCATCCGGAACTCGGTGCCGACGCCCTCCCTGCTCGTCACATCCATCGAGCCGCCGTGGGCGAGCACGATCGCCCGAGTGATCGTGAGCCCCAGCCCGACGCCGGGCACCGCGTTCCGGGTCGCGGTCGACGCGCGGAAGAACCGGGTGAACAGCATGCCCTGCTCGTCTTCGGGGATCCCCACGCCGGTGTCGCGCACCGCGAGCTCGACGGCTCCGTCGACCTCGCGCAGGCTCGCGGTCACCCGCCCTCCCGCAGCGGTGAACTTGATCGCGTTCGACAGCAGATTGTCGAGGGCCTGCCCGATACGTCCCGAATCCACGGTCATCAGCACCGGACTCGTCGGGACCTCGGCGAGGATCTCGATGCCCTGCCGCTGCGCGTGCGGCCCCGAAGACGCGACGGCGCTGCGCACCAGCTCGGCGACGTCGGCTTCTCGGCGTTCGAGCGGGAAGCGACCGGACTCGACCTGGGCGGTGAAGAGCAGGTCGCCGACGAGATTCAGCAGCCGCTGCGCGTTGCGCTCGATGATGTCGACGAACTCCTGCTGATCCGACGTGAGCGGCTGGGCCGGATCGTTCTGCAGGAGGTCGAGGAATCCGATGATCGCGCTCAGCGGTGTGCGCAGCTCGTGCGAGATCATCCCGACGAACTCGTCCTTCATGCGTGCGACCTCGACCGCCCGGGTCTCGTCCGTGATCACCAGCAGGTAGCCATGTCGCGAACCGTCGGAGTCCTGATAGGGGGTGACGGTGACACGGGCGGGGACCGTCGACCCGCCCTCCCTCGCCACGTCGATGTGCGAATCCACCGGCAGCCCGGCGTCAGCATCGTCGAAGAGTGCGCGCAGCCCGGGGTGGAGCTCATCGCCCGGCGTCGGCCCATGCTCGGGGACGAACGGGGCGAGCGCGTGCGAGGGGAAGAACCGGTCGATCTGCACCGCGGCGAGCGCGTCGGGCACCTCCATGCCGAGCAGCCGCACAGCGCCCGGATTCCAGGCCGTGATGGTTCCGTGGTTGTCGGTGGCGATGACGGCCTGTCCGGTGATCGAGTTCCACAGGCTCGTGAAGGACTCGGAGAGCGCGCGGTACTGCTGCTCGCTCGACTTCAGCTGCTCGAGGATCTCCTCGTTGGCCGCCAGGGCCGCCGTGCGCTCGACGACGTGGGCCTCGGCCTGGGTGGTGCGAAGACGCTGCTGGCGCGACAGCTCGTTGACGATGGCCCCCACCGTCGCGAAGACCAGCGGACCGATCACACCGCGCAGCCAATCGGCCGGGGCCTCCGGCGGGTCGATGAGGTTCGGCATGACCAGGGCGATCGACGAGAGGACCCCCACGATGAGGACCTGCCTGCGACCGGGAGCGGCGGCGATCCAGACCACGGGGAGGAGGACGAAGGAGGAGAAGAGCGATGCCGGCCCTCCGGTGCCGGTCCGGATGGCTCCCAGTGCGACGATGTCGATCATCGGGATGAGCATCACGATCCAGCCCTCGTACACACCTCGCACCGAGAGCACGGCCGCAAGCGCTGTGACGGCGGCGATGGTGACGAGCCCGAAGATCGCGACTGCTGTGTCCGTCACCGGGATCCCCGGGACGGTCCACATGAGCACGGCCGCGATGGCGACCGCGATCGCCGTCGGCCCCTGCTTCATCAGCGGCGTCGGGTTGTCGAAGTAGCGGCGCCAGCTGCGCTCCATCGACTGCTGCACGGTGCTGGTCGGAGTCATCGTGTCGCTTCTCGCAGGAGCGCTCGCAGATCCGCACCGATGATCGGCTTGGGAAGCGCGGCATCGGCGTCGGGGTAGTCCGCGACGTCGAGCACCGAGCTCACGATGAGGAAGCAGTCGGGGAAGCGGGTCTTGATGAGACGCGCCAGCTCCGTCCCGCTGATGCCGGGGAGCAGCAGGTCGAGCACCGTGACGGCCGGAGAGATCGTCGCGAACGCAGCGATCGCCGTCTCGGCATCCGCCGCTGCGAACACGTCGAACCCCTCGCGGTCGAGGTAGCGCTTCAGCAGCGCCGTCTGGTCTGCGCTGTCCTCGACCACGAGGGCCAGCGGCCGCGCGGTCATCGCAGGAACAGCTCTCGCACGATCACGATGACGACGACGATGCCCAGGGCGAGGAGCGCCTGCGGGATCAGGAGCTTCTCGCGACGGGCGTCGGCGGCGATCTCCTCCTCCTCGGCGCTTCTCGAAGGTGCTTCGGTCATGAGTCGACCCGTCCGATCTTCTCGGTCTTGATCCATGCGGCGTCGGCGTGGCGCCACTCTTTGATGTACGAATCCACGGTGATGGCGCACAGAAGCGACCCATACCCGCAGACGTAGAGCAGGAGGCCGGCGAAGAAGCGGCCGCCCGGCAGTCGTTCCACCGCGCGTGCGAGCCAGATGCCGAGCATCGAGATCGGCCCCCAGAGATAGAAGATGACCGCCCAGGTGAACCGGGTCTCATCCGTGACGGCGATTCCGAGGTCGCTCAGCCCCGCCTCGAACAGCCAGGGGAACAGCGCGATCGCCATCAGGATGAGAGCCCCGAGTCCGGGGAACATCAGCGCCTCGCGCCAGGATTGACGGCCGATCCGCCCGTCGAGCTGCACCGCGTAGAGCATCGAGTACAGATAGATGCAGGCTGCGGAGATCCACATGAACCGGAAGACGAACTCGGCGATGTCGCTGTGCAGGACGAGCAGCACGAGCAGCGCCGTGGCGGCGAGGATCATGAACGCCGGCAGCAGCAGGATGGTGAACCACGCGAGACCGAACGCGAAGCTGCCCAGGTTGTGCACGCGGCTGGGTCGGAACCAGAGATGGCGGTAGATCGAGGTCAGCTGCACGTTGCCTCTCGCCCACCGCAGGCGCTGCTTCCAGAGGCTGTCGATGGTGCGGGGCTCCTCGGCGAGCACGACCGCGTGGGGCTCGAAGACCATACGGCGCCCCGCCAGCTGACCCTCGAACGTCGTCATCGTGTCTTCGGCGAGCGTGCCGGTCGGGATCCGACCGCCGATGGCTTCGAGGTTCGCCCGCGAATGCAGCTGCGCGCCGCCGGCCAGGCACGCGATCGCTCCCCCGACGTTCTGGGTGCGCCGGGCCGAGAGCTGTCCGATGACATACTCGATCGCGATGAACCGGGTGAGGTAGTTGCGGTCGCGGCTGCCCTCGGCGATGTAGGCCGTGACGGCCCCGACCTTCTCGTCGGCCAGGTGCCGGCTCATCTTCCGCAGCGAGTCCCGCGCAAAGATCACGTCGGCGTCCATGATCAGGACCGCTTCGGTCCACTCGTCCGCGAGCACGATGTCGAGCCCGTGATTCAGCGTGTGCGCCTTGCCCTCGCCGCCCTTGTCGCGACGCAGGTGCACGACGCGTCCGGGGTACGCCGCAGCCTTCGCCGCGACCACCTCCGGGGTGTCATCGGTCGACGCATCGTCGATGACGAAGATCCGCAGCCGGTCGGCCGGGTACTCCAGCTGCGTGAGGCGTTCGATCGCCTGCCCGAGCACGAGCCCCTCGTTCCAGGCGGGGATCAGCACGGCGATGCGGGGGTGGTGCGGAGCTGCCTTGCCGTAGTGGTTGCGGAAGGCATGGATCGGGAGCACGAGGAACTGCAGGCCCGTGTTGATGACAGGCAGCGTTCCGACCAGCACGCAGAGGAGCAGGAACACGACGACGACGGTCTCGACCCAGTTCAGCTCGGGCATCAGCGAGCCCTCCATCCGTCGAGGATCTCCACCACGCGCGAATAGCGTCCGACATCGGAGGCCACATGGCTGTCGGTCGACGCGACGATCTCGGCGCCGGCGCCGTGCAGTGCGTCGAGAAGCGGGATACCGGGGCACCCCCACTTCTCGTTCACCTCGACGATCGTGTCGGTCTCGGCCGCCGTCTTCGCCCAGGCCGCGATGCGATCGGCACCGAGGTCGTTCTCGGAGAGACCGATCTTGGGCAGGATCGAGAAGCAGTGCGCCAGCTGGTTCCCCGGGTGGCGGCGCATGGCCGAGATCAGCGCGGAGACCAGCTGATCGAGCGCGTCCTCCGGAGCCCAGCCGCCCTCGATCCGCTCTCGGACGACGCTCGGACCGAGCGGTCCGTCGACGCCGGGGAACTGATGATCGGCGATCAGGATGCGGTCGATCCCGGTGGGCAGCTCGGGGATGTCGAGGTCACCCGAGGCATCGAGGATCTTCGCCTCCACCCCGGTCAGCACGGTGAGACCGTCGGGCACCTGCAGCGACCGCACGGCCGCGAGATAGTCGGGCACCCAGGGTGTGGATCGGCGCACATGGTCGACCAGGCGCACGGTGGCGAGCCCCGCCGCGGATGCCGCCGCGACGTTCTCGGCGAGAGTCGAGACCGCGTCGTCCGAGAACGTCGAATGCACGTGGTGATCGCCTCGGAGCAGCGCGTGAGTCACAGCTCCTCCTGGTGCCCCGCGTGCGCGGAGATGAGGACCTCGTCGACGTCGAGGATCACGTCCTCGAGGAACCGCACCGAGGCGACCTCGCGGAAGGGGATCGTCGACGGGATCTCACGACCCAGGAACAGATCGGCGACGAGCGAGGGGATGTCGACGCCGGCGGCGATCGTGAGCGGAAGAGCACCCGGGAACCGCGGATTGACCTCGAGCAGCACGGCACGGCCAGCGCGGTCCCGCCGGAGCTGCACGTTGGCGACGCCCACGAGTCCGATGGCACGCGCGATCGACGCCGCGGCGCTCTCGAGCTCTTCGTCGTGCACCGTGCGTCCGGCGATCGCGACACCCGAGTCGACCCTGGCGCGGGTGCGCGGCACAGCCGCCACCACCGCACCCGAGGCGTCTGCGATCACATCCACGGAGTACTCCTCGCCGGGGAGGAAGTCCTGCACGATGAGTCCCTCATCCTCGGGAAGCGCGTCGAGCGCCGCGCGGTCGGGGACGACTCGCACGCCACGGCTGCCCGCACCCTGGCGAGGCTTGGCGAAGGCCGGGAACTCCCAGTCGACCGCGCGGGCGTCGGGACCCGCGAGCTCGGTGCGCGGGGTGAGCCCCGTCGCCTCGCAGCGCTCGGCGAGCAGCAGCTTGTCGAGCGCCACCGAGAGCGTGTCCTGCGAGGGCGCGGCGAGCACTGCCGGGGCGAGCTCGTCGCGTCGGCCGGCGAGTGCCGCGAGCTCGACATCCACCGTGGAGATCACGAGGTCGAGTCGATCCTCCTCGACCATGCGGGCGATCGTCGAGACGAAGTCCTCGTCGCGCCCCGGTGGCACGAGACGCCGGTGCGTCGGCGGGACGAGGTAGATGCCGCTGGCCCAGCCGTCCATGTCGGCCGCGAAGACCTCGAGGTCGGATCGGCGCAGGAGCGAGCGGATCACGGCCACGCCGGCAGGGCCTCCTGCACCGGTCACCAGCACGCGCGCGGTCATCAGCTCTCCCTTCGAGTGAGCTCGTGGGCGCCGATGAACTCGGCGGTCTCGCGCACGACCTCGAGCGGCTCCACGGCCGCTCCGCCGCCGAAGCGCGACCAGTATCGAGCGGTGGCCGTCACGAAGTCGGGGTCCAGGTAGTCGCGCGTCGCCGTCTGCGAGCCGAAGCACTCGAGCAGGCGCAGCTTCTGAGCGATGTACTGATCGATCCGCACGAAGCGCGTCGGACGGAAGTCGATGGTGGCCGAGGGGCTCTGGTAGCAGGCGACGGTGCCGACCCTGCGGGTCGCGGCGATCGTCGCCTCGCTCACGGCGCGGTGATCCTGGTGACGGTCGTTGGACGAGTGGGTGTAGACGATCGTCGGCTGCACCTCCTGAACGACCTCCTCGATCAACCGCACGGTGGCACCGCCGCCGGAGATCTCGGTGTCCACGAGGTCTTTGACGAACAGGCGCGCGTTGAGGATCTCGGCCGAGGCGAGCGACTCGTGCTGCCGACTGTCGGCGTCTCCACCGCGCGCACCGCGCGAGAGGGTGAGGATGGTGATCGAGTCGCCGGCCTGGGCGTGCGCCGCGAGGATCCCGCCCACGCCGATCTCGACATCGTCGGGGTGCGCGCCGATGGCGAGCACGACCTCTTTGGTGCGGCCGGCTTCACGTCGCGCGCGACCCTCGGTCGCCAGCCGCTGCACGGCCTCGACGAGCTTCAGATTGTCGAGCGGCTTCGTGAGGAACTCGTCGGCCTGCGCGCGCAGGGCCGACACCGCGTACTCGACCGAGACGTGCGCGGTCATCACGATCACAGGCAGCAGGGGATCATTGCGACGCAGCTCTGCCAACAGCTCGAGGCCGTCGAGACCGGGCATCTCGATGTCGGTGACGACGACGTCAGGGGTGAAGGTCTCGAGTCGCTCGACGGCAGACTGTCCGTCGTGCGCGACCGCGACCTCACAGCCGGCCCGCCTCTCGAGCACGGTCTTCACGAGCAGGGCGACGTCAGGGTCGTCATCGACGACGAGGACGCGGGGAGCATCCTGGGGCATATCTGCGGCTCTCATTGGGGAAGTCCCCTGCCGATCAGCGTCCGGCATGTCACTCCCTGCGCCCTTCGCGCCGAGAGCTCGAGGGGAAGTCGAGCGGGTGTCTCTAAATACTGGCATATCAATAGACCGCAACGACCGCGCAGCACGACAGAGGGCCGGATGCTGTCGCATCCGGCCCTCTGTCTCTTCTGTCTCAGCGCTTGTAGTTCGGCGCCTCGACCACGATCTGCACGTCGTGCGGGTGCGACTCCTTGAGCCCTGCCGCGGTGATGCGCACGAACTTGCCGCGCTGCTTGAGCTCTTCGATGGTGCGCGCACCGACGTAGAACATCGACTGGCGCAGCCCGCCGACGAGCTGGTAGGCGACGGCCCCGACAGGACCGCGATACGGCACCTGACCCTCGATGCCCTCGGGGATGAGCTTGTCGTCGCTCGGCACGTCGGCCTGGAAGTAGCGGTCCTTGGAATACGAGGTCTGCTTGCCTCGTGTCTGCATCGCTCCGAGCGAGCCCATTCCGCGGTACTGCTTGAACTGCTTGCCCGACTGGAACACGATCTCGCCCGGCGATTCGTCAGTGCCGGCGAGCAGCGAGCCCAGCATCACGGCGTCAGCACCGGCGACAAGGGCCTTGGCGATGTCGCCCGAGTACTGCAGTCCGCCGTCGGCGATCACGGGCACACCGGCGGGGCGTGCCGCGAGCGATGCCTCGTACACGGCGGTGACCTGGGGCACGCCGACGCCCGCGACGACACGGGTGGTGCAGATGGAGCCGGGTCCGACGCCGACCTTGACGGCGTCGACGCCCGCGTCGACGAGCGCCTGAGCGCCCTCGCGGGTCGCGACGTTTCCGCCGATCACATCGATGTGCGCGAAGCTCTCGTCGGCCTTGAGCCGCTTGACGAGGTCGATCACGCCCTGAGACTGGCCGTTGGCCGTGTCGACCACGAGCACGTCGACGCCGGCATCGCGCAGCGCCTCCGCGCGCTCCCAGGCGTCTCCGAAGAATCCGATGGCCGCGCCGACGCGCAGGCGCCCCTGGTCGTCCTTCGTCGCCAGCGGGTACTTCTCGCTCTTGTCGAAGTCCTTGATGGTGATGAGGCCGGCGAGCCTGCCGTCGTCGTCGATGAGCGGCAGCTTCTCGACGCGGTGGTGCGCGAAGAGCGCGATGACCTCGCCTGCGGCCACGCCCACCGGTGCGGTGACGAGGCCCTCCGACGTCATGACGTCCTTCACGAAGGTGGTCTGACGCTCGAAACCCGACACGAACCGCATGTCGCGGTTGGTGATGATGCCGACGAGGCGGCCGTCGGCGTCGACGACAGGAAGGCCCGAGATGCGGTACTTGGCGCAGAGCGCGTCGACCTCTTCGACGGTCGCGTCCGGCGACGTCGTGATCGGGTCGGTGATCATGCCCGACTCGCTGCGCTTGACGCGGTCGACGTGCGCGGCCTGATCGGCGATCGAGAGGTTGCGGTGCAGGATGCCGATGCCGCCCTCTCGTGCCATCGCGATGGCCATCCGAGACTCGGTGACGGTGTCCATCGCGCTGGACAGCAGCGGTGTCGCGACCGAGATCCGGCGGGTGATCCGCGACGAGGTGTCGGCCTCGCTGGGGATGACGTCGGTGTGCCCCGGGAGGAGCAGCACGTCGTCGTACGTGAGTCCGACGAAGCCGAAGGGGTCGTGCTGGTCCATGGATTGTCCTCCTGCGGGCGCGATCTGGGGGCGAGGGTGTACCAATTCTAAGCGTCGGGAGCCTGAGGAAATTCCCGGTCGTCGCGCGCTCCCGCGCAGCACGACACGCGGAGACGCTCCGGATTCGCAACTTCGTGATGGGATCGTTCTCACCGTGAGCAGATCGTGCCTTGGTTGAAACAGAGCCGACACATTACGCTCATACCGTCGTACATCAGGGCCGATGCACAACTCCGTCATGGCCTGTGTACTGGGCTGGAGGTTCTGTGCGTCCGACGATCTCGGCGAATCGAAGCGGAATGCGGTGGGTCATCATCCTGCTCGCGTCGCTCCTCGCCATCGCTTTCCTGTGGTTGCAGCCTCCTGCAGCGGCCTCCGCCGAAGAGACGGACGACGGGCAGGAGATCACCGACTTCTACTTCGCCGGCGTCATCACCTTCGACGACGACCCGGTCGAAGGCGTCGTCATGACGATCGAGGGCGGCGGCTTCGAGGGCGAGACCGAGACCGACGCAGAGGGCAAGTGGCGCCTGTACGTGCCTGAGAAGGACACCTACACGCTCACCGTCGACGAGGAGACGCTCCCCGACGGTGTGATCGTCGACGCGGCGCAGCTGCCGGAGGGCACTCAGCCCATCGCCGGCACGACGGCGTCGTTCGAGGTCGAGTTCGGTCTGACCGGCACCAAGATCCTCAACCTCTTCCTCGGCGAGGGCGAGAGGATGACGACGTCCTTCATCGATCAGCTCCTCTCGCGTCTCGTGGGCGGTCTGAACTTCGGTCTGCTGCTCGCACTCGCCTCGATGGGCGCCGCGCTCATCTACGGCACCACCCGGCTGTCGAACTTCGCGCACGCCGAGATGGTCACCTGGGGCGGCCTGGTCGCCCTCGTGACGACGAGCTTCTGGCATCTGCCGCTGTGGCTCGGGATCATCGCGGCTGTCATCGGCGGCGGCCTCTTCGGCTGGGCACTGGACGCCGGCATCTGGCGTCCGCTGCGAAGACGAGGGCTCGGGGTCGTGCAGCTGATGATCGTCAGCATCGGCCTGTCCCTCGCCCTGCGCTACGCCTTCCAGTACATGATCGGCGGCGGCACCCGCCAGCTTCCCGGTGCCAGCCCCGAGCCCTTCCGGTTCGGTCCGATCTCGCTGTCGTACATCGACCTGATCGGAATCGTCGTCAGCATCGTCGTGATCGTCGGGGTCGCGTTCTTCCTCACACGCACCCGCATCGGCAAGGCCACCAGGGCGATCTCCGACAACCCGCAGCTCGCGGCCGCGTCGGGCATCGACGTCGACAAGGTCGTTCGCTACGTCTGGATCCTGTCCGGCACCCTCGCGGCGATCTCCGGCATCCTCTGGGCGTACTTCCGCCCCGGTGTGAAGTGGGACATGGGCATGCAGATGCTGCTGCTCATCTTCGCCGCCATCACCCTCGGCGGCCTCGGCACCGCGTTCGGCGCGCTCGTCGGCTCCCTCATCGTCGGCATCGCGGTCGAGGTCTCCACCCTCTGGATCCCCTCGGATCTGAAGTATGCGAGCGCCCTGGTCGTGCTCATCGTGATCCTCCTCGTCAGACCGCAGGGCCTGCTGGGACGCAGGGAAAGGTTGGGCTGATCGCCATGGACTTCGGAAGCATCTTCTCGAACACAGCCGCTTATCTGTTCAGCCCCGTCACCCTGGCGTACGCTCTGGCGGCGACCGGTCTGGCCGTGCACTTCGGATACGCGGGACTCCTCAACTTCGGTATGGCCGCCTTCATGGCCATCGGCGGGTACGGCTACGCCATCTCGGTGCTGACCTTCGGTCTCCCCTGGTGGATCGGCATGCTGATCGGCCTGCTCGGCGGCGCGCTGTTCGCCGTCCTCCTCGGCATCCCGACGCTGCGGCTGCGAGCCGACTACCTCGCCATCGCGACGATCGCGGCCGGTGAGATCGTGCGGCTGCTCTTCACCACCCAGATCTTCGACGAGTACACCAACTCGGCCGACGGTCTCGCGCAGTTCAACGGCGGGTTCCGCGACGCCAACCCCTTCCCACCGGGCACCTACGGGTTCGGGCCGTGGACCTACAGCGCGAACGACCTGTGGAACCGCGTGTTCGGACTCCTCGTGCTGCTCGTCGCGATCCTGCTGGTCTGGTCGCTCATGCGCAGCCCGTGGGGGCGCGTGCTCAAGGGCATCCGTGAGGACGAGGACGCCGTGCGCTCGCTCGGCAAGAACGTCTTCGCCTACAAGATGCAGGCGCTCGTGGTCGGTGGTGTGATCGGCGCGGCCGGAGGGATCGTGTTCGTCCTCCCGTCGGCTGTGGTCCCCGGCAGCTACACGACCTCGCTCACGTTCTTCCTGTGGACCGCCCTGCTGCTCGGTGGAGCAGCCACGGTGTTCGGCCCGACGCTGGGCGCGATCCTCTTCTGGGTCGTGTTCGCGTTCATGGCCAACCTGCTGCCGTCCATGGCGAAGGCGGGAATCCTGCCGATGTCCGACAGCCAGGCCTCGACCCTGGTGTTCATCTTCGTCGGCATCGCCCTGATGCTGCTCGTGATCTTCCGACCTCAGGGCATCCTCGGAGACAAGAGGGAGATGACCTTTGTCAAATGAACTGACCCCCGACGAGAGCGCCGAGACGGCGCCCGCAACCGGGAGCATCCGACGCCCCAAGACCACCGGTCTCGCGAAGGGCCCCGCGGCCCCCGGCGTGCCGAAGGTCGACCCGATCCTCGTGGCAGACGCCGTGCAGCGACGCTTCGGCGGCCTGACCGCCGTCGACGTCGATCACGTCGAGATCCCGCGTGGCGCGATCACCGCGCTGATCGGTCCGAACGGCGCGGGCAAGACGACGCTGTTCAACCTGCTGTGCGGGTTCGACAAACCCAACGCAGGCACCTGGTCGTTCGACGGGGTGAGCCTCTCGGGCGTCCCCTCGTTCAAGGTGGCGCGCATGGGACAGGTGCGCACGTTCCAGCTGACCAAGTCGCTGTCGCTCCTCACGGTGCTCGAGAACATGAAGCTCGGGGCTCCGGGGCAGCGCGGCGAGGGCTTCTGGTCGAGCCTCTTCCCGTTCCTGTGGCGCAAGCAGGACCAGGAGATCGAGGGCAAGGCGCGCGAGCTGCTCGCCCGCTTCAAGCTCGACGCCAAGGAGAAGGACTTCGCCGCATCGCTCTCGGGCGGGCAGCGCAAGCTCCTCGAGATGGCCCGCGCTCTGATGAGCGACCCGACCCTGGTGATGCTCGACGAGCCGATGGCCGGTGTCAACCCGGCCCTCACGCAGTCGCTGCTCGACCACATCCTCGATCTCAAGGGCCTCGGGATGACCGTGCTGTTCGTCGAGCACGACATGCACATGGTCCGCCACATCGCGGACTGGGTCGTGGTCATGGCGGAGGGTCGCATCGTCGCCGAGGGACCCCCGGACGAGGTCATGGAAGACCCCGCGGTGGTCGACGCCTACCTCGGCGCGCACCAGGATCTCGATCTCGGTGCCGTCACCGGTCGCATCCCCGTGATCGAGAATGCCGCAGCCGCCAAGCTCCGCGAGCAGATCGAAGCAGAAGCCGAGGCGGAGCTCGAAGCGACGAGCACCCGCGATTCCGACCAGAAGGGCACCGCATGAGCGCCGCCACCCCCGCAGCGTCGTCGCCGTCACCCGACGACATCGTCGTCGAGCTCAAGGACGTGCACGCCGGATACCTCCCCGGAGTGAACATCCTCAACGGCGCGAACCTGGTCGCACGTCAAGGAGAGCTGATCGGCATCATCGGCCCCAACGGCGCGGGCAAGTCGACCCTGCTGAAGGCGATCTTCGGCATGGTCAACATCCGCGGCGGCGACGTCACCCTGAACGGGGACAGCATCGTCGGGTTGAAGGCAGACAAGCTCGTCAAACGCGGCGTCGCCTTCGTGCCGCAGACGAACAACGTCTTCCCCTCGCTCTCGATCGAGGAGAACCTGCAGATGGGGCTCTATCAGAACCCCAAGATCTACGCAGAGCGCCTCGAGTTCGTCACCGGCATCTTCGCCGAGCTCGGCAAGCGCCTCAAGCAGCGCGCGGGCTCGCTCTCGGGCGGTGAGCGCCAGATGGTGGCGATGTCGCGGGCGCTCATGATGGACCCGTCGGTGCTGCTGCTCGACGAGCCCTCCGCCGGCCTCTCCCCCGTGCGCCAGGACGACGCGTTCATCCGCGTCTCCGACATCAACAAGGCGGGAGTGACCACGATCATGGTCGAGCAGAACGCACGTCGCTGCCTGCAGATCTGCGACCGCGGCTACGTGCTCGACCAGGGCAAGGACGCGTACGAGGGCACAGGGCGCGACCTGCTGAACGATCCGAAGGTCATCGGCCTCTACCTCGGCACGCTCGGCACCGACGCCGCCTGAGGCGGCAGACAGAGAGAGAGGGGCGGATGCTGCGGCATCCCGCCCCTTCTCTCTGTCTGCGGCTCTGTCCGGGTCTCAGTCCGGGCCTGCGGGACGGGGAGGGTCGGCCACGCCCGGTGACCCCGTGGCCTTCGCAGATGCTCGGGACACGACGAAGGCCCCGGATGCTGAATCCGGGGCCTTCGCTCGTGATCAGTTGGTGCGGGAGATCAGGTTCTCGGCGTCGTACACGTACGTGCCGATCGAGGCGCCCTGCGGGTCGCCGTTCTCGTCGAACGTGATCTCGCCCGAGTATCCGTCGTAGTCGGCCGTGCCGCCTCCGTTGATGATCTCGGCGCAGTCGGCGAAGCTGGTGCACTTCTCTCCGTCGCCGGTGCCACCCGAGACCTCAGCCATCTTCGCTGCGATGTCCGCGCCCTCGGTCGAGCCGGCCGCGAGCGACGCGAGCGAGACGAGCACGACGGCGTCGTACGCCTCAGCCGCGTAGGTGAAGTCGTTGACCTCGGGGTTGCCCTCGCCGGTCCAGTACGCCTGCAGACGGTCGGTGAAGTCATCCTCGAGTGCCGGGCCGGGCTTGGTGCCCTGTGCGCCCTCGAGCGAGAACGGGAAGTTCGTGTCGGGCGAAGAGCCGTAGTCCGACAGGTTTCCGTCGACGAGGTAGAACTTGTCCGGCGAGATGCCCGCGTTCACGAGCAGCGGCGCGATCGTCTTGAACTGGTCGAACGACACGATCGCGACGGCGTCGGGGTTCTGCGCCTTGATGGTCTCGACCTGTGCGTCGAACTGACCGTCACCGACGTTGTACGACGCGTCGGCCACGACCTCGCCACCCGCGTTCTCGAACGTCGACTTGATGTTCTCGAAGAGACCGGTGCCGTAGGCGTCGTTCTGGTAGATCACGCCGAGGGTCTTGTGCCCGTCTTCGGCGATCAGGTTGCCGAGGACCTCGCCCTGCAGCAGGTCGCTGGGAGCGGTGCGGAAGTAGAGTCCGTTGTCGTCCCAGTCGGTGAAGTCGGGGCCGGTGTTCGAGGCCGAGATCTGGAGGATGCCTGCGCTGACGTTGCCGTCGAGGATCAGACGCGAGACGCCGGACGCCGCGGCACCGACGATGGCCGTGACGCCTGCGCTCTGCAGCTTGCTGATCGACGTCTCGTAGGCCTTGGTGTCGGTGTCGCCCTCGTCTTCGGCCGTCAGGTTGATCGTGATACCTGCAGCAGCGTCGTTGACCTCCTTGACGGCGAGGCCGACGCCGGATTCCATGGGCGGGCCGAGGAACGACAGCGAACCGGTCTGCGGCAGCAGCGAGCCGAGCTCGAGCGTGAGGTCGGCCGTCGATCCGCCGCCTCCGCCGTCGGACGGCTCCTCGGAGGGCGTGCTGCTGCAGCCTGCGACGACGATCGCCGAGGCGCTCAGCAGCGCGACTCCTGCGAGAATCTTGGCGCTGCGCGAGCGCGTGAATGCGGTCATGATGCTCCCTTGCGTGACTGGCCGTGGATTGTGACCACGGTCGGGTGCTCTAACACTAGGACTGAAAGGCTTCGCGTAGGGGTCGCCGATGTTTCGGTGCGTTAACGATCCGACACCGAGTTCCGCAGGCGTGAACCGGAGGTTCAGACCAGTGCCGGCTGAGCGATCCGACGCCCTCGCCGCGCGGCGAGCAGCAGGTCGATCACGAACACCAGGATCGCGACCCAGACGATGATGAACCCCGCCCACCGCTCGGGCGGCATCGGTTCGCCGAGCACGACCGCACCGATGATGAACTGCATGATCGGCGTGATGAACTGGATCATCCCGATGACGGTCAGGTTGATGCGTCGGGTGCCGGCGGCGAACAGCAGCAGCGGCACCGCCGTCGCCACTCCCGCGAATGCGAGGAGCACCGCGTGCCAGACGCCGTGGGAGCCCATCGTGATCCCGTCGGGGGTGGCGGCGACGAGGATCAGCTGCACGACGGCGATCGGGATCAGCCAGAACGACTCGAGGGTGAGTCCGCTGACCGCGTCGACTGCGGGGCCGATCTTCTTCTTGATGAGTCCGTAGACCCCGAACGAGGCCGTCAGCGAGAGAGCGATCCACGGGAACTCGCCGTAGAAGAGGACGATCACGATCACCGCGACGGCGGCGATGCCGATCGCGGCCCACTGCAGCCTGCGGATGCGCTCCTTGAGCACGAACACCCCGAGGAGCACCGTCGTGATCGGGTTGATGAAATACCCGAGGCTCGTCTCGACGATGTTCTCCGAGAGGGTGCCGATGAGGAACACCTGCCAGTTGACGTAGATCAGGACGCCGGCGAGAGCAGTCCATGCCAGCAGCCTCGGCTGCCGGATGATCGCGCCGAACGCCGCCCAGCCGCGCATCACGGTGAGAAGCAGAAGACAGAAGACGAGCGACAGCAGCACCCGCCACGCGACGACCTCCCACGGCCCCGTGGGTGCGAGCAGAAGGAAGTAGAGGGGCAGCACGCCCCAGAGCAGATACGCACCCCCTGCGTACGCGACTCCCGCCGTCTGAGTGGCTCGGGAGGCGGCGTTCGTCGGGGTCACCGCACAACCCTATGCCCGTCGGTGAGCGGCATCGCACCCGAAGCCGTCGCCGACCGGACATTGGCAGGAATCGATGCAACGGTGGCGCCTCCCCGGCCGTTCAGCGGCCTCGCCGACCCCTGAGCACGACCGCGACGAGGAGGGCGGTCGAGAGCGCCATCGCCGCATTGAGTCCGATCGCCATCTGCAGCCCGGCGAGAAGACCCGCGGCGGCGAACGCCGCGACCACAGCCGCCATCACCGGCGTGCCCAGTGCGATGCCCACCTGCTGGCTCATCGTGACGAGACCGGTCGCCAGGCCCTGCTGTTCAGAGGGAACCGACCCCGTCGCCGTCACGACATAGCCGACGATGGCCACGAGGTTCGCCACGCCACCGAGGAACGTCAGAACGAGGAGCGGAATCGCCCAGGCATGCTCGTCCGATGCGAAGGCGAGCGGGAACGTGGCGCCGGCCTGCACGATCAGCCCGACGACGATCGCGCGCGACGATCCGACCCTTCCGATGACGCGGGGCGCGAGAAGGCCACCGAGCACGGTGCCGATACCGAGCACTCCGAGCATGAGTCCGGCAGCGATCGGGGTGTACCCGAGGATCTCCTGCAGATAGATGGTCAGCAGGAAGACGAGTGACGTCTCAGTGGCGAAGGCGAGGAGACCGGCGAGGTTGCCCCAGGCGATCTCCCCTCTCCTCAGCAGCGAAGGTGCGATGAGCGGTTCGATCGCTCTCTTCTCGGCGAGCGCGAACAACACGAAGAACACCGCGGAGACCCCGAGCGGCATCCACGTGCCCGGTTCGCCCCAGCCGACGCGCCCCGCGGAGTCGATGCCGAAGACGAGTGCCACCAGAGCGGCTGTCACGGTGATCGCGCCGACGACATCGAGCCGAGCCCGTGCGACGCGACGCGGCTCGTGAAGGACGAACGCCCCGACGAGCAGGGCTGCAGCGGCCATCGCGACGTTGACGAAGAACGCCCAGCGCCACGAGACGCCTCCGGTGAGCAGCCCGCCGAGCACCGCTCCCGACGTGAAGCCCGCCGCCATGAGCGCACCGTTGAGCCCGAGCGCCCGCGAGCGCGCCCGCCCCTCGGGGAACATCGTGGTCATCAGCGCGAGAGCCGCCGGAGTGACCATCGCCGTCGCGACGCCCTGGCCGACGCGGGCGGCCAGGAGAACACCCGGTGTGGTCGCGAGTCCGCCGACGACCGATGCCGCACCGAGCAGCGCGAGCCCGGCGATGAACAGTCGTTTGCGCCCGAGCAGATCGGCCACCCGCCCGAAGAACAGGGTGAACGACGCGGCGCACACCGCGAACGCGGTCACGATCCACTGGAGCGACGCGGTGTCGAACCCCAGTTCCCGCCCGATCGGAGGCAGCGCGACGTTGAGGATCGAGAAGTCCACGGCGAGGGTGAAGTTCGCCGTCAGAAGGACGCCCATGGCGAGCGCCTGCGACGGGGTGAAGCGATCGGTCGCCTGCGGCGCCGTGGCGGGGAGAGTCGAGTCGGAATGAGTCACGCTGCTCAGACTCCGCCCGGCGGCACGGGGCAACCAGTCCCCTCTCGTGACTAGCACCGCCAGGGACAGGCTGCGCGTGCGGCGGTCGTGGAGAATGGCTCCATGGATCCGCACCCCGCGTTCACCAGGCCGATCGCCTCAGAACGGCCGGTGACCGAGCTCGGCGAGTTCCTGCGCTCCCGGCGGGATCGCGTCACCCCCGACGACGTCGGGGTTGCCAGCTTCGGCCGTCGCAGGGTTCCGGGCCTCCGTCGCGAAGAGCTCGCACGACTCGCCGGGGTCTCGGTCACCTACCTGACCCGCTTGGAGCAGGGCCAGTCGCAGAACGCATCCGACGCGGTCATCGACAGTCTCGCCCGCGCGCTCCAGCTCGATGCCGACGAGCATACGCATCTCCGAGCGCTCGCACGCCCGCGATCAGCCGCTCCCCGCCGTCCCCGAAAGACCGAGCAGCCGCATCGAGGCGCCTCGCAACTGCTGCACGCCATGGGAGTTCCTGCTGTGCTGCTGGGCCGTTTCAACGACATCCTCGACTGGAACAGCGCCGGCCACCTTCTGATGGCGGGCCACATCGAGGTCGATGCGCCGTCTCGGCCGGCCGGGCGCCCCAACCACCTCCGGATGCTGTTCCTCGATCCGCACACACGAGACCTGTACGCCGACTGGAACGAAGAGGCCGCGTTGGCCGTGGCATCGCTGCGCTACGTCGCCGCACGATTCGTCGACGACCGACAGCTCGCCGAACTCATCGGCGAGCTCAGCCTGAGCAGTCCCGACTTCGCGAAGCTCTGGGCCGGACACATGGTCAAGCTCTGCACGAGCGGCAGCAAGCGCTTCCGCCATCCTGTCGTCGGCGAACTCACGCTCGGCTACGAGGTCCTTCACCTACCCGAGGGAGATGGCCAGCGGATCCTCGCATACAGTGCGGCTCCCGGCAGCGCTGCCGCGGCGGCCGTCGATCTGCTCCAGTCGCGCTGAATCCGGCCGCGGTCGTCTGACACGGTCCGGACACGCAGGAAGGCCCGGATGCGTGATGCATCCGGGCCTTCCGAAGACGTTGTCTCAGCGGACGACGACTGCGAGCACGTCGCGAGCCGACAGGACGAGGTACTCGTCTGCGCCGAACTTCACCTCGGTGCCGCCGTACTTGCTGTAGAGAACACGGTCGCCCACGGCGACGTCGAGCGGAACGCGGTTGCCGTTGTCATCGATGCGGCCGGGGCCCACGGCCACGACCTCGCCCTCCTGGGGCTTCTCCTTGGCGGTGTCGGGGATGACCAGGCCACTCGCGGTGGTCTGCTCTGCCTCGACCTGCTTGATGACGATGCGATCCTCGAGCGGCTTGATGGAAACCGACACGGTCTACCTCTTCTTTCTTGACGCTGACAGGAAGACTTTTCGCACTCTCAACCCGAGAGTGCTAATTCAGTCTAGGCGCTCCGCTGGCACTCACGCAATGCGAGTGCCAATCGGACGAACTGACCGCCGCCCTAAGCTGGAGGCGTGGAGATCTCCGAGCTGCGCGCCCTGCTCACCCCCGAAGGCCTGAAGGCGCTGGACGAGCTCGGCCCCGTCGATGAGATCGCCGACGTCGCTCGGATCGTGTCTCGGCTGCGCGCCGCAGGGCACTCCCCCGAGCTGGTCTCCGCCGTGGTGGGGCAGGCACGTCTCCGCGCCAAGGCGAGGGGCAAGTTCGGCGACTTCGCGGCGCGGATGCTGTTCACCCGCGCCGGGCTCGAGCAGGCCACCCGGCTGAACGTCGCCGCACGGCACGCGCAGCGGCTGCGGCGGGTCGGCATCACCCGTGTCGCCGATCTGGGCTGCGGCATCGGCGGAGACGCCCTCGCGTTCGCGGGCGCCGGACTCGACGTGATCGCCGTGGATGCCGACGAGGTGACCGCAGCGATCGCCGCCTACAACCTGGCGCCCTTCGGAGACAGCGCGGTCGTGACGCACGGCACCGCCGAGGCCCACGTGCCCGCCGACGGCGACGAGACTCAGGCGATCTGGATGGACCCGGCCCGCCGCACCGGGGGTCACAGCGAGACGCGGCGGGTGTCGTCCGATGACTACTCTCCCCCGCTCGACTGGGCATTCGACGTGGCCTCCCGCACCTCGACCGGCATCAAGCTCGGGCCCGGCCACGACCGGGACTCGCTCCCCGTCGACGCCGAGGCGCAGTGGGTGAGCGCAGAGGGCAGCGTCGTCGAGCTGGTGCTGTGGACGAGAGCGCTCGCTCGCGACGGCATCCGCCGGTCCGCTCTCGTGATCCGCGGCGAGCGCTCGCACGAGCTCACCGCAGGAGCAGATGCGGAGGATGAGCCCGTGCGTGAGCTCGGCGCCTTCCTCCACGAGCCGGACGGCGCGGTGATCCGTGCGCGCCTGATCGGCGACGTCGCGCGCAGTCTCGACGCGGGGATGCTCGATGAGCGCATCGCGTACCTCACCTCCGACACGGCGCTCACGAGTCCGTTCGTGCAGTCGTTCCGGGTGCGTGAGACGATGCCTGCCAATCCCAAGGCGATCAGCGCCGTCCTCAAGGCGAACGATGTCGGGTCTCTCGAGATCAAGAAGCGCGGTATGGACATCGACCCCGCCGCCTTCCGCAAGAAGCTGACGCTGCGGGGCGATCAGGCGGCGACGCTGATCCTCACCCGCATCGGCGATCAGCGCCGCGCGATCCTCGCCGATCGGGTGCCTGCCGCCGAATAGCGCCAGGCGAGGCCGCCCTAGCCCTCGGAGTCGTCGGACGGGATCTCGACCTGGATCGGATCCTGCTTCTCGCCGCCGAGCTCGAGCGTCTCCCCCGGCTCCACCGTCTGCTCGGCGGCTACTGCTGCGTTGTCGCCGGAGACGACGAGGTATGGCGTACCGCTCGGCGTGTAGGCGAGGCGCACGCTCCACTCCGCGGCGACGGTCCCCGTCTCGTCGACGGTGACCCCTCGGGTCTCGATGCCGTCGCCGGAGAACTGCTGGTCGCCCGACACGCGGCATTCGACGCTCTCGACGGCGTCGATGATCAGACAGTCCTGGATGTCGTCGCTCTCGAGGCGCTGTGCACGCCAGACAGGGGCATCGCGGAAGTAGCCGACGACCGAGAACGAGTACTCCTCGAAGCCCTCCTCGATCAGCTGCTCGGCCCGTTCCCGCTCGTCCCCTTGGAACTGCGACAGCCAGGAGTTCTGGTCCGAGCGCCAGCGCTGGATGATCCCGACGACCTCGCCGTTCATCGCCCGCGCGGCGGATGCCCAGATCTCCTCCGGACTCTCCTCGCCCTCGCCGGGTGCGGTGACACTCGCACTGATGCCGATGCCGTTCCCGTTGTCGAGATCCGCAGCCGGCTGACACTGATCCGCCGACTTGCCTGCCGCGTCGAGCGTGATGCAGATCGTCTCGCCGTCTTCCTTGGTGGCGTACCAGACGAGGGCGTCCTCGTCCCGTCCGATCGCGCGCAGGCTGCCGGGATCGAACCCGCCCTCCGCCTGCAGCTCGGCGCGACGCTGCTGCTGCTCGGAGGTCAGCGCCACGGCGTCACCGGTGTGCCCGAAGACCGCCCATCCGACGCCGAGACCGATCACGAGCATCGCGGCGGATGCGGCGACAGCGGCCTTCCAGTGCTGTCGGATCGCTGTGCGAAGTCCGCCGGCCTCGCGAGGCTGCTGCCGGCCGGCTTCCTCATCGGCGGGGCTCCCGCTCGGTGGGCCGGAGACGGGCGGCTCGGCATGCGGGAGCGGAGCATCCTCTGCTCGACGCGGGGCGTCGACCGCGTCGGCGCCCGGGCCGGCCGCAGCTGCGGCGAGGACCGTCGCGTCCGGTTCGACGCGCATGGACTCGAGTTCGCGCAGCCTGGCCGCTTCGACCTCGGTCAGGCCGCCGTCGCGACCATAGGCCTTGCCCTGCAGGGCGCGCAGCTCGGCAGACTCACTCTCCTGCAGCATCGTCGCTCTCCCAGCCCCTCGTCACGGTGAGGTACTGCTGACCGTAGCCGAACTGGTACTCATAGCGGGTCGTCTCGCCGTCGTCTGCGACGTCGAGCACGAGCGTCCGGTCCGCATCCGCGAGCATCAGGCTGTCGTCGCACACCATCGGAGGGTCAGGCATGGACCCGTCATAGACGAGACAGTATCGCTGGGTGGAGGTGTCGATCCCGGTCCAGATCGGCACCTCGTCGTCATAGCCGACGACGAGGATCGTGCGGCGATCCAATCCGGTCTGCGCGGCGAGCGTCGTCGCGGCTTCCGCCTCCGCCTCGCTGGCGAACATCGACGTCGACTGCGACGACGTGATGTAGCTGCGGGTGATGACCGCGGGCTCGCCATCCTGCGTGAGGAACATCTGCGCCTGGATGTCGTAGGCCTGGGCCTCGCTCACGGGCTTCGCGAGCGTCGCGTTCACACCCTGGATCGTCGCCTGCTCCCGCGTCGTGCACGCGGGAGCCGTCGCGTCCTCGTGGCCGAGCACGAGGCACACGTCCGCGCTCTCGTTCTTCGTCGCGAACCAGATCACGACGCCCTCCTCCTCGGCGACGGCTCGCACGGAACCCGGGTCGAAGTCGCCCGACGCGACGATCGCGCTCTGCCACCCCTCCTGCTGCGCACTGAGCTGCATCGGGGCAGGACCACGATCGGCGAAGATCAGCCAGCCGAGCACGAGGCCCACCACGATGAAGGCTGCGGTGATCGCGACGGCAAGACGCCAGTGCCGTCGCAGCGCGGCGAGGGCGGAGTCGCCGTGGGGCGCCCCGGTGGTGCGGTCCTCAGACACCGCGGTCCCGGCTCCCTCGACGACGGTCGACGCGGCGGGCTCGATGTGTGCGGGCTCGATGTGTGGGGGTGCAGGCGCAGCCGGCTCCGGTTCTCTCGGTGCGGGCGGCTCCGTCCGGCGGAGCTTGCCGGCCTCGAGTTCGCGCAGCCGCGCGGCCTCGACCTCATTCAGCGCACCGGCTCGACCGTAGGCCCGCGCCTGGAGAGCCCTCAGCTCGACGGATTCATCCGCGTCGAGCATCCGCTATCCGAGTCTCTCGAACTGCATCCCGGCCCAGACGAGCCAGCCGAGGCTGTAGACGGTCGCGCACAGACCGAGCACGAGCGCCCAGCGTGCGATGGCGCGGCTCTCGACCGGTCGGCGCAGCGACATGATCGACGCGATCACGGCGACGATGGCTATCGGTATGCCCCAGCCGACGAAGAAGGACGAGACCAGGGCCACGATGGCGGCCATCAGAGCCCAGGGCGCGAGGCGGGTGTCGTCGACGACGGACGCGTCGGTCGACGGCGCCCAGTCGGTGCCGCGCCCGATGTCGTCTGCCACGGGCCCGCTGACGACCACCGGTTCGACTCCGACCGGTCCCGTCGGCAGCTTCGTGTATCCCTCGCGGCGGGACCCCGGTATCCGCGCCGAACCGGACGGATGCTCGACCTCGCCGCTGAGGCGCTCGATCCTGGTCGGAGGCAGCACGGCATCGGACCCTGGTTCTGCGCCCACGGGATCGGGCGTGCGTGGCGCGTCGCTCATCACATCACCGCGACGCGCTCGTCGACCTGGATCTCGGTGACCGGAAGAGTGGAGTCGGCGCCGAACGCGAGCGTCGACGGGCGTCGGCCCGACGAGATCAGCTCCGCAGCCAGAGCCGCGATCATCGCCCCGTTGTCGGTGCAGAGCGACAGCGGCGGGATGCGCACGGTCACGCCCGCCTTCTCGGCCCTCGCGAGCGCGACCTCGCGGAGTCGTCGGTTGGCGATGACCCCGCCGCCGAGAAGCAAGCGCGGCACGCCGAGGTCTGCGCACGCGGCGAGCGCCTTCGTCACGAGCACGTCGACGACCGCCTCGCGGAAGCTCGCGGCGACGTCGGCCACCGGCACAGGCACGCCGTCTGCCTCGCAGCGTTCGACCCAGCGAGCGACGGCCGTCTTGAGCCCGGAGAACGAGAAGTCGTAGCGGTGCTTCGCCAGGTCCGATGCGCGAGACAGACCCCGAGGGAACCGGATCGCATCGGGGTCTCCGTCGAGTGCCGCCCGGTCGATCTCGGGGCCACCCGGGTACGGCAGCGACAGAAGTCGAGCGACCTTGTCGAACGCCTCCCCCGCAGCGTCGTCCATGGTCTCGCCCAGCATCTCGACGTCGGTCGTGAGGTCGCGCACGTGCAGCAGCGACGTGTGCCCACCCGACACGAGCAGCGCGATCGTCGGGTACTCGAGAGGCTCGGAGTCGGGGGTGAGGATGTCGGCGGCGATGTGGCCCACCAGGTGATTGACCGCATACAGCGGCTTGTCGAGCGAGACGGCGAGGCCCTTCGCGGCGCCGACGCCGACCATGAGCGCCCCTGCGAGGCCCGGCCCGCTGGTCACGGCGACCGCATCGAGGTCGTCGAGCCGCACCCCGGCCTCCGCCAACGCGGCGTCGATCGACGGCTGCAGGGCTTCGAGGTGGGCTCGGGCGGCGACCTCGGGCACGACGCCGCCGTAGCGGGCGTGCTCGTCCATGCTCGACGCGATCGTGTTCGACAGCAGCGTGCGTCCGCGGACGATGCCGATGCCCGTCTCGTCGCAGCTCGTCTCGATGCCCAGCACCAGCGGCTCGGTCATGCGGTGGCCTCCTTCGCGGCATCCTCGGCAGGCTCGTCACGATGCGCCGAACGCGGATGCTGCAGCACGAGGCGCATCACGATCGCATCGACGTCATCGGGCTGGTAATAGCGAGGGCGGCGGCCGATCTCCTCGAACCCCTCGGAGAGGTAGAGGCCCTCGGCGCCCGGATTGTCGGCGCGCACCTCGAGGAAGACCTCTCGGGCTCCGCGTTCGGCTGCGGCGTCGAGAAGCGAGCGCAGCAGCGCGCGCCCGCGACCGGCGCCACGGTGCTCGGCGTCGAAGGCGATGGTCTGGATGTCGGCATCACTCGACCCGTGCAGCGCGCGGACTCCGCCATAGCCGATGATGACGCCGTCGTGCTCGTCGACCAGATACAGGCCGTGCGGGCTGGCGAGCTCCAGCGCCATGGCCTGGGAGCTCCACGCGTCGGTCGGGAACGAGCGATCCTCTATCGCCATGATGGCGTCGAGGTCGTCGGGCGTCGCTGCACGCAGAGTCATCGCCCCACCTTCTTCGGCGCTCCGGGCACGGTGACATCGGGCTGTCGCAGATACAGCGGCTCGGCCCCCGCGAGCGTGCGCCCCGCCGCCACCGCGCGGGCGCCCACGCGGGCGAGGTCGACAGCCGACAGCGTCTCGACATCGATGCGACGGATGCCATCGAGGTGCTCGTCCGCATCGACCCTCGCGACCAGCACCGTGTCGGCGACCATGTTCGGGATGCCGTCGGCATCCGTCCCCTCGAACACGGTGACGGCCACCTCTCGCCGGCGGGCGTCCGTGACGATGGCGAACGGGCCGGTCACGGCGTCTCGATCGATCGCGGTGAGCGCCGCGGCGAAGTGGCTCGGCACGGGAACGACCGGGATGCCGCGGCCCATCGCGAACGTGCGCGCGGTCGCGATGCCGATGCGGAGTCCGGTGAAGGGGCCAGGGCCCATGCCCGCCACCACGTGGTCGATCGATCCGCTTCCGGTCTCGCCGAGAGCTCGCACGAGCAGCTCGCCGATGACCTCCGCGTGACCGAGAGGGTCGGCGGTCGAGGCGTCGGACAGACGGGTGCCGTCGTCGTCGATGAGGGCGACGGCGGTGCCCAGGGAGGTGTCGACGGCGAGGATCACCTCTCCAGGGTAGTCGCCGTTCAGCCGGTGATCGCTGAGCGCCCTGCGCGCGTGATCGTCACGTGCCGCGGGGCATCCGCGTCGAGCTCGGAGGGGTCGAGATCGTCGTCGCCGCCGACCGGGCGCTCGAACTCGATGTCCCACCAGGCCTCGGCCAGGTCCTCAGCCATACCGCGTCCCCACTCGACCACGACCACCGATCGTGCGAGGTCGAGGTCGAGGTCGTCGAGCTCGGCGCCTGAGCCGAGGCGGTAGGCATCCACATGCACCAGGGGGGCCCGTCCGACGAGCGAGGGATGCGTGCGTGCGATCACGAACGTGGGGCTCTGCACCGGCCCTCGCACTCCGAGTCCTTCCGCGAGCCCTCGAGTGAACGTCGTTTTCCCGGCCCCGAGGGGACCGGTGAGGATCAGCAGATCTCCGGCTTCGAGCTGCTCGCCGATGCGGAAGCCGAGCTGCTCCATGGCATCGGATGTCTCGATCTCGATGTGCCCGAGGAGGGCCGGGTCGACGCTCATGCCGACCGCCGGGGCACGCGCGGGCCGATGCGCGTGACGATCTCGTAGTCGATGGTCGACGCGGCGTTGGCCCACTCGGCTGCGGAGGGAACCCCGAGGGTCGGGTCGCCGAACAGCACGACCTCGTCTCCGATCGACACCGGGGAATCGCCGACGTCGACGACGAACTGGTCCATGGCGACCCGGCCGACGTTGGTGAACCGACGACCGCCGATCGACACCGGCAGGCGTCCGGAGGCGTGGCGAGGCACCCCGTCGGCGTAGCCGAGCGGCACGAGCACCAACGTCGTGTCGTGCGGGGCGCGGTGGTCGTATCCGTACGACACCCCTGCGCCGGCGGGCACGCGGCGCACAGCGGCGATCGCGCCTCGCAGGGTCATCGCAGGACGAAGCCCCAGCTCGGCCGACGAGCGGTCCTCGAAGGGCGAGAGGCCGTAGATGCCGATGCCGATGCGCACCGCATCCAGTCGCATCTCCGGCAGGTCGATCGCGGCCGCGGTCGCCGCGATGTGCCGGATCTCGGGGTGGATGCCGAACGAGGCCGCCGCGGCGACCGCCTCCTCGAACTTCGCCAGGGCCTCGCGGTCGTCTTGAGGCGAGGTGTTCGAGAGGTGACTGAAGAGCCCGATGATGCGCAGTCGTCCGATGCGCTCGAGACGCGCAGCCTCGGCGAGCACGCGCCGCCAGTCGGCCGGTGCGATGCCGTTGCGCGAGAGCCCCGTCTCGAACTTCAGGTGCACGCCGACCGGACGATCGACCGACGCGACGGCACCGGCAGCCTCGAGCTGGTCGAACGACGAGATGCCCACCTCGACGTCATGAGCTGCCGCCTGATCGAACCGCTCGCTCGGAGCGTGCAGCCACGCGACGATCGGCGCCGTGATGCCCTGGCGGCGGAGCTCGAGAGCCTCGGGGATCTCGGCGACACCGAGACGGGTCGCGCCGCCGGCGAGGGCCGCGACGGCTACGGCCGCGGCGCCGTGACCGTAGGCGTTCGCCTTGACGACCGCGATGACCTGCACGCCGGTGAGACGGCGGAAGTGGCGGACGTTGTCGCTGATGGCATCCAGCTCGATGCGGGCCTCGCGGAACGGAACGGTCACAGGGGCTCTCCTTCGGCGACGACGAACGCGGCGGCGAGTCCTGCGTCATGGGTGAGGGTCAGATGCAGTCGGGTGATCCCGCGCTCGGCGACGACGTCGGCGGTGGATCCAGACAGCACGAAGTGCGGGCGGCCCGATGCCTCGGAGGCGATCTCGATCTCGATCCAGTGCACCCCGTCAGAGCCGCCCAGGGTCTTGATCAGGGCCTCCTTGGCGGCATACCGCGCTGCCAGGGACGGAAGGCGCAGCGCCCGCTCCCCCGGCGCGAACAGCCGCTCCAGCAGCCGCGGCGTGCGCTCCATCGTGCGCTCGAACCGCGGGATGTCCACGAGGTCGATGCCGGTCCCGATGATCACCCGTTCAGCCTAGTCGCGGCATCCGCTTCCTTCGGCTCCTGCCCCGCCCCGACCCCCGAGACGGGGTCTATTCGACGGTGACGGACTTGGCGAGGTTGCGTGGCTGGTCGACGTCGAGGCCCTTGGCCGTGGCGAGGGCCATGGCGAAGATCTGCAGCGGGACGACAGCGAGCAGCGGCTCGAACATCGCTCCGGCGAGCGGAATCCGGATGACCTCGTCGGCGAACGGCAGGACCGCCGCATCGCCTTCTTCGGCGACCACGATCACGCGCGCTCCGCGAGCACGGATCTCCTGGATGTTCGAGACGACCTTGGAGTGGACCACGGCCGAGTGGCGCGGAGACGGCACCAGGACGAAGACCGGCTGCCCTGGTTCGATCAGGGCGATCGGACCGTGCTTGAGCTCTCCGGCGGCGAAGCCCTCGGCATGGATGTACGAGATCTCTTTGAGCTTGAGCGCACCCTCGAGCGCGATCGGGAAGCCGACGTGGCGACCGAGGAACAGGACGGAGCGGGTGTCGGCCATCCAGCCGGCGAGCTGCGTGACGTGCTCCTGCTCGCTCTCGAGGACCTTGGCGATCTTCTCGGGGAGGGCTGTGAGCTCCGCGACGTCGACGGATGCGTCCTGCACCGATCCGCGCACGCGCCCCATGTGCAGACCGAGCAGCAGCAGAGCGGTGATCTGCGCCGAGAACGCCTTGGTCGACGCGACCGCGACCTCTGGACCCGCATGCGTGTAGACCACGGCATCGGACTCTCGCGGGATGGTCGCTCCCTGGGTGTTGCAGATCGACAGGGTGCGCGCTCCTCGCTCTCGCGCGTACTTGACGGCCATCAGCGTGTCCATGGTCTCGCCGGACTGGCTGATCGAGATGACGAGCGTGTCATCGCCGATCACCGGGTCGCGGTAGCGGAACTCGTGCGCCAGCTCGACATCGACGGGGATCCGCGCCCACTGCTCGATCGCGTACTTGCCGACGAGCGCCGAGTACGCGGCCGTGCCGCACGCGGTGATGATGATGCGGTTGATGCCGATGAACAGCTCGTCGAGGCCGTCGAGCTCGGGGATGACGACCTGATCTCCCCGGATGCGACCGCGGATCGTGTTGGCGACCGCCTCGGGCTGCTCGGCGACCTCCTTGGCCATGAAGCTGGACCATCCGCCCTTCTCCGCGGCGGCGGCGTCCCAGGAGACGTCGAACGGCTCGGCCTGGACCGGCGTGCCGGCGAAGTCGGTGACCGTGACGGCATCCGGCGTGATCGAGACGATCTGGTCCTGCCCGATGGCGAGCGCCTTGCGCGTGTGCTCGATGAATGCGGCGACGTCGGAGCCGAGGAAGTTCTCGCCCTCGCCGAGGCCGATCACGAGCGGCGAGTTGCGTCGCGCGCCGACGACGAGTCCGGGGTGGTCCTGGTGCATCGCGAGCAGGGTGAACGCACCCTCGAGGCGGTTGACCACGGCGCGGAACGCACCCTGCAGGTCGCCGCCGTTGGTGCGGTACTCACGACCGAGCAGCGCTGCTGCGACCTCGGTGTCGGTCTCGCTGCGGAACGCCACGCCGTCGGCGAGCAGCTCGTCACGCAGCGAGGCGAAGTTCTCGATGATGCCGTTGTGGATCACGGCGAGCTTGTCGTCATCGGCGAGGTGCGGGTGCGCGTTCTCGTCGGTGGGGCCGCCGTGGGTGGCCCAGCGGGTGTGCCCGATGCCCGTGTTGCCGTCTGCCAGGGCGGCATCCTTCAGCGAGTCGCGCAGCATCGCGAGCTTTCCCGCCTTCTTGCGCATGCCGAGCGAGCCCTCGCCGTCGATGACCGCGACGCCTGCGGAGTCATAGCCCCGGTACTCGAGACGGGCGAGCCCTGCGAGCAGGATGTCCTGGCTGGGGCGCGGGCCCACGTATCCGACGATTCCACACATGTGGTCAAGAGTAAGGCGGGACTTTTGCGAAGGTTCCGAACGAAACCTCGAGCCTGCTCAGAGCTTGCGGAGAAGCACGCTCTCGACGCTGTGATCGACGCCCTTGTTGAGCACGAGACGCGCTCGGTGCTTGGTCGGCATCACGTTCTCGACCAGGTTCGGCATGTTGATCTCGTTCCAGTAGCCGAGTGCGGTCGTGATCGCCTCCTCGTCGGTGAGGTGCGCGAAGACGTTGAAGTACGACGACGGATTCGAGAAGGCTCCCTGGCGCAGGGCGAGGAAGCGGTCGACGTACCACTTCTCGATGTGCGAGGTGTCGGCGTCGACGAAGATCGAGAAGTCGAAGAGATCGCTGACGGCCACATCGTTCGGTGCGGGCGGCGGCTGCAGGACGTTCAACCCTTCGACGATCACGACGTCAGGACGCCGGACCACCACGTGCGCATCGGGGACGATGTCGTAGCGCATGTGCGAGTAGAACGGCGCCCGCACCTCTGCGGCCCCGCTCTTCACCTCGGTGAGGAATTCGAGCAGAGCTCGCCGGTCGTAGGACTCGGGGAACCCCTTGCGGTCCATCAGACCTCTGCGCTCGAGCTCGGCGTTCGAGTGCAGGAACCCGTCCGTCGTGACGAGCTCGACGCGCGGGGTGCCCGGCCACCGACTCATCAGCTCACGTAGCAGACGAGCGATGGTCGACTTGCCGACCGCGACGGAGCCCGCGACTCCCACCACGAACGGGGTCGTCGAATCGTCCTCCTGCAGGAACGAGCTCGTCGCGGCTCCCAGGCGCTTCGTGGCCGTCGCGTAAAGGCTGAGCAGCCGACTCAGGGGCAGATAGACCTCGCGCACCTCGGCGAGGTCCAGGCGGTCTCCGATGCCGCGGAGCTCGACGACCTCGGTCTCGGTGAGCGGCTGATCGAGACCCGCCGCCAATCGCGCCCATTCGTCGCGTCCGATCTCGCGATACGGAGACAGAGGCAGCGTGGGGTCGGCGGTGGTCACGGATACATCGTAACGGCGCACGAGTAGTCTCTATCCGTGCGCCTCGGAGTCCTCGACATCGGTTCCAACACCGTCCACATGCTCGCCGCCGATGTTCGCCCCGGGGGTCGGCCTCTGGCGACGACCAGCGATCGCACCGTCCTGCGGCTGATGCGGTACCTCACAGACGACGGTGCGATCTCCGAGGAGGGCGTACGAGCACTCGAGGTGGCTGTGGTTCGGGCGCGAGAGGTCGCGGAGGCCGAGCGGGTCGACGAGCTGCTCGCCACCGCGACGAGCGCGGTGCGCGACGCCCGGAACGGGGCCGACGTGATCGCCCGCATCGAGGCTGCCCTCGGCCAGCCGTTGCAGGTGCTCGACGGAGAGACCGAGGCCCAGCTCACCTTCCTCGCCGTGCGGCGCTGGTTCGGCTGGTCGGCCGGACAGCTGCTGCTCCTCGACATCGGCGGCGGATCGCTCGAGGTCGCGGCGGGCGGGGATGAGCTGCCGGATGCCGCGGCATCCGTCCCCCTCGGAGCCGGCCGGATGACAGTGCAGTTCCTCCCGCATGATCCGCCGGGTGAAGACGACGTCGAGCGTCTTCGGGAGCACGCGACCGCGACGCTCGCCGAAGTGCTCCCCCAGTTCGCCGCGCTGCCTCGCCCCGATCACGTCGTCGGCTCGTCGAAGGCGATCCGCTCGCTCGCCAGACTCGCGGGCTACCCGGTGCCGGGGTGGTCGGGAATCCAGCGCATGGTGCTCCCGCGGGTGTCGCTGGGATCGTGGATCCCGCGGCTGGCCCGTCTGCCCGCGTCCGCGCGACAGGAGCTCCCCGGCATCACCGCGGATCGCACGTTCCAGATCGTCGCCGCGGCGGTATCGCTGCACACCGCCATGACCGCGCTCGATGTCGACGAGCTCGAGGTGTCTCCGTGGGCGCTGCGCGAGGGGGTGCTGCTGCGATACATCGAGCAGCTGAACTGGAGCGCGCCGCGCGGCTGACCTGTGGTCGGTGCCGCGCGGCGCGCTCGACGGTTCAGAGGGAGAGTCGCTCCCGCACGACGGCGACCAGCCGGTCGGCGTACGCCTGAGCGGATTCGGCATCCGCCGCCTCGACCATGACCCTGACGAGGGCCTCGGTTCCGGACTTGCGGAGCAGCACGCGACCGGTCTCGCCGAGTTCGGCTGCGACCTCGCGCACTGCCGCCTGCACGACGGCGTCGGACTCGAGCGCGTCCTTGTCGACATCGCGCACGTTGATGAGCACCTGCGGGTACACGGTCATCACGCTCGCGAGTTCGGCGATCGTCTTGTTCTGACGTGCCATCTCGGCAACCAGGTGCAGCCCCGTGAGCAGGCCGTCGCCCGTCGTGGCGAACTCGCTCATGATGACGTGGCCCGACTGCTCGCCTCCGAGCGCGTAGCCGCCACGGTCCATGTCCTCGAGGACATAGCGGTCGCCGACCGCGGTCTGGCGCACGGTGATGCCGTGCTCGCGCATGGCGACGTGCAGGCCGAGGTTGCTCATCACCGTGGCGACGAGCGTGTCATCGGTCAGGTGACCGCGCTGCTTCATCGACACCGCGAGGATGGCCATGATCTGGTCGCCGTCGATGACGTTGCCCTGCGCATCGACAGCCAGGCACCGATCGGCATCGCCGTCGTGGGCGATCCCGATGTCGGCCCCGAGCCGCACGACGGCCTCGGCGAGCTGGTCGAGGTGGGTCGACCCGACGCCGTCGTTGATGTTCAAACCGTCGGGGTCAGCACCGATCACGGTGACATCGGCACCCGCATCGCGGAAGGTCTCGGGAGACACCCCCGATGCGGCGCCGTGGGCGCAGTCGAGCACGACCTTGATGCCGTTCAGCCGGTTCGGCAGCGAGCCGAGCAGGTGCACGACGTAGCGGTCTTCGGCGTCGGAGAATCGATCGATCCTGCCCACGCCCGCACCGGTGGGGCGCAGCTTCTCGCCCGCCATCGCCTCTTCGATGCGCTGCTCGACGACGTCGGGCAGCTTCACACCGCCGCGGGCGAAGATCTTGATCCCGTTGTCGGGTGCCGCGTTGTGCGAGGCGGAGATCATCACACCGAAATCGGCGTCACGGTCGGCGACGAGGAACGCGAGCGCAGGAGTCGGAATGACACCGGCCTCGAGCACGTCGACGCCGGAGGAGGCGAGCCCTGCGGCGACCGCCGCCGTGAGGAAGTGACCGGAGACACGAGGGTCACGGGCCACCACTGCGGTGAGTCGCTTGCCTTCGGCTTTGCGGGCCTCCGCAGTACGGCCCTGGCCCAGGACGACAGCAGTCGCCTGGGCCAGGGTGAGCGCGAGGTCGGCGGTGAGGATGCCATTGGCGAGTCCTCGCACACCGTCCGTGCCAAAGATCGGCATCGGAGCGGTTGACCTTAACGCTTCGAGTACTGAGGCGCCTTACGGGCCTTCTTGAGTCCAGCCTTCTTGCGCTCCTTGACGCGAGCGTCGCGCGACAGGAAGCCGGCCTTCTTCAGCGTCGGACGGTTGTTCTCCTCGTCGATGCCGTTGAGCGAACGGGCGATGCCGAGACGCAGCGCGCCGGCCTGACCCGAGGGGCCACCGCCGGAGATGCGCGCGATGACGTCGTAGCCGCCGGCGAGGTTGAGGATCGTGAACGGGTCGTTGATCAGCTGCTGGTGCAGCTTGTTCGGGAAGTAGTCCTCGAGCGTGCGGCCGTTGACCGTGATCGTTCCCGAGCCGGGGACGAGACGCACGCGGGCGATGGCCTGCTTGCGACGGCCGACAGCGGCACCCGGGACGCTGAGCACGGGGCGGGGGGCCGCCTCGACTGCGTCGGTCTCGGGAGTCGAGGTCGAGAAGTTCTGGGGGTTTTCGGTGGTGTCCTGGATGTCAGCCACGAGTATGTCCTTAAGTCTTTACGGCGCTTACTGGGCGACCTGGTCGAGGGTGTACGTCTGCGGCTGCTGCGCGGCGTGCGGGTGCTCGGCACCGACGTACACCTTGAGCTTCGACAGCTGCTGACGGCCCAGGCTGTTCTTGGGGAGCATGCCACGGATGGCCTTCTCGACAGCGCGGATCGGGTTCTTCTCGAGGAGCTCGGCGTAGGTGACCGACTTCAGTCCGCCCGGGTAACCCGAGTGGCGGTAGGCCAGCTTCTTCTGGAGCTTCTGACCGGTGAGCGCGACCTTGTCGGCGTTCACGATGATGACGAAGTCACCCGAGTCGATGTGGTTGGCGAAGGTGGGCTTGTGCTTGCCACGCAGGAGCGTAGCGGCGTGCGAGGCCAGGCGGCCGAGAACGACGTCAGTGGCGTCGATGACGACCCAGTCACGCTGGACCTCGCCGGCCTTCGGGGAGTAAGTGCGCGTCACGATAGTGCTGCTTTCTTGTTCGAACGGAGAAGTTCGTGAATCCCACTCCGGGGTGGTTCTTCCCTACAGGGATGAACACGCCAGTGGAGGGCTCACGTTCGTTAGTGCTCGGCAGTCGAGCACCAAAGTGACAGCTTACGTCATTCCGGGCGTTCTCCCAAACCGAGCCGGTCGGCGATCAGTCGAACCGGGTCGTCACCAGGATCGGACGATGGTCGCTCATCCCCTGCGGAAGCGTGGTGACCCGCTGGATCTCGAAGCCGGCGGACGTCGCGAAGTCGTAGTGTCCGCGGAACACGCGGTACCGGGTGTAGGTGTGGTCGTCGCTCAGCGTCAGCGCGTACCCGTGCTCACGGATCGTCTGACCGAGGTTCTCCTTGAACACCGGGTAGTTGTAGTCCCCGACCATCAGCTGCGGCAGCTCTTCGCCGAGCGTCGCCAGCTCGGTGAGGGCCGCCCGGATCTGGTGCCGACGCAGGGAGTTCAGCGCTGTCAGCGGCGCCGCGTGGAACGACGCGGCGATGAACTCGCGCCCCGCGTCGATGTCTCTCAGCCGCGCACCCAGAACCCGCTCATGCGCGGGCTTCGCGATCCGGTCGTGCAGCGACTTCTTCAGCTCGATCGTCTTGACCTCCTGAAGATGGAACTCGCTGGCCCGATAGAACATCGCGAGTCCCAGCCGATTCCCCTGCGTCGCGTCGGCGATGGTGAGGTCGCCGATCGCCTCGGGCAGATCCGCGACATCGCACTCCTGGAGACACAGGATGTCAGGATCGTGCGCCGAGACCAGCGCCGCCAGTTCTCCTGCGGCGCGGTGCTTCTGCAGGTTGTATGAGAGGACCTTCATCGCACCTCACGCTAGTGGCTCAGTCTTGGATTCCGGTGGAAATCGCCGTTCGATCGGTGGAGTTCACCCATTCGGCATCACTCGTCGTATCCCCATCGGAGTCCCAGGATCCCTGGGCCGAACCCGTGCCGGGCGAGATGGACCGAGCCGCTGTTCGTCGAGCGCATCACCGAGATGTACTCCCCCTCGGTCTCGATGTACTCCTCGCACCAGCTGGGGAGGGCGTCGGGATGGAAGCGCACCCAGATGAGGCTCTCGCGAGCCGGTCTCGACGTCGCATGCCAGGCCGACTGCCGCGGCGGATATCCGGGCGGGAAGGTCTCGGTGAACTCGAACAGCGTCGTTCCGCCGGTGGTGATCGGCTCGTCGAGCGCGATGACCACGCCAGACACGAGCCGGCCCCGATGCAGGTATTCTCGATCGATCCTCCCACCGACGACGTCGGAGATCACCGACATGACATCGGTCTCGATCGGCGCCACGTCGATGAGGGGCACCTCGGTGATCGTGCCTCTCGTCGCCTGCACGAGCGAGCGCATGATCGTCTTCTCGACCGCGCCGTCGGCACCGACGAACGCCGTCATGTGGGTCGAGAGGTCGCGCAGGGCGTCCTGCGGCGCGGCACGCAGCTCTCGCAACGTCTCCTCGGTCTCGCGCTGCTCGCGCTCCTCGTCGAACGGCAGACGTGGAGGTGCGATCGGTCCCAGGCGAGCGGTCGGGATCAGCAGGCTCCCGAGGTGTCCTCGATGCAGACCGAGGCGATCCTCTAAGCCGTCGACGACGCTCAGCGATTGCGGGCCTTCGGGCTGCCGATCACCGGAGCGCCAGTAGCTCAACGTCGCCATGGATACCGGGTTGCCGTCGTCGATCAGCTGGCTCCGCAGCCGCGCGAGGGTGATTCCCCGGTCGGAGATCGCCGCACGGAGCGCAGCGGCGAATGCGCCGCCCTGATCCCCCAGCCGATCCGTCACAGTCCCCCGCCGCAGTGTGAAGATGCCCTTCGTACGATCAGCATACGGTTCAGCAGTGTCACACCCCTCCGGCCTGCAGGAGTCGTCACCGCCGCGCCCGGCCTGGGGACCCGCCGTCCGCGGCGGTGCTGCCGCGTCGTGGCCGCCCCCGGGGAAGGGCGGCCACGAACGGGTCACCTGCGGCGTCGGCGCTCCCGCGTGATCGCGGCGGGCTTGTCTTCGTCCACGCGTCCGACGTCGCCCGGGAACAGGGCGTCACGCGCGAGCTGTCGCTCTCTGCGGCTGCGTCGTGCATCCGCCCACCCGACCGCGAGCCCGAGAGCGATCAGCACCACGGCTGTGAGAAGCACGGCGCGCGTGTCCATGGCGGCCCACTCCGCCCAGAGCGCCCCCATGCCCACGACGACGGCACCCGCGCCGACGGCCGTCAGACCCAGCTGAAGGCGCACCATCGATCGGTTGCCGGAGAGCAGCGGCTCGACCAGGCTCACGTCGACACTGCGTGATGCTCCATCCGAGACCCAGCTCGCCAGAGCACGCTCGCGGGCGAACTGCAGGACCACTCCTCCGACCCAGGCGAGGATGCCGAGGGCTGCGCACACGGCGAGCGCCGCTCCGCTGCTGAGGCTCAGCACGTCGATGCCGTTCTCGATCGGCTCGTTCCAGTAGACCGGATCGCAATTGCGACACTGCTGACGCATGAAGACCGAGATCATGAAAGCGCCCAGGGAGACGAGTGTGGCGGTGAGCAGCGCCCGGGCCACGCGACCGAGAGTCCGCCTGCTCGGAGTCGAGAGCCACTGCGGAACGGCCGCTCGGATCGCCGCCTCGCGACGATCCGAGTCGGACGCCTCCGCTCGAGGGACGAGCTGCTTCCACCGCGACCAGTGGTCGCGCATCCGCGCATCGTCGCGTTCGACGAGTCGTCTCCCCAGCCTCCGCAGCATCGCTGCGGCGAGCGCCAGCACCGCGAAGACGAGCAGCACCGCCCAGACCACGCCGTCTTCGCGCAGGTCCTCTGTGAAGACGACGGCGAGCGCGAAGAGGGCTCCGAGCCCGACCAGGCACCAGAACAGCACGGTTCCCGTGGTCTGGAGGTATGCGGCGGGGGCCTTCGCGAGCTCCGTCCTCAGTGATCGCTGCGGCACGGCATCCGGGTTCTCCCGTGCGCTCGCCTCGACCGCACGGAGGGCGGCGAACCGCTCGGCGACCAGCACGAAGGGCACGACGATCGCGAGCACCGCGGCGATGAGCAGGATCACCCCCATGCTCGCGCGGAACAGCGGATCGAGGTCGATCTGCCAGTACAGGGAGGACAGTGCCTCCTCCCCCACGATGCCGACCACGACGATGCCGAGGAACGTGTAGAGCGTGCCGATGCTCAGGCCGACACAGGTGTCGAGCGCCGCCCGCCAGAACGCCCATCCTGGCGACGAGACCTCGACGAACACGGCCGTGGGCCGGGTCATGCGCTCGTGCCGTCGCGACGAGCGCGCGTCTGCTCCGCCCTGGTCGACAGGAGCTCGTCGGCCGGGTATCCGACCTCGGTGAGCGTCAGCCCCCTGGCGGCCAGCACCTTGAACTCGCTCGTGCGGGTGAGCGCGTCGCGCAGCACGACCAGATCGTCGACGTCGAGACGCCCCTCACCCACGGCGACGCATGCGCCCACCAGCGCCCGCACCATGCTGTGGCAGAACGCGTCGGCCTTCACCTCGGCGACGAGCACGCCCTCGGAGTCCCGCGACCATCGGTAGTCGAGGAGGGTCCGGATGGTCGTGGCCTCCTCGCGGGGCTTGCAGTATGCCGCGAAGTCGTGGAGCCCGATGAGCGTCCGCGCCGCGGCATCCATCGCCTGGTCGTCCAGAACACCCCGGTGCGCGGTCGTGTCGTGGCGTCGAAGGGGGTCGTAGCCCGCGGTCGAGTCGGCGAGCCGATATCGGTAGCGACGCCAGACCGCCGAGAAGCGGGCGTCGAATCCGTCGGGAGCGATGGAGGAACGGGTGACGGTCGCATCGGGGTAGGCGCCGAGCACACCGCGCATGCGCCTCGCGATCGACGCCGCGGGGTCTTGCGGGGCGCGGCCCTGACGCGACTCGATGCGCGACCACTGCGCCTCATCGAGGTCGACGTGCGCCACCTGGCCCACGGCGTGCACTCCGGCATCCGTCCGCCCTGCGACGACGAACTGCACGTCGGAGCCGACGATGCGAGCGAGCGCGGCTTCGAGAGTCCCCTGAACGGTGCGCAGGGTCGGCTGCTTCGCCCACCCGCGGAAGTGGGTGCCGTCGTAGGCGATGTCGAGCCGGATGCGCACGGATAAAGCCTAGGGCGTACCCGCGCGCGATCCGGCTCCGCTCAGATGCCGCCGTCGATCGAGCGGATGACCTCGCCCGGCTCGTCCGGCACCATGACCTGGGTGTCGCGGTTCAGGCTCTCGCCGCGGAAGAACCGCTTAGAACGCGGGAACAGGTACCAGGCGAACATGAGCACGAGACCGAAGGCGAGCGAGCCGATGCCGATCACGAACGTTCCGCCGATGCCGAAGAGCACGGTGTAGCCGTAGTCCACATCCCACATGTCGATCGCCGACTGCACGAACGCCCCCGTCAGCATGAGGCCTCCCAGCAACGGGAAGAGGCCCTTGAAGAAGAAGTCACGCGCCGAGGTCGTGAGGTCCTTGCGGAAGTACCAGACGCAGGCGAAGCCGGTGATCGCGTAGTAGAACGCGATGGCGAGGCCGAGCGACAGGATCGAGTCCTGCAGGATGTTGTCGCTGATCAGGGTCATGCCGACGTAGTACACCGAGGCGACGACGCCCATGACGATCGTCGAGAACGACGGCGTCTTGTAGGTCGGGTGCACGTCCTTGAACTTCGCGGGCAGAGCGCGGTAGACGCCCATCGCGAGTGTTCCGCGTGCGGTGGGCAGGATCGTCGTCTGCGTCGAGGAGATCGCCGAGATGATCACGGCGACCACCAGCACCCAGCCGAAGGGTCCGAGAAGTCCGTCCTTGATCGCGAGGAAGAAGTCGTCGGCGTTGGCCTCGTTGCCGAGCCCGGTGCCGGTGTCGCCCAGGCCCGCGTACATCATGGCCGCGATCGTGACGCCCACGTAGGTGAACAGCAGGATGACGGTGGTCAGCAGCGCGGCACGACCCGGGATGCGCTTGGGGTCCTTCGTCTCCTCGTTGAGCGCGAGGCAGGTGTCCCAGCCCCAGTAGATGAAGAGGGCGAGCAGGATCGACTCGGTGAAGCCCGACCACGAGGTGAATCCGAACGGGTTGAGCCATTCCATGTCGAACGGGGTGGGATCGGGCGCGGTTCCTGCGAAGAACTGCCACAGGGCGGCCACCACGAAGATCGCCAGTGCGAGGTACTGGATACCGAGCAGGACGTTCTGGATGCGCTCGCCGATCTCGACACCGCGCCAGCTCACCCACGTCATGGCGGCGATGAAGAGCACGGCCACCAGGATGATGCGCCAGTCGTTGTTCTCGAGGTCGAAGCCGATCAGCGACCAGAAGTAGACCGAGGCGATCTGGGCGAGATTCGCGAGCACGACCATTCCGGCGACCGCGACTCCCCAGCCGCCCATCCAGCCGACCCAGGGCCCGAAGGCCTTGGTGCCCCACGTGAACGTGGTGCCGCAGTCGGGGACGGCGTTGTTCAGCTCGCGGTAGGCGAAGGCGATCAGCAGCATGGGCACGAAGGCGATGATGAAGGCGATCGGCGCCTGTGCTCCGACCGCGAGCACCACGAATCCGAGCGTGGCCACCAGCGAGTAGACCGGTGCGGTGGATGCGAGCCCGATGACGGTGGACCCCCACAGCCCGAGCGAACCGGATGCGAGCCCCTTGCCGTCGGGGCGTTCAAGATGGATCGGCGTCGTAGCTGACATGCTCAGAACATACGGCTACCACGTATATCGCGTCAATCCTTTTCTCTCACCGACGGATTTCGTGCTCACCTGCGCCTAGAGGCGACGGAATCCGTCGAACTAGCCCCGATCGATCATGTCATCGGCGTGCTCGGCGACCCACTCGACGAGCGGCAGCATCCGCCGCATGAGGTCACGGCCGAGCGGAGTCAGGCTGTACTCGACGTGCGGGGGCACCGTCGGGAAGGATTCGCGGCGCACGAGCCCGTCGTCCGCCAGGGTGCGCAGGGTGGAGGCGAGCATCTTCTCGCTGATGCCGCCGACCTCGCGGCGCAACTCGCCCCAGCGACGGGTCCCGTCGGAGAGCGACGAGAGCACCAGCACTCCCCACTTGCTCATCACGTGGTCGAGGATCACTCGTGTGCTGCATCCAGGCTCGAAGATCTGCGGGGTGGCTTCCCGGATCTGCGCATAACTAACCGTCATGTACGTACCTTACTTCAAAGTGGGTACCCATCAGCTGGAATGTTCGTCGCGGGTGGGGCGGTTGTCGCTCATGTCACCTACGAAAGGACACCCCATGACCATCCTCGTCACCGGCGCGACCGGCAACCTCGGACGCCTCGTCATCGCGAGCCTCCTCGAGCGCGGCGCCGACCCGCAGTCGATCGTCGCCGGCGCGCGCGACGTCGCGAAGGCCGAGGATCTCGGCGTGCGGGTCGCGCGACTGGACTACACCGACCCCTCGTCCGTCGCTGCAGCCGTCGAGGGCGTCGACAGCGTCCTGCTCATCTCGGGTTCGGAGGTCGGCCAGCGCGTCGCCCAGCACCAGTCCGTCATCGATGCCGCCAAGGCCGCCGGAGTGACGAAGTTCGTCTACACCAGCGCTCCGAAGGCGACGACGAGCGATCTCGTGCTCGCCCCCGAGCACAAGGCGACCGAAGAGCTCATCGCGGCCTCGGACCTCCCCTCGGTGATCCTGCGCAACAACTGGTACACCGAGAACTACGCCGCCGACGTCGCCCGTGCTGCCGAGACCGGCGTGCTCGCCTCCGGAGCCGGTGACGGACGAGTCGCCTCCGCGAGCCGCAAGGACTTCGCCGAAGCGGCAGCCGTCGTGCTGCTCGAGGACGGTCACATCGGCCAGGTGTACGAGCTCGGCGGCGACGTCGCGTGGAACTACACCGAACTCGCCGGTGCGATCGCCGAGGTCACGGGCCGCGAGGTGGAGTACCAGCCGCTCACCGCCGACGAGCAGCTCGCCGGCCTCCAGGCAGCCGGCCTCGACGAGGGCACCGCAGGATTCGTCGTCGCTCTCGACTCCGGCATCGCCGCAGGCGCGCTCGCAGACACGGACGGCACCCTCGCCCGGCTGATCGGCCGACCGACCACCCCCCTCGTCGACGGCATCCGCGCGATCGCCTGATCAGCCGTTCACCCTGATCACCCGTTCGCCCTGATCACCCGTTCACACAGCGAGAGGCGCCGATCCTCACCCAGGATCGGCGCCTCCGCGCGCTCACGCGCACTCAGTCCGACGATGCCTCCCGCGGATGGACGTACGCGATCGTGAGCGCGATCTCGACGGGCCCCAGCCCGTCGTCCGCGAGGACCTTGTCGATCGCCGCGCGGACATCTCGGAGCAGCTCGAGGGCATTCGCCGAGTACTCGACACCGAGCGATGCCTCGACCTCGACCCCGTCGTCATCCGTTCGGACGGCCACGAGAGCCTCATCGCTCCGGCTGATGCCGATCGCCACGGCCCCTTCTCCGACGATGTTCGACACCAGCGAGCCCGCTCGGTAGACGTTGCGCACGCCGGGCGTCGCCAGCACCGCCGCCTCGATCCGCTCGGCGAGTCCCGGTAGGGCTGTGGTGCTCATGAGGTCTCCTCCGCTGCACTGCTGATCCGTTGGATGTCGCGCACCGTGACGTCGATCGAGGTCACGGTGAGGTCCGTCTGCCGGTGCAGACGCTCCGCGATCTCGGCGCGAAGCCGCTCGACCGCGGTCGGGATGGACTCCCCGTAGATGGCGTTGACCTCGATCGCGATCCGGATCGGCTCGCCCACGACGGTGACGTCTCCGTCGAGAGTCGACCGACCGACCATGATGCCGGGCACGGCGTTCTCCGCCGAGCGGATGAGTCCCCGAACCGCGCCTTCCGTGATGCCGAAGTCCACGGAGGGGTCGGATTCGTCGAACGGGATGCGGCGTCCTGCACGGGCATCCAGCGCGATCCCCGAGAGGATCCGGTCGACCCAGCTGTCGTCGACCTCCGGCCTCGCCGCGGCATCCGCTTCGATCAGCTGTCCCCCCAGACCCTGCAGCCGCTCGAGCGCGTCCAGTGCGAGCTGGCACCCCGGCGAGCCCTCGATCGACGGGTCGACGGGAAGCCTGCCGGCCTCGAGATAGTCGCTCAGCTCTTCGAGGGTGTGCCCGTCGAGATCGCTCGGCTCGAGTCCGAGCTGACGCACGTCGGGAGCCTTCTGCTCTTCAGTCATCGCCAGGCCTCCATTCGCACGATCATGAACTTTCTGGCTCGAGCGAGAAGGCCACGTGCCGTCGACACCGAGATGTCGAGCTCCGACGCGATCTCGTCGTACGAGTAGCCGCCCATCTCCCTCAGCACCCAGCATTCACGCTGAGCAGCGGGCAGCTCCTGCAACGCCGCGCCGAGCGCCTCGATCCCCGCGCGCGCCTCCACCACGCGCGCGGGCGCGCTGTGCGACGGAGCCGCCTGCTCCATGTCGTCGACGTCGAGCATCGATCGCAGCGCGCGGATGCGGTCGACCGCCTTGCGGCTCACGATGCGCATCAGCCAGCTCTTGACCTTCGCCGGGTCGTCGAGCTCGGAGAACCGCTGCCATGCGGTGACGAACGTCTCCTGGACGATGTCATCGACATCGGCCGACGCGTTCAGCATCCGCTGCGTGTACGCACGCATCATCGGCGTGTACCGCCGCACCAGCACGGCGAAGGCGGCCACGTCGCCGTCCATCGCCCGACCGGCGACCATCCGGTCATCCGCCTGCTCGAGAGCAGAGCGAAATCGTTCCCCAGCCATACGTCGACTCCCTCTTCCATGCCCCGTGAGAAGTTCGGAGCAGACGCACCGTCGGATCGGATCGACGATCCGACGGAGCGGTCACGAGATGCTGATCCGGTCACCCGTACGCATCTCGAGGGGCTACAGGACACGTGTCTCCGTGCCGTCGTCTGTGGCGACCGTGTCGGCGGTCGTGTCGTCGTCGGAGGGGATGTGCACGTCGTTGATGGTGACGTTGACCTCGACAGCCTGCTTGCCGACGTACTCGCTCATCGCGACGGAGATCGCAGCTCGCACGTCGTCGGCGACCTTCTGCAGCGACACCGGATACTCGGCGACGATGGTCACATCGACGGCGACCTGGGTCTCGCCGACCTCGACGCTGATGCCCTGGGTGAGGTCCGTCGAGTTGAGAGCGTCGCGGATGGCACCCACAGCGCGCGCTGCTCCGCCACCGAGGGCGTAGACGCCGGGAACCTCACGAGCCGCGATGCCGGCGATCTTGGCGACGACGCCGTTCTCGATGATCGTCGCACCTGTCGAGGCGACGGTCGAACCTGCCGGGGCGACCTGGACCTTGGGCTGCTGTGCGTTCGAGACGTTCGCCATCATGTGCTCCTTCATCAGTGTGGGATCCCCGGCGGGGAGGGCCGCAGTGCAGCGACACCACTAAGACGGATGCTACGAACGATTCGTCACAAATTGGACGTGAATCATGACGGAGGCCGCTCCCCGAGCGGGGAGCGGCCTCAGATCAGAGTCGATGTCAGCGCGCCGTGCGGGCGAATGCGACGGATGCCAGTGCCGCGGACTGGTCGCCGAGCACCGCGTCGTCGAACACGACCCGCGGCGAGTGGTTCCACTCGATCGTGCTCGGAGCGGCATCGGGCGGCGAGGTCATCAACGCGATGAACGTGCCGGGAACCTCGTTCAGCACGAACGCGAAGTCCTCCGACCCCATCATCGGCGTCGGCATCATCACGACCCGCTGCTCCCCGAACGCACCCCGCAGGACGTCGACCGTCGCGGACGTCTCCTCCGGGTCGTTCACCGTCACCGGATACATCGTGTCGAACCGGACCTCCGCCGACAGCCCATGGGCGGCCGCCACTCCCTCGATCACTCGAGGGAGCCCCTCCTGCAGCGTCGCGAGCGATGCCGGCGACATGTTGCGGACCGTCGCCGCCAGCTCGACCTGCTCAGGAATGACGTTGACCGCCCCGTCTCCCGTCGAGAGTCGGGTCACCGACAGCACGACGGGGTCGAACGCATCGAACCGCCGTGTCACGAAACTCTGCAGCGCGAGCACGATCTCGGCCGCCGCGGGCACCGGGTCGAGCGTCTGGTGCGGCTGCGATCCGTGCCCTCCTCGCCCCCTCACCGTGACGAAGAGCTGATTGGATCCGGCGGCCACCGCTCCGCCTCTCGTCGCGAAGAGGCCTCGGGGCCCCGGGGCCACGTGGATCGCGTAGGCGGCGACCGGCCGCTCTCCCGCAGCGTCGAGCAGCCCCTCTTCGATCATGATCTTCGCGCCGCCATGCCCCTCCTCCCCCGGCTGGAACATGAAGATCACCGAGCCGTGCAGCTCATCACGCCGTGCGGCGAGCAGCTTCGCCGCACCGACCAGCCCTGCGGTGTGCAGGTCGTGACCGCACGCGTGCATGGTGCCGTTGACGGAGGCGAAGTCGAGGCCGGTCGTCTCCTCGATCGGCAGGGCGTCCATGTCGCCGCGCAGCAGCACCGCAGGCCCCGGCAGCCCGCCGCGCAGCACCGCGACCACCGAAGTCGTGCGGGTGCCGGTGGTGATCTCCAGCGGCAGCCCTGCGAGGGCGTCGAGCACCTTCTGCTGCGTGCGAGGGAGGTCGAGTCCGAGCTCGGGGTCGGCGTGCAGGGCGCGCCGCAGCGCGACGAGGTCGGGCAGGATCGCGACGGCATCCGCCGCGAAGTCTGGGGTGGTCAAGGGTCAGCCTTTCGTGAGGGAGGTGTCGGTCTCGTGCGGCATCCGCATGAACGCCAGGGCGAGCGCGGCGACGATGAACGCCCCGGCGCAGACGCTCCAGATCGTGATGTAGCCGCCGATCGACGAGCTGAGGGATCCGGATGCCGTGAAGCCCGCGAGCAGCACGGCGAACACCGCACCGGCAGCAGAACCTCCGAGGGTGCGCAACGAGTTGTACACGCCGGTCGCGATGCCGGTCGAGTCGCTCGGAGCCAGTTCGGCGACGAGCGCGGGAAGTGCACCGAGGAGGAACCCCATGCCGATGCCGTTGATCGCCGAGATCACGAAGATCTGCCAGAGCTCATCGTGGAACGCGATCTGGATGAGAGATCCCGACGCGGCGAGAACCGCACCCGTCACCAGCACCGCACGGATGCCGATCCGGCGCGCGATCGGCGCGAAGGTCGCCGCCCCCACGGTCGCGAGGATCGTCACGACCGCCGTGACCGCCGACGCTGTTCCCGCGGACGCCGCGAAGCCGTAGCCCGCGGTATCGGGATCGGCCGTCAGGAACGTCGTCGAGGGAGCCTGCGCACCGAACATCACCATGCCGAACAGGAATGCCGTGAGGTAGACGGGCCCGAGGCGCGGCGAGACGATCAGCCGCACATCGATCGCGGGTGACGTGACGCGCAGCTCCCACAGCACCCAGAGCACGAAGATGACGACTGCCGCAGCGAGGGTGGCGATCGTCGCTGCCGAGGCGAACCCGTCAGTCGACGCCAAGCGCAGACCGAACAGCAGCACGACCATCGCGAGTCCGATGCCGATGAATCCGACGATGTCGATCTTCGCCCCGGTGCGCGAGGTGGATTCGGGCACCTTGAAGAAGACCGCGTAGACGCTGACTGCGACGAACAGCACGGGCACCAGCAGTGTCAGCGTGAGTGTGGGCAGGATCGCGGAGAAGATGCCGGCCGAGATCGTCCCGAGAATGGCGCCGCCCGTCAGGCACGACACGAGCAGGCCGATCGAGGTGCGAGCCGTCTCGCCCTTGATGCGGTTGTGCACGAGAGCGATCTCGAGCGGCAGCCACACCGCGAGTGGCCCCACGAGGATGCGAGCGGCGAGCACCAGCGGGTAGCTCGGCAGGAACGCGGTGACGAGAGTGCCGATCAGCACCGCGACCACGGCGATCCGGAGCATCCGGCGATGCCCGAAGATGTCTCCGAGCTTGGAGAGCAGCGGCACGCAGACTGCTGCGGCCAGGGTCTGGACCGTGAGGAACCAGGTGATGTCGGCGTCGGAGACCTGGAGATGGCCGGCGATCTCGCCGAGCAGAGGGGCGTAGAACCCCTGGACGAATCCGCTCGCGAGTTCGCAGAAGACGAGGAAGCCGACGACCGCGCGAGCGCTCACGTTCGGCAGGGATCGGGTGAGGGGTGGAGTGTCAGTGGTCAAGGAGAAGCCTGTTCATCAGCGTCTGCAAGGCGACGCGGCGGGGTGCTGACGAGAGCGTCGATGATGTCGACGTAGTGGCGCTCATCGATGTGGATGCGCTTGACGGACTGCCGGTACAGGGTGAGCCCGGCGATCGTGTCGAGGAGGATGTCGTGGTGGACGTCCTCCGGGAGCTCGCCGCGGGCGATGGCTCGATCGATGATCTCGACGCCCTGCCTACGGCGGTGCTGGAAGAAGGAATCCCACAGAGTGGGAAAGACATCCGGCTCGAACATCGCGCGCAGGCCGTGGCTCTGTTCGGGAGACAGCTCCTGGTTGCGCTGGTTCTGCAGCACGTGTTCGAGCAGGTCGGCACGGATGTCTCCGCGATCGGGCATTGCTCCGATCTCGACCTGCGATCGGAGCACCGCGGCGACGAGCGCGCCCTTGTCGGCGTAACGGCGATAGATCGCGGTCTTGCCGCAGCCGACCGCCTTCGACACCTGCTCCACGCTGAGTGCCTGATAGCCGTTTCGGCCGAGCATCTCGCCTGCCGTCGCGAGGATGCGTCGAGTGAGGTCCTCGTCGGTGGGACGGCCGGGCTTCTCGATCGGATCGGAGGTCATGGCCCAACGATACGATACGGAGTGTTTCGTAAGTATTACGGATATGAAACGATGTCACTCGCGCTCACAGTGCACTCTTAGATTCGGAGTGCAATATTGCACTCTATGAGTGAGAGTGCAGATTCACTGCGAGAGCAGCGCAGGCGCGCGACGACGCGCGCGCTCACCGATGCGGCACGCCGACTGACGACGGAGCGCGGCTTCGCCGGTTTCACGGTCGAGGAGCTCTGCGCCGAGGTGGGCGTCTCGCGGCGCACGTTCTTCAACTACTTCGAGAGCAAGGAGAACGCCGTCTTCGGGTTCGCCGCGATCGACTCCCGACAGGAAGGCCTCGAAGCGGAGTTCGTCGCCCAGAGCGGCGACCTCCTCGATGATTTCCTCCGGCTGACGATCGCCCGATTCGAGCTCTTCAACCCGCTCGACGACGCGCCCGCCATGTTCGCGGTGATCGAGCAGGAGCCTCGGCTGCTCAAGGCCGCGTTCGAGCAGCTGGCGAAGAACGAGCGTCGCGACATGGAGCTCGTCGTGCGGCGAAGCGGCGAGGGCGCTGCCGATGCCGAGTTGCACGCCGAGGTCATGGTCCACACCGTCGGCGCGCTGGTGCGCCTGTGCATGGACCAACTGCTGCACCATCACTCGACCGATTCCTTCAGCGATCTCGTCAGGCGTCGCCTCGAGATCGCTCGCGCCGTGTTCGCACCATCACAGAAAGCCGACTGAATGTCCGCCACAGCCACCAAGGACGCGCCGTTCCTGCTCACCAAGCGGCGCATCTGGATCATCTTCAGCGCCCTGATCGCCGGGATGCTGCTCTCGAGCCTCGACCAGACGATCGTCTCGACCGCCATGCCGACGATCGTCGGACAGCTCGGCGGCGTCGACCATCAGGTCTGGATCACCACCGCCTACCTGCTGGCGACCACGATCGTCATGCCGATCTACGGCAAGTTCGGTGACGTACTCGGCCGACGCAATCTGTTCCTCGTCGCGATCGCGCTGTTCACGCTCGCGTCGGTCGGCTGCGCCTTCGCCACCGACTTCTGGATGTTCGTCACCTTCCGCGCGCTGCAGGGCCTCGGCGGCGGCGGACTGATGATCCTGTCGCAGGCGATCATCGCCGACATCGTCCCCGCGAACGAACGCGGCAAGTACATGGGTCCGCTCGGCGCCGTGTTCGGTCTCTCTGCGGTGGCCGGTCCGCTGCTCGGAGGCTTCTTCGTCGACCACCTGACGTGGCAGTGGGCGTTCTACATCAACATCCCCGTCGGCATCGCGGCGTTCATCATCGCGCTCGTCGCGTTGAAGCTGCCGAGCAAGAAGGCTCAGAAGCCGATCGACATCTTCGGCGTGATCTTCCTGTCGATCGCGACCACCTGCCTGATCTTCTTCACCGACTTCGGCGGCGACAAGGAGTTCGGCTGGGATTCCCTCGCGACCTGGGCCTGGGGCGCGGGTCTCGTCGTGGCCGCGACAGCCTTCGTGATCACGGAGGCGAAGGTGCAGGACCCGATCATCCCGCTGAGCCTCTTCCGCAACCCGATCTTCGTCAACGCGACCGCGATCGGACTCGTGCTCGGCATCGGCATGTTCGCGGCGATCGGCTTCGTGCCCACGTTCCTGCAGATGTCGTCCGGCACGTCGGCCGCGGCATCCGGTCTGCTGATGATCCCGATGATGGTCGGACTGATCGGAACCTCGATCTTCTCGGGCATCGCGATCTCGAAGACCGGCAAGTACAAGATCTATCCGATCGTCGGCACGATCCTCACCGGCATCGCGATGGTGTCGATGACCACACTCTCGGCCGAGACGCCGATCTGGCTGATCTGCGCGTTCCTGTTCGTGTTCGGCGCCGGGCTCGGCCTGATCATGCAGGTGGTCGTCCTGGTCGTGCAGAACGCGGTGCCCGCCGGCGAGATCGGCACCGCGACCAGCACGAACAACTACTTCCGCGAGGTGGGTGCCTCGCTCGGCACCGCGGTGTTCGGCACCATCTTCACCACCCGTCTGACCGAGAACCTGCTCGGCGTCTTCGCCGATGCCGGGGCATCGCCGGAGGACGCATCGCAGGCGGCGTCGACCATCGACCCGGCGACGCTCAACGCGCTTCCCGATGAGGTACGAGACGGAATCGTCACGGCCTACGCGGATGCTCTCGCTCCGGTCTTCTGGTTCCTCGTGCCGTTCATCGTGCTCGCCCTCGTGCTGTCGCTGTTCCTCAAGCAGATCCCGCTGTCTGATCAGGCCGGGCTCGTCGCCCGAGGCGAGGCCATCAGCGGCGAGGAGGCCGAGCGCCTCGAAGCGGAGCAACGAGGAACGCCCGTCCGGACCGCCGCCGGTTCGGATGGCAAGGCGCATGTCGCGGCCGAGAGCGACGCCCCTCCGACCGCTCACTGACGCCTCTCCACAGATCACGGGCCCGCTCCTCACCTCGAGGAGCGGGCCCGTGTCGTCTGCGAAGTCAGGGAAGGTCGCCCACCTCGAGCTCGTCAGGGTGATCTGCGTTGTCGCCGTCAGCCTTCTGATCCTCACCCGGGGTCGCGGGGTCGATCTCGGGATCCGGATCGTTCGTCACGAAGTCGGCGTCCACGCCGGTCGCGTCGATCTCGGCACCTTCGTCCGGGCCTGCCTGAGGGTCTGACATGATCGCTCCTATCGTCGGGGTATCGGACGATCAGTGTGACCGGGTCGGGCCCCGAGCCGGCATCCCCTTGACATCGTCGTGCCGTGCAGCAACCGTTCCGATGGCCGTCGTGCGACCATCGGATCATGAGCGATGCCCCTCTCGTCCTTCCGACTCTCTCCGGCAGACAGGTGCGGCTCCGCGCATGGCGCGACACGGACGTCGCCCTCGTGCAGGAGGCGTCGCGCGACACGCTCATCCCGCTCGTGACCACGGTCCCGCGGACCCCCGACGAGACCGCGGCCGTGGCGTTCATCCGTCGTCAGCATCAGAGGCTCGAGTCGGGCGCGGGTTATGCGTTCGCGATCGCGGACCTCGATGATCGCGCGGTCGGTCACATCGGTCTCTTTCCGGTCGGTCGCACGCGCGCGAGCCTCGGATACTGGGTCGCTGCGTCACAGCGCCGGCGCGGCTTTGCGGCCGACGCTCTCGCCACCCTGACGTCGTGGGCATCGACTCTCGAACGCCTCGACCGTCTCGAGCTCCATGTGGAGCCGGCCAACGAAGGATCCTGGCGCGTGGCGGAGAGCGCAGGCTATGAACGCGAGGGCCTTCTGAAGGCCTGGCAGAGGATCGACGGGCGGCCACGGGACATGTACATGTATGCGCAGCTCACCGAGCGCGCGCGGGTCGGAGCCGGTCGCTCCTGAGCCCGGATACGACAAAACCCCCGGAAAACCGGGGGTCTTGATCTGTAGCAGGAGCGGGGCTTGAACCCGCGACCTCACGATTATGAGTCGTGCGCTCTGACCAGCTGAGCTACCCTGCCACACCGCATCCGCATCGCAGATACGAACGCTGTGAGCCCCGAGTCAGGATTGAACTGACGACCCCTTCCTTACCATGGAAGTGCTCTGCCACTGAGCTATCGGGGCGCGCTGCCCCTCGCGGGGCAACCACACGAGAATACCATCACTGTGGCGTCCTCATGAAATCGAGGTGTCAATACGAGGTGCGACCCGCGTTCTCGCGCAGCCACGGCAGCGGATCGATGGTGCCGCCGTTGATGATGATCTCGAAATGCAGGTGCGCGCCGTACGAGCGGCCGGTGTTTCCGGTGTGCCCGACGATGTCGCCGACCTTCACGGTCTGCCCGGCCGTGACCTGCAGCGACCCGTACTGCATGTGCGAGTAGTGGCTCGTGACGATCTGTCCGTCGATCACGTGGTCGATGTAGACGGTCACGCCGTAGGCGCCACCCTGCTCGGTGGCAGTGCGCACGACGCCGTCGGCGATCGCCTGGATGGGCGCACCTTCGCCGGGGACGAAGTCGATGCCCTCGTGCAGGCGACCCCAGCGCATGCCGTATCCCGAGCTCATCCCCACGCCGACCTTGAAGGGCCACTGGATGGCGGCCTCTGCGTCGTTGGTGAAGACCTCGTTGGAGTAGTTGATGCCCTCTTCGGACGCCACCTGGATCAGGGAGACGGTCGAGAAGCTGTCGGAGCGCGCGAGCGACTCGTTCTGCACGTCGGAGGACGTGACGAAGGCCTGGATCTCATCGTCGGCGCTGTCCGCCGACTTGGAGCCCGATGCGGCGACGAGAGACGTGGCCGCGAGCGACGGCGAGCCCTGCACTGCGGCGACGGCCTCAGCCGGAAGGGTCATTCCGACCGCGAGGAGCCCAGCCAGGCTCATCACACCGACGGTCGCACCGACCGTGAGGAACTTGCGCGCCGATGGACGACGACGGGCGACGTGCTCGACAGGCGTCTCTTCGGCCGCAGGGGCGTCAGGCTCGACTGTCGGCTCGGACGCGCTCTCCGAGGCGACGCGACGGAATGCGCGGGCCGCGGTCTCGAACGCGTCATCGGTGCTCGGACGGCGGTCACCGGCGTCGTCGCGCTCGGCGCGCAGAGGCTCTGAATCAGCGTCTTCGACCATCGCGGGCATCGCCGCAGGCTCGACGACAGGTTCCACGACCGGCTCGACGACGACCTCGGGAGCCTCAGTCGGCTTCACCGCGACGACGTCTGCGGAATCGGATGCTGCTGACGCTGCGGCGACGGCGGTCGCCGTGATGAGCACCTCTGCGGTGTTCAGCCGTTGGCGGGCGGCGCGGCGCGACATCGGGGTCTCGGATGCGACGGACGCAGATTCGGATACGGGTGCAGCTTCGGAGACGGCTTCCGTCACTCCTGCCGCAGAGGCCTCGAAGGCCGCAGTGCGGGGACGGCTGGACCGGCGCGTGGGCGCAGAGGCAGCCTGGGGATTCTCGAAGGGCAAGTCAGATTCTCTCGGGTTTAAAACGTCAAGCTCGGGGGCGCTTACGACCTTCACCGATTCGGGCCGATGAAAGTAACGATCGGATAAACCCTAGCCTGATCCACCTGTGAATGCCATGAATCGTTCACGTTTCATCGCGAAGAATATCGATCACGCGTCGGTGGACCTCGGTTCCACCCGCGATGAGCATGGGTCTCGTCGAGTCTCGGTCGATCAGCGAGACGCTGCCTCCGGCCTCGACGACGAGCAGCGCGCCCGCCGCGTGATCCCAGGGCTTCAGACCGCGCTCGAAGTAGCCGTCCAGGCGTCCGGCGGCCACGAACGCGAGGTCCAGCGCGGCGGAACCGGCGCGTCGGAGATCCCTGGCGATCGGCATGATCCTGCGGACTGTGGCGAGGTCGCCGTCGTGCGTCGCCGGGTCATAGCCGAAGCCGGTCGCCAGCAGCGCACCGGCCGGCGTCTCGGTCGTGACCGAAAGCCTCGCCTCTTCCAGAAACGCGCCGTGGCCCGTCGCCGCGGTGAACATCTCTGCGGATGCCGGGGCGTAGACGGCCGCGGCGAGCGCCTCCCACTCCCCCGCGACAGCGCTGCCGCGCACCGCCGCGATGCTCACCGCGTAGGAGGGAATCCCGTAGGCGTAGTTCACCGTGCCGTCGATCGGATCGACGACCCAGGTGATTCCGCTCTCACCCCGTTCGGCCTCGGATTCCTCACCGAGGAAGCCGTCGCCCGGCCGAGCCGCCCGCAGCCGTTCACGGATGAGCATCTCGACCTCGCGGTCGGCGTCGGTCACGATGTCTGCGAGCGTCGACTTCGTCGCGGCGAGGTGCACGCCCTCGGCGCGACGCAAGCGCGCCAGGTCGCCGGCCTCGCGTGCGATCCGAGAGGCGAGGTCGACGAGCTCGAGTTCGAGGCTCACTGCGGCGGGAACGGCGGAGCCGGCGGATAGGCAGCGGGCGCCTGCGGCGCCGGAGGCGCGGGCTGCGTCTGCGAGTACGGCTCAGGGGCAGTCGGGAAGGGTGCGACCGGGAACGGCTGCGGGGCGGGAGGTGCGGGCAGCGCCTGCTGGGGGGCCTGCGGAGGCTGAGCCGACGGGTGACCGGTGTAGTAGGCGTTCCAGTCCGGCGAGCCGTCAGGCAGCACGGGCAGCGGGGTGCGACCGTCGGCATACGTCGGCCATGCGGGGGCGGCGGCGACGCCGTGATCGGCAGCCCGGGGGCCCGCAGGCTTGCGAGGAGCGAACAGAGCGTTCAGCAGGGGGATCAACGTGGTCCCCACCGCCGCGAGGATCGTGAGCGCCACGACGATGCGCCAGTAGAGCTCGCCGTAGTCGAACGTGTTCGGGAACGTGAGGAAGAAGATCAGCAGGCCCACAAGACCACCGAGGAACACGATCGTCGCGATGTAGATGATCCGGGTGAACGTCGTCACGTGCCGCTGGGCGGCCGGAGTGAACAGCCGCACATGCAGCAGGGCGAGTTGGAGGATTCCCACGACCAGGAGCAGCTGGAAGAAGCGCTCGGCGCCGGTGAAGAACTGATCGTCCTCCGGCAGCCAGATCTTGACGGCTCCGACCAGCAGAGCGACGATCCAGCTGACCATGCTCGACAGAGCGAGCCAGTCGGGACGGTTCGGTGCGAGTCCTGCCTCGAGGATCGCGATGCCTGCGAAGGCGGCGAGCAGGAGGATCGTGAGGAAGGCCCGGCCGATCAATCCGTCCTGATCACCGACCAGCACCCACACGACGCAGACGAGTGCGGCGGCGATGAGCGCGCCGATGGCGATCCAGATCGCCCCTCTGATGAGGAGGGACATGTTCTTCTTCTCGATCGGCACAGGGGGCTGCGGGGATATCTCCGGCTGCGTCATCGCGTTCCTCTCGTTGGGCGGCGTTGCGTTCATCCTTGCATGCGCCGGCGCGAGGGCAGCAGTGGCGGCGCGATCCGTGGATACATCGGGGCGAACCGGCTCGCGTGCAGTGATCAGCTCTTGCGTGCGGAGGAGGCGGCGAAGGCGGCGATCCGGGCCTGGGCGTCCGGCGTCGCCATGGCGGCCCCGATCGACCGCGCCTCCTCGCTCAGCTGCTCTGCGAACGTCCGCTCGGGCTGCGAGCGGACGAGTCGCTTCGCGTGTCCGTAGGCCTCCGCTGCCCCGGCAAGCCAGAAGCGTGCGACCTCCTCGGCACGGGCTCGGACGAGATCGGCTTCGTCCGCGGAGTCCGCCCCCTCGACGGCCTCTGCGACGAGGCCCCACTCCACCGCCTCGGCGGCCGACAGCAGGCGGTCCTGCAGCACCAGCTGCAGCGCTCGACGCTGTCCGACGGCTCGAGCGAGCTGGGCCGAGACCGAGAGGTCGGGGGTCAGCCCGATGTTCGCATACAGACTGCCGAGGCGAGACCGCGATCCGACGACGGCGTAGTCACTGCTGAGAAGGATGCCGAGTCCACCGCCCGCCGTCGTGCCATGCGCCGCGGCGACCACGGGCACTGCGGACTCCGTCAGGGAGCGGATGCCGGTGTTGATGACTTCGGCGAGCGCGGTGATGTCGTCGGCCGACCCCATCGTCGTCGCCATGTCGATCACGTCGCCACCCGCGCAGAACGCGGGACCCGCCGCGTCGATCAGGATCGCCGTGACGTCCGACCGTGACGTGGCCTCTGCCGTCGCATCCCGCCAGGCGTACGCGAGATCGGCGTTGAACGCGTTGAGCCTCGCGGGGCGGTTCAGCGTGAGCCTGGCCAGCCCCTCAACGACGGCGAACAGGATGGCATCGTTCATGGCTTCTCCTTCGAGCACAGGACGTTGGCCACCAGGCTAACCGCGATCAGCGCTCGTCCCGCACCCGCTTGGTGAAAGCCTCCATACGCCGTCGAGTGCCGTCGAGGCGCATGTCCACCTGTCCGGGTGCCAGCACCTCGCTGGGGGCGAGGGGGTGTGCGAGCCTCACGTTCTCGTGGCACGAGAGATCAGCGCAGATGTAGGTTCCCACTGAATCTCCGCGCATCCCGGCCTCGCCGGCTCGCCGGGCCGAGAAGAGCGCGACCTGGTTTCCGGGCTGCATCGTGTGGCAGATGTTGCACATGCCCGAACGCCCGCGGCCGGGGTCGGAGACTCGGAGGACGACTCCGAAGATCTCCCCGTCGTGCTGGGTGAGGACGTAGCCGCGGCGCCCAGCGCTCGGATCGCGCCATGCGAAGAAGTCGAGGTAGTCCCAGTCGATCAGCACCAGATCGAGGGGCATCTCCATGACTCTCAGCTCGTCCGCATCCGCGTTGACGAAGGACGCACGGATGTCTGCCTCGGTGAGCGCTCGCATCCGACCAGTCTATGAACCCCTCAGCCGCCTGCGTCCGCACATCGCCATCACGAGACCCCTGCAGCGGCCGGGGTGAGTGCTCGGACAGGCGCGCGCTGCGTGCGCCCCCCTTATGATCCTGACTCTCAGGCGGTCTTCAACTCCCCGCCTCCCGAGACACCGACGCAGCCGGTCGGACTACTCAGCGGCGCGCTGCATGGCCTCGTCAGCTTCCGAGACGATGTTGCGCATGGCGACAGCCGCCGCATCCGCGTCGCCGCTCGCCACTGCGAACGCGACATCGCGATGCCACTGCACCGCGTTCTGGTCGGCCACGTGAGGCATGAGGGAATGAGCGGTGCGCCCGCGGAGGACCGCCTCCACCGTGCCGCCGAGCGCGGCGAGCATCCCGTTGCCCGAGGCCTCCAGGAGGAGCCTGTGGAATCGGATGTCGGCTGTCAGATAGCGCTCGCGATCGGCCTCGTGGTCTTCTTGCCCCATCGCGACGACGAGCGACACGAGGTCGACCTTCTGCTCGGAGGTGGCCGTTCCTGCAGCGAGGCCGGCAGCGAGTGGCTCGATGACGGAGCGCAGCTGGCTGAGCTCGCGCAGCTGTTCGTCGCGGCCCGGTCCTGCGAGGCGCCACGCGATCACCTCAGGGGCATAGACGTTCCAATCGGCGCGAGGCCGCACCTCGACTCCCGACTTGCGACGCACCCAGACCAAGCCGAAGGACTCGAGGACTCGCACTGCTTCCCGCGCCGCGGAGCGTGAGACACCTCTTTCGCTGGCGAGCTCGACTGTGAGCATGCGCGAGCCCGGGGGGTGCTCGCCATCGACGATCGCGCGACCGAGCTCGGCAACGAGCGAGTCGTGGACGGGGCTTGCGGGGCCGGCGACGGTCATATGTCGAGTATGCCGGTCGCGACTGCGTGACGTGGGACGTCTCACACGATTGTTTCGTTTATGTTGCGCATGACGTGGTATGCGTGCTTATTATGTACGGCATAAGGTCGTAAACCACGCCCGGATCAAGGAAGCTCATGGCACTCTTCACCCCCGCCGCCGACGCGCTCATGATGGCAGCCGCCGACACCGCAGCCCCCGACCGCCCCGCCGGTCAGCTGATCACCGCCGCCGTGCTGGGGATCGCGATCATCATCGTCCTCATCACCTGGGTGAAGCTGCATCCCTTCCTGTCGCTCACCATCGGCGCGCTCGCCACAGGTGCGATCGCCGGCATGGACATCGCCGCGTCCGTCACCAGCTTCTCGACGGGCTTCGGCACCACCATGGGCGGAGTCGGCATCCTGATCGCACTCGGCGCGATCTACGGAAAGCTCCTCGCCGACTCCGGCGGCGCCGACCGCATCGTCGACACGCTCGTCAGCCGCGCCAGCGCGCGTTCGCTGCCCTGGGTGATGGGACTCATCGGCGCCGTCATCGGCCTTCCGATGTTCTTCGAGGTCGGCCTCGTGCTCCTCGTGCCGGTCATCATCCTCGTCGCACGCCGCTCCGGTGCGCCGCTCATGCGCATCGCGATCCCGACGCTTGCGGGCCTCTCCGCCATGCACGGCCTCGTGCCGCCGCACCCCGGTCCTCTCGCGGCGATCGACGCGCTCGGTGCCAACCTCGGCCTCACCCTCGCCTTCGGTGTGATCGTGGCGATCCCGGCCGTGATCATCTCGGGCCCCCTGTTCGCACGCTTCGCGGAGCGCTGGGTCGATGTGCCGGTGCCCGAGCTGTTCGTCACCGAAGAGGACGAAGGACAAGAGCAGCGTCGGCGCCCGTCGTTCGGAGCCACGCTCTTCAGCATCCTGCTGCCCGTGTTCCTCATGCTCGCCAAGGCTGTCGCCGACATCTCGGCCTCGGGGTCGGATGCCCCCTGGAAGCTCGCTCTCGACTTCCTCGGCACGCCGGTCATCGCACTGCTCATCGCCGTGCTCGCCGGCTTCTTCATCCTCGGACGCGGCGCCGGCTTCGACCGCACGAAGATCAACGACATCGTGGGGTCGTCGCTCGGCCCGATCGCCGGCATCCTGCTGATCGTCGGCGCTGGTGGCGGGTTCAAGCAGGTGCTGGTCGACACCGGCATCGGCAACGTGATCGCCGAGTTCGTCTCCGGGTCTTCGGTCTCGGTGCTGATCCTCGCCTGGCTGGTGGCCGTGGTCATCCGTATCGCCACCGGGTCGGCGACCGTCGCGACGATCACCGCCGCCGGCATCCTGCAGCCGCTCACCGAGACCCTCGACTCGCCCATGGTCGCGCTGCTCGTGCTCGCGATCGGCTCGGGATCGGTGTTCCTGTCGCACGTCAACGACGCGGGCTTCTGGCTCATCAAGGAGTACTTCGGCCTCAGCATCCCGCAGACTCTGAAGTCGTGGACGGTGCTCGAATGCCTCATCTCGGTCACCGGTCTGGCCGGGGTCCTCGTCCTGAGCCTCTTCGTCTGAGCGCGCCATGATGTCCGTCAACGCACCCGTCCTCGTCTTCATGGGCGTCGCCAGCACCGGCAAATCGACCGTCGCCGCCATGCTCGCCGGACGCCTCGGCTGGGCCTTCGAAGAAGGCGACGATCTGCACCCCGAGGCGAACGTCGCCAAGATGGCCGCTGGCCATGCGCTCGACGACGACGACCGCTGGCCGTGGCTCGACCTCATCGCCGAATGGATCGACGAGCGCATCGAGGCCGGCGAGCCCGGCATCGTCACCTGCTCGGCCCTGAAGCGCAGCTACCGCGACGTCCTGCGCCGAGATGCGGTCACGTTCGTGCACTTCGCGGGCGAGCGCGACCTGATCCTCGATCG